>NZ_NCTV01000023.1:0-64145 GCF_002114135.1 Microbacterium sp. LEMMJ01
GATCCACGCCGACCGCTGGTCCTCGTTGACCTCCAAACCGGTCGCTCMGMTGCTCGTCGACCTCGGGGTGGCCAGGTCGCACTACCGCCCGCACGTGTCGAACGACAACCCTTACAGCGAGGCGGCGTTCAAGACGCTGAAGTACGCCCCGGTCTTCCCCGAGCGCTTCGGGTCCCTGGCCGACGCCGGCGCGTTCGCCGAGCAGTTCTTCGCCTACTACAACCACGAGCACCGCCACTGCGGGATCGGGCTGCACACCCCCGCCAGCGTCCACTTCGGCACCGCCGGGCAGGTCCGCGCCCAGCGCCAGGCCACCCTGGACGCGGCCTACGCCGCCCGTCCCGAGCGCTTCGGCCACCGCCGACCCCAGGCGCCCAAGCTGCCCGAGGCCGCCTGGATCAACCAGCCCTCACAGGAGGCCCTCATACAGACCGCCTGACGGAATCTGTCTCACCCGCCTTGACACTTTCCGGAAGACCACGGCCTGCTCACTCGCACCGTCTACCCCGAGGTTCCCGCTCGCGTGGAGTACGAACTTACTGACCTCGGACACAGCGCAGCCGCCCCGTTGAAGCATCTGCGCGACTGGGTTGAACACAACGTCGGAACCGACCAGTAGCGACCCCCTCGGCGCTACATCGAGCCAGGAGTCCCGGCCTCCGCGTAATACCGCGTCAACACAGACGAGGCGTCGCGGTCGCCGTCACCGGACACGACAGAGTTCAGCAGGTACCGGTACCCGTCACCGGTCGTCATCACCCTAATTGATAACGTCACACCTAGAAGGTGCGAAGTAACCGACGCGCGAGCACAGGAGCGCTTCTGTCATTTCGAAGGCGAGACTTCGCGCGATTGGGATTCGCCGGGCCATCCTTCTTCTCTTTCGTCGAACGTCACCGCAACACCGTGTCGCTGGGGTTCGTGAAATCTTCTTCCGGAAGCGAAACCCAGGTACTGCGCCATGAGGAACTCGCCGCAGCGATGCACAGGCGTTCGACAGTTCGGTCGCACGAACCGATCGTTTGTTAACGGACGGCACTGTACGTCGATCGAAAGTCGCGCCGACACCCCCTGCGAATTCGCGTCGCGGGATAGTTTGCCAGGATCCGGCGATCAGCGTGGTGCGCATCAAGGAGGTGCGCAGCGGCCTCAGCACGAGGAGCCTGCCCGCGAGGCCGACCACCCCGCCCCTAGGAACGGTAGGAGTGCGACGTCGGGGCGAGCTGGGGGCCACCCCCCGAGACCGAAAGTAGCACCGCAGCGACGATAAGCGCCACGCCAACCAGGGTGGTCGTCAGCTCCCCGACCAACGAACCGATCCATCCGCGTTCCTGGAGGTCTCGGAACATCCTTATGCTCAGCCCGAACGTTCCGTTCGAGCTGCGAACCGATCGTCTCGATGCGTCGTGGCAGACGCCTCAGCTGTCCACCGATGACCTGGAGTTGCACGCGGCCGTCGGCGAACATCTCCCTTGAGTCCATCGCCAGACGTATGAAATGAGGAGTTCGAGCAAGGGCCCGATCGACCAAGTCGTAGTCGGCAACGAGCTGGCACAGCGTTCCCTCGAGTGACACGAAGGAAACGACTGGCGTTCTCCTCCGCTGTTGGGGACGTCGGGTCGGCTGAAATAATGGCCGGGACGATACGGTGGCGAGTCAGAGCGCCGTGATCCACCGCGCGATCTCGTCAGCGATCTCGTCGCTATTGTCTTCGACCATCAGCGAGTGGCCGTTCCCAGCGAGAAGAGGCAGTTCGGACGACCAGAAGGTGACGGCGGCGCCCTGATCGGTGAGCCAGGCCACGATGTCCTGATCCAGCTGCGAGGGGTGGTCGGTATCGGCTCCACCCGTGAAGACGAGAATCGGCTTGTTCGTGAACGCGTCGGTCGGCCCGATCCTCATTTGGCTCCCACCGATGTTCTGACGCTGATAAAGCATCCGGGCCGGGATCGGCCGAAGGGTGCGGCGGAACACCTCGATGCACTCGCGGGGGAACCGCCGGCTGGGTCCGATGGCCTTGTCGTTCACGAAGGCGCTTGTGGGTTCCCAGAAACCCATCTTCGGGATGGTCCAGTCGATGGCCGCTCCACGGATGGAGACCTCCTGGTCGGACTCCCTCACGATCTCGGGCACCGCCTGTATATTTCCAGGCGGGCCCGGAGCGACGGCTACGAGCCCGTCGATGAGATCGCCATGCGTCTCTAGGAGGCGGAAGCCAATCGGACCTGCCATCGAGTGCACGACCAGCACGACGTTCCGGCCGAGACCAGAGAGGAACACGCCCATCCCTCGGCACACGCTCTCATAGTCCAGCCGCGCAGACGCCGCACGATCATCGACGTGTTGGGCCGCCTCATAGGACAACCCCAGCCAGTCCACCACCAGCACACCGTAGCCATGCGATACGAATCGTGCCGCCCAGCCCTGTCGGCCGTCGGGCGTCTCGAGATAGTACTCGTTCGAGGCACCACCCCCGTGCACGAGGACGATCCACCGAGCAGGCGCACCCGACGGCGCCAGTTCGGTGTACGAGATCGGCGCGACGTCGTCTGGGCGTGAAATCGAATCCATAGCTTCCCCAGGCCTGTTAGGCAATGACGGCGTCGAGGGCCCGTGCGAGCCTCTCCGGATGCGTGAGCATCACCAAATGGCTTCCGTCGATCTCGATCGTGCGCGGACTATCAAGCCGCCCGGCCGCGGCCTGGTAGATCTCAGCGGGAACGGCCTGGTCCTGAGCGAGGAACACATAACTTGACGGGATGCTGCTCGCCCAGAACCGGTCGAGGCGGATCGGCTCATCGGACCAGCCTGCCGGCGCTGGGACGAGCCTCGGCTCGAGCGCGGCGAGCTGCTGCTGCTCGAACGGGGACATGTCCTGCATAGACGCGGCCCAGAGCTCAGGCGGCATGACGATGGTGTTGTCGTCGGACTGACTCGCAAGCGCCTTCGTCGCTGCGACCAACGGATCGGGGAGCACGTCGTTAATGGTCTCGCCGTCGCGCAGCACCCAGGCGTCGACGAAGACGACCCGGCCGATGCGCTCGGGCATCGCCTCAGCGACGAGTTGGATGAGCGGACCTCCGCCGCTATGACCGACGAGCACGATGTCGAGCTGGGTGAGCTCTCTTACCTGATCGATCAGATCGCGCGCCATCATGCTCATCGTGACGCCGGAGCGGTCCACGTCACCGTCTTCGAGACCGCGCAGCGTCGGCGCGATCACCTCGTGCCCCATTCTGCGCAATTCGTCGGCGACGCCGTCCCACACCCAGCCGCCTACCCATCCGCCGTGCACCAGTACGATCTGCATTGATCATCCTCTTCGCATATTTATCTGCTGAGCAGAACTTGTTCCTAACTAGAAGACACAATAGCTTGCGCGGCGCCAACAGTCCAGCATGGCTCGAGCTCTCTTCAGAACGCGCCGAACGACCCCTGCACCAGGTCGCAGGGGAAAGAGACGACGAGCCTTCAGGAGGTCAGGTCGGCCAGACGTACGGCTGCCTCATCGAGGAGTGCGACGAGGGTCTTCACCTTGCGGGGAGGCAAGCGGAACACCGGGGCAGATGCGTTGATCGCCAACCGCAGCCCGCTCGCCGAGGGAACGGCCACGGCCACCGAGGCCACGCCCTCCTCGCTCTCCTCCCGGTTCGTTGCATAGCCCTGCTTCGCGACAAGATCCAGTTGTGCGAGGAGCTCGGTCTTGGTACGGATCGACTGCGGAGTCACCTGTGAGAGTTGCTCGTCGGGGTAGAGACGGTCCAATTGTTCTCGCGGGAGCTGCGCCAGGAGAACCTTTCCCGTGGAGGTGCAATGGGCCGGCATCTCCTTGCCCAACCGTGAAGCGACTCGCACCGCCGTCGTCGGTTCCGAGACTGCGAGAAAGCGAGTGGAGTTGCCGTCGAGCGTGCCGAGGTGAACCGTCTCGCCGGCTTGGTGGCTGAGTTCCTCGAGGATCGGTTGCACGATCTGCGGGATGTCCATCTTTCTCAGCACCGAGAAGGCGATCGTGGTCAACGACGGCCCTGGCCCGTATGTCTTCGTTCGCGGGTCTTGCCGCACGAATCCTCGCCATTGAAGCATCGCGAGGATGCGATGCGCCGTTGAGGTCGCGACACCCAGGTGCTTGCTGGCGTCCGTCAGTCGAAGTTCGTTCTTCTCACCGAGCAGGAGCAGGAGTTTCAGGGCATTGTCGACCGACTCGATCGGTATTGCGGAGCCGCATCGACTCCGTCGGCTGCTCTATTTCTCTGCACAACAGAAACTGTATCGTTCCTGCCGGCCCTCAGGGCCGCCATCAAGGGCAAGGCGATCCCGTCCAGGTCTATCCGGACGCCGATTCGAGCAGCCGGCCCAGTCGTACACGAACGTCGGAAAGCGACGATCCCGCTGCGATGGACCGGCGGACTTCGACGAGAGCGCGGGGCCAATTCAGTACCACTGCCCCGTCGAATGACAGACCATTCTGAGAGTACAGAGACGCGATCCGGTCGGGTGTTCGAGGGTCCGTCACCATCTCGGGGTTGACTGCCGTCGTGCGACCGACGATGTGCAGCTTCCAGTTGAACTGGTCACTCCAGACATACTCGACAGGCAGATATGAGCGTCGGTCGTCGGGATGAGCGATGTTGTGCGCGACACAGCGCGCCTGGTCGACCGCATTCGTCCAGTGCTCAAGACGGGTGAGATCGCCGCGAACCGGATGCCGCCACCGCGCAACATCGCCGATCGCATGGATTTCCGGGGCGCCGAGTGCCGTGAGGAATTCGTCGCAGACGAGACCGTCGTCGATCTCGAGCCCTGAGTCCTCGAGCCATTCGACGTTCGGCACTGCCCCGATGCCGATGACGACGACATCACCGTGGAGCTCGGAACCGTCATCCAGGAGCACGCGGAAGTCTCCCTTCGCACCGTCGATCTGCGCGACCGTCCGTCCGAGAACCGCATGTACGCCATGCCGGGAGTGCTTCTGCGAGAAGAGGGCGCCAATCTCGTCACCGAGCCGGCGTGACATCAGGTCGCGTGTCGCCGAGACCAGGGTGACATCGACTCCGAGCCCAAGAGCGGTCGCGGCGACCTCGGCGCCGATGAAGCCCGCTCCGATGACGATGATCCTGCGATCGGGAACTAGCTCGGCGCGCAGCCGGTCTGCGTCGTCGAGTGTCCGCAGCACATGGATTCCCTCGCCTTCACCCCACGGCGACGGCCGCGCGCGGACGCCGGTCGCCACCACGAGGTCATCGAAGCCGACCCGCCGTCCATTCGCCAGCCGGAGCTCCGACAACGCACGGTCCAGACCTACCGCCGGCACACCGAGACGAAGGTCGATGTTAAGCTCGAGCGCCTCCGCCGCCGTGAGGAGCGTGACCTCGGCTGCACCTGCACCGACGAGGTATCCCTTCGACAGCGGCGGCTTGTCGTAGGGCAGCACGGGCTCGGAGCCGATGAGCACAACGTCTCCGCGATACCCCTCTGCCCGAAGCGCCTGCGCGGCCCGTACCCCCGCGATCGACGCACCGACAATCGCTGTCGTCATTCGTCTTCCACCCGGAGCGCGGAAACCGGGCAGCTGTTCGCCGCCTCGGTGACCCGTTTCCGGTCGGCCTCGTCGACCTCTGTTCTGAGCAGGATCACGACGCCGTCGTCATCGAGATCGAAATAGTCTCCCGCGGCCATGATGCAGTTGGCGTAGCCCTGACAGAGCCCGAGATCCGCTTTCACGACAGGCATGTGTCACTCCTCTCCTGCTTCTTCAGGCGTTATCTCAGGGAACATCGGTGCGAACGGTTGGGCGATCATGGCGGAGAACGTCGCCGTAGTCTGCCAGGTCAGCGCCTCGAGCTCGAGCGGATCGAGAGCGACCCACTGCCCGGATCGCGGCGACTCGATCAGGAGCCGGGAGCCGTTGCGTGTCTCCACGCGAGATACCCGGATCTCCGAGAACTCATTGGCGATCGAGATCGGAGCCCCTACCCGCTGGTCTTCGAGCCGCTGACGTTCGTCTGCTGCTGCGATGGCCGCGATGCGGTCGTCCTCTTCGCCTTCCCATTCGAGTTTCATAGGAAGATCGCCAGATTCTGTGTGCGCAAGACCGACTCGTCGACCGTGATGGTTCGGCGTGCGAGCTGCAACCCGCCGCCGACACGTCGCAGAACGTCTTCGCGGCCGGCCGAGATCACCGCGGGCTCGTGCACGTCGCCGCGACTGCGGAAAAGAAGCACCGCAGAATCGACGACGACCTCGCCCGGGACGTCGCTCTCGAAGGTGCGCACGTTCGTGACGAAGTGACGGAGCCGGGAGGGCGGATCCTCTGTCCAGGCGTGTTCCGTGAGGAAGCGGGCGACCCGCCGGCTCAGGGAGTACTTGTTCTCGTCCCAATGCGCCATGCCCGGAGACGTCGAGTACCCGGCGCCGAGCGCGGTAGTGACCTGCACGGGCATGATGTAGTGCACATCGTCGGCGATGAGGTCGAGCCAGTCCTCGTACCGCTGCTCGTCGAGGATGTATGCCTCTTCGACGAGCCACCTGTGCGTCTCCAGATGCAGGCCGTCCGAGAACGACAACGAACTCCCCACCCGCGTGGCTTTGGTCGTATGTGCTCCGAGCGGCGACTCTTTCAGTCGAACCCAGCGCGCCTCGGTCATGACAGCCCCTCCGGCATCCCCACCGACGAGATGATCAGCGCGGTCGGCTCCGTCTCGAGGTAGTCCGCCCAGCGCTCGAGCAGATGCCGCTGGTTGTACTCTCCGTAACCGACGTGGGCCACGCCCGGGCCAGAGAACGCGTCCGGTCCGAGCGGCTCCACGACGAATCTGCCGTCTTTCAGCACGCCCATCCGGCTGTTCAGCAGCAAGCGCCGCGCCATATTCCCTTTCGCGGTGTTCGTAAGGGACACCCAGTTCTCCACATCGTCCTGCTCGAACATCCCCGTGCTGCCGAAGCACATCAGGTACGCCTTGTACGACAGAGCCTTGAACTCCTCCGGTGCCGCTGCGTCGACGGCGAACCAGGAAAGCACCTCGGTCTCGTTCTCGCTGATCGGCTGCCAGGTACGGATCGAGATGAACGGGAGCACGTCGTCGCCGTCTTCCACCTTCGGCCAGTTGTGCACGAAGCTCATGTTCGGGAAGATCGAGGCCGCCGAGATCATGAAGCCGTTCTCGCCGATCACATTGAGCTGGTCCTGGGACCAGACCTCCTTCATCCGGTCGATCATCTCGTCGGGGTAGCCCACGTAGCGCAGCCGCTCCTCGAGCGTTCCCTCCGGAAGCTTGTAGGTCGTGCCTCCGCCGTTGCCCGCCCAGTACGTGTTGCCGTCTTTACGCTTCTCCGCCTTCGGTTCGCGGAAGAGGCCGATCTCGACCACCGAGGTGTGGGTCTGTGGCGTGTGGTACATGTCGCCGGCGAAGTTCTCTGCGCCGATCTTCCAGTTCGCCTTCACCCGCCAGCGCTGCGGGCCGCGGAGCTCGATGCCCGAGGAGCTCTGCTTCGTGTAGTAGTCGAGATAGAAAGCGAAATCGCCGAGGTAGTCGATCAGCGGTGGCGCATCCGGATCCATGCTGATGAAGATCAACCCGTTGTAGCTGTCGAGGCTCGGCGCCGGAAGCAGGCGGGCTCCCTTGCGATTGAAGCCAGCCTCGCCACCGTACGCCTCTTCGTGGAACGGCAGCCCCACGATTCGTCCGTCGTTGCGGTACGACCAGCCGTGATACGGGCAGCGGAAGTGCGAGGCGTTGCCCATTTCCGCCCGGCACACCTGCATTCCTCGGTGCAGGCACATGTTGAACATCGCCTTGACGGAGCCACTCTCGTCGCGCACCACGATGAACGAGTCGTCGAGCACTCGCCGCACCACGTAGTCGCCGGGCTGAGGGATCTCTGATTCGTGACCCACGAAGATCCACGCGCGACTGAACAAGCGCTCCCGCTCGAGCCCTGTGCGTCAGGATGGGGTGAGACACCAGCACTGCTGACCTTCGCACTGCACGGGGCGAGAACGGACCAATACTGAGATGACGATGACGGTTGCTGACGTCGGCACCGATGATGGGGCTATGGCTCCTCGTGCTGACCGGCCCAAGAGGCGGACGTTCACCGCCGAGTTCAAAGCGGCGATCCTGGCCGAGTACGACGCCGCGGACCGCTCTGGGCGTGGGGAGATCCTGCGCCGGGAGGGCCTGTACACCTCCCACATCATCGAGTGGCGCAAGGCCGCGGCCGCCGGCTCGCTGTCCGGGCTGGGCAGCAAGCCGCGGGACCGGCGCGAGCGGGAGCTGCAGGCGCTACGGGCCCGGGCGGAGAAGGCCGAGGCCGAGCTGGCCAAGACCAGGGCGGCGCTGGACCTGATGGGAAAAGCACACGCGCTCTTGGAGACGCTCTCCGAGAGCGCGGACAAGCCGCCGCGGTCGCCGCGGTGATCAACCCGGCCGTCGACGGGCTGGCCGAGCACGTCGGCACCGCGGCTGCGTGCGCGCTGCTGGGTCGCTCCCGCGCCAGTCACTACCGGGCCAAGAACCCGCCACCGCCACGTCCACGGACACCGCGGCCGGCACCGGCGAACAAGCTGTCCGCCGCCGAGCGGGCCCACGTGCTGGCCGTGTTGACCAGCCAGCGGTTCGCGGACAAGTCGGTCGCCCAGGTCTGGGCCACGCTGCTGGACGAGGGCACCTACCTGTGCTCGATGTCCACGATGCACCGGATCCTGCGCGAGCACGACATGGCCGGGGAACGGCGCCGGCAGGCGAGCCACCCGCCCCGGACCCGGCCCGAGCTCGTCGCGACGGCGCCGGGGCAGGTGTGGAGTTGGGACATCACAAAGCTCAAGGGGCCGGAGCGGGGCGTGTACTACGACCTGTACGTCGTGCTCGACATCTTCTCCAGGTTCGTCGTGGGCTGGACCATCGCGGCCCGCGAGGACGCCGAGATCGCCAAGAACCTGCTCGAGCACGCCATGGGCATCCATGGCGTGCCGGAGGCGATCCACGCCGACCGCGGGACCTCGATGACCTCCAAACCGGTCGCTCAGCTGCTCGTCGACCTCGGGGTGGCCAGGTCGCACTCCCGCCCGCACGTGTCGAACGACAACCCTTACAGCGAGGCGGCGTTCAAGACGCTGAAGTACGCCCCGGTCTTCCCCGAGCGCTTCGGGTCCCTGGCCGACGCCGGCGCGTTCGCCGAGCAGTTCTTCGCCTACTACAACCACGAGCACCGCCACTGCGGGATCGGGCTGCACACCCCCGCCAGCGTCCACTTCGGCACCGCCGGGCAGGTCCGCGCCCAGCGCCAGGCCACCCTGGACGCGGCCTACGCCGCCCGTCCCGAGCGCTTCGGC
This sequence comes from Microbacterium sp. LEMMJ01, assembly GCF_002114135.1. Classification (NCBI taxonomy): domain Bacteria; kingdom Bacillati; phylum Actinomycetota; class Actinomycetes; order Micrococcales; family Microbacteriaceae; genus Microbacterium; species Microbacterium sp. LEMMJ01. Next base: position 9,332 of record NZ_NCTV01000023.1, read on the forward strand.
CACCGCCGACCCCAGGCGCCCAAGCTGCCCGAGGCCGCCTGGATCAACCAGCCCTCACAGGAGGCCCTCATACAGACCGCCTGACGGAATCTGTCTCACCCGCCTTGACACTTTCCGCTGAGCCCTGAGTGGCTGACACCTCGTATCGGCCAGGGAAAAACATCAGCATCGGCTTGTCAGATACGACGGTCTGCAGGTTGTTGAGCACGGTGTGCGAGCGCACGAACGGGAACACCTCGCCGATTCCGGTAAGGAAGAGGATCTGGAATGACTCGGCCGCCATCAGCTCCTTGATCGCAGGGGCGAGATGCATCTGCGGGTCAAGCATGTTCTGCAGCATCTTGAGGAACTCTGGCTTGTCCATCGACGGCTCAGCAGCAAGAACTCGATCCCAGACGTTGCGCTTCTTGAGCAGATCAACACACAAGTCATAAAGATTGATCTCGAAAACCTTGATCCCCAGCTCGGTGTCGAGCTTGGTCTTGATGCGCTTCTTCGCCTGCGCAACGTCAAGCGCCCACGACGGATCATAGTCGTAGATGAAGTGGGCGACCTCATTGCCGAGGCCCTCCATCTTGAGGAAGCGTTCGCTACTGAGCACCTTGAACAGGTGGTCCTCTTGCTGAGCCAGCGTGGGCTTGGATTGCAGGGGCATCAGACCGTCCTCGTCGGGAAGAAGCGGATGTCGCTCGGCGTGCGCTCGGTGAGGCACTCGGACACGCGGGCAGAGAGAAGCGCAGGCTCGATGGCGCCCTGTGTGGTCAATAGCCCGGCCTCGACCATCATCTTGAACAGCACCTGCCGGAGCTTCTTGTAGGACTGGTCCGTGACTTCTTCCAGCTCGTCATGCCACATGGCCTTGGTTCGATAGAAGGAGTCATAGTCTTCGTAAGACACGGTGCCTGCCAAGGTGAGGAAACGCTCACGGAGCACTTCCTCCGCAAACTCCCCGATGAGTTCGTAGCGACGACACGCGGCGGCCCACATCAAGTGGCCGCGCTCGGAGGCAGTGACGTCAGCGAGGATCTCAAGCTCACGGTCCGAGAGCACCGACAGACGGCTGACGGTTTCGCGCACGCGCCGGACACCCGTGCTGTGGGTTCTCGTCTGCAGGAGGTTCTCCTCCACTGCACCGTCTCGGACCTTCGCCCAGTCACGGAGTTCGCCGTATACGGGTGCCAAGACGGCGGCCTCCCGCGCGAGGAGGCCGCCAGTAGTAAACGACAGCGCGTAACGATCACCTGTGCTGTGTGGCATTGGGCCTCCTTTCAAGAATGGGCAGTAGATCAAGGTATAAGTGACCACCGACATTGATGCCGGTGGCGGCGTTTCGGGCGGGTAGTCAGGACGGTTTGGGCTCCCCTGGTGCGGCTGCACCGCCACGGCGGACCCAGTCATCGACCTCGCTCGCTTGGAACTTCCAGAGGCGCCCGATTTTGTGGGCAGGCATGCTCTTCTCAGCGATCCACGCGTAGACGGTGTCCTTGGTGACACCGAGATGGGAGGCGATGTCGTCGGCAGACAGCCACGGCTCGGTCACGTTGGTCCTCCCTCTCAGCCCAAATGGGCGGTCACTCCGATGATATCGGAGTGCTACCGAGCTGAGTAGGGTTTGTCCGAGTGTAATCCTGTGTGCGTCACCAAGACAGTGTTTAACTGGTGAGACGGCCGGAGAGCCATGCTGAGGTGGTCGCCCTCCACTTTTCGGCGTCCGAGTTCCACGCCAGCGTGTGACCCGCTTCGAAGATCTCCAGCTGCACGAGGTCTGGACGTTTCTTCGCGAGCGCACGTGATGAGCTGATGGGAGCTGAATCATCGCGAGTGCCGTGAAGGATCAGCGTAGGCGCGGCAAGATCCTCGACGCGCGCCACCCAATCGAATTCACGGATCGGGACTCGGCTCGACAGCCCCAGCGGGCGCGCGAGCGGACCAACGGTGAGCCACGGCACGGCAAACAGCCCGGCACCGCGCGGGAACCCGGCGCGCTGGCAGTTGGCTTTGATGACCTCGACCCAGTTGAGCACCGGTGAATCAAGCACGAGCCCTGCTACCAGTGGCGCATAGTCCGACCGATGCGCGATCCGCAGTGCGATCGCAGCGCCCATAGACCAACCAAACAGCACGATCCGTTCGGCTCCACGGCGAACCGCGTATCCGATCGCGGCCTCGACGTCTTCGGTTTCGGAGGCGCCGAGCGTGGATCGACCGGACCCCAAGGTGGGCCCTTCACCATCGTTGCGATAGCTCACTACGAGTGATGTGAGTCCCAATTCCGTGGCGACCTGTACCCCACGGAGCGTGCCCGCTCGGGGGCTGCCCAGACCGTGGATATGAATCGCCCAGGTCGATATGTCGCCGTTGAGCCGCCAGGCGGGCGCGTGGCCGACGGCGGTGCTGATGACGATGTCACTGGCATCGAGCCCGGCATCGGTGGGCGAAGCGAAGTAGATGCCGCTCCACGAGACTCGATCGCCTTCTCGCGGTGTGAGCCCTGGTGTCACTCCCACGAGGGCGCGCGCGACTTGGTACTGACCGCGATACTCGACTTCGTTGCCGAGTTGCGCCCATCCGCCGCGTTCAAACCAGAGATTGTAGGTGCCGGGCGCTTCGGTATCGCAAGTGCGGTCGAGCAGAAGAAGTTGGCGATCACCATTGACCTCAACGCTGCGCAAGGTCAGCTTGAAACGGCGTGGCCCGACTGGTGCTGTTAGCTTCCGCGCGATCGTCCATCCCAGGGCTGCACCAGCGGCAACGACCATAGCGCCGCCGATCGCGAGCCGCCGCTTCATGCGTGCTCCCTGCTGCTGTCGCCGCGATCCGCACGCAAACCTGTGCGCGCCACGCCCGGGTCGAGCCCCAGAAGTTGCGCCTCAGCCCGTTCCAGGAGAGCTTCTTCAGCAGGCGCCACCTCGAATGTCACGCGTGGATCGATCATGGCGTCACGAATCTCAACCACTTCGCGATGCAATCGTCCTTCAGGGTCGTCAAGACTGGCGCCGAGGGCATCGGTGCCGCTGAGCCCCGGTCGAACGCTCGTAGCCCGCTGCCAGAGCGGTTCCAGCTCCCCCGTGATCTGCGCTATCTGCGCGCGCCGTGTGCGTTCACGCAACGACCTGACAACTGGTTGCCCCGCGAACCCGGCGCACAAGAACAGGAAAGTTAGCAGCGAGAGCGGCCCGTATGCTTCGCCGAACGTGCGCATCAGTTCCAGGTGACCCGCGACGTGTGCGACATCCATTACGAGGACCACGACGGCCAAGCCTACGCCGCACGCCGAGCCAAGGAGCAGGAGGAGTGCGGGGATGCGCTGGATCCCGGTGCCGACGCGAAGTTGGCGTGCCGCCAACGCGAGCATGGCAGCGAGAACGATGCCGCAGTAGGTGAAGCCGATCATTGAGTAGGCGGCCGTCACCGGTTGGTCGCCGAGGTCAAGCATGAATGTCGCGGTCGACGCACCTCGGTCGATGAAGAAGAACAACACCGTCGTCGTGACCAGGGCAAGGATCAGCGCGGGGCGCCCGACGGCGGCTCGCACCAGCCGGGGACGATACTCACCAGCCTTCATCGCCGCGCGGCCCAGGAAGAAGAGCCCAATCATCAGGAGAACATCCGAAAGCAGAGTCGCGATGTTTGTTCCGCCGAAGACGGGATCGACAGCGAGGTAGATCGCGTCGACGTTGAGGGTCATTGCGGTGGCGATCGTGACCGATGCGTAAGTAATGCTGCGATCAGGGCGCCCGCGTCGCAGGACCAGCAGGCTCGCTACGAGTAGCCACATCAGGATCGCAACGAGCGTTTGTATCATCCGAAGACCTCGAAGTAGCGAGACTCCGCAAAAGCGGACCCTCGGATCCCTGCCGCAAGCCGGTCCGCGAGAGACTCCGCCGCAATCTCGGTGTCGGAATCAAGATCCTGCCGCCTGAGCAGACGTGCGCGAGTGTGCGGAGGAATGTCAGGCAGGAGCACGTCCGCCTCTGTGCACTCGTCGCCGTCGCAGTGACCCAAGATCATGTGTGACAGCTCGTGTAGAACAAACTGCTGGCGATGTAGGGCGGAGTCCGTGCGCGCATGGATGATGATGTCGTCTTCGTCGGTCGTGAACCAGACCGCGCAGAGTCCGTCATGATCGCCGATCTCGGTAAGCTCGACGATACGCAGGCGGCGCCCCCTGCGTTGCTGCACAACACCGTAGAGATCGTCGAAGGTGAAGACACTGCCGAGGGCAAGATCCGAGACGGCCGTCTGAACGACCTGTTCGATATTCACGTTGCGCTCACCTCCTTCGAGGGCACTTCGCGGCATCGACTCGGCTACGTGAGCGACGCCGTCATTGCTTGTCTGTGTGCGTCATTTCCTCATCCAAGAACTTGCTGATGGCTTGGAGTGCCTTCGGTGAGATATCTCCAAGTGTGCGCGCCGCGTACGACTTGACCTTCGCCGCACGCATGGAGCGCACGAGATCGAGCTGTGCACTGACCTTTTCGGGAACTACGGCGTCGTTCGCGCCGATCAAGAAGTCGGTGTCGACGTCAAAGAACGCTGCGAGCCCCGCAAAGACGGCGGGGTCTTGAACGTACCGGTGCCCGTTGACCATGTACGTCCAACGAGACCTCGACAGGTTGGTCCCTCGATCACGGAGATACGACGCGATCTGCGAGTAGGTCGGCTCGGAGCCGGTCTCGGCGATTGCAACATCGAGCAACAGCCGCAGGCGCTTCGCAAGATCCGCAGCCGCAGTCGCGCTCTCGTCGTCGGTCATGCGCGCTGACCTCCTTCGCTCGCGGTGAGAAGCATCTTCGGCAGGGTAATCCCGGCACGTTACGCATGCTCAATATAGCTGTTGAGCATGAACAAATCAAGGGTTGCGCATGCTCAACGGTCGGTGTTAGAAACGAATCCCCACACGTTTTGAGCATGCTCAACGCCCGGGACCCTCTGGACCCTTCGATCACTCCTAGGGAGGTGAACCATGCCCAGATTCTGGCTATCTACGCCTTGTCGTCCGCACTCGCGCCGGAACGAGTCGTTAGGTCGTGCGGCTGGAACATGCAATCACATCCGCAGAGTTCGTGGACTCGCTCGCCCACCTGACCGGTGTATCGCCACGCACTCCTGCGACGTGGCGCGCCGGAGAGGAGAGCACCCGATGGTGTCGACAGATGAACGCCGTGCCACCCGCGAAGCGAAGCTCGATGAGCTGCATGAGAAGCTCACCGAAGCGGTCGACAAGCTGGTGTCCGGTGAGGATTGGGCGGCTGCGCTCCGGTTCGCAGCCAGGTTTCGCAGCCGTTCGTTCAACAACACCCTGCTGATCTGGATGCAGCACGCCGCCGCATTCGAGGCAGGTCTCGTGTCCGAGCCGATGCCGTCATACGTGGCCGGGTACAAGCAATGGCAGCAGTTGGGCCGTCAGGTCGAGAAGGGGCAGCCTGGATATCAGATCCTCGCTCCGGTGACCGGTCGATTCGCCTCGCCGACGCCTGGTGATCCGACGTCGTGGCGACGACTCAACCGATTCGAGAAGCCACGACCGAGCGAGGAAGTCCGCTCGAAGATGATTGGCGTTCGTCCCGCCTACGTGTGGGACGCGGCGCAGACTTCCGGCGGCTCCCTTCCAGCTCCACCTGCACCGACATTGCTGAAGGGCGAAGCACCGGAAGGCCTCTGGGCGGGACTCGCCGAGCGAATCGAGGCGGCAGGATTTCAGCTCCTCAATGTAGAGCACGAAGGCCTGATCCACGGCGCGAACGGTGTCACTGACTACACCGAGAAGACGGTCAAAGTCCGAGAGAACATGGATCCCGCGGCGCGCGTGAAGACTCTTGCTCACGAACTCGCCCATGTGCTGATGCACGGTCCTGATCAAGATGCCGCACGGCAGCACCGGGGCGTCGGCGAAGTGGAGGCCGAGTCCGTCGCGCTGATGATTGGCGCCGCGCACGGCATGGACACCCGTGACTACACGATCCCCTATGTCACTTCGTGGGCCGCAAACGTCGACGGTAAAGAACCCGCGGAGATCGTTCGCGCGACCGGAAAACGAGTGCGCGCCACCGCTATGAAAATCCTCGACCAGCTGGACACGCAGATGATCGGCGATGGCACTCCCCCTGGGCTCGATCGCACCAACGGGCGCACCAACTCCGCCGCCGCGACGCGCACGAACACTGCGCCAGCCATCGCGAGCAGCTCGAAACACGCGGCAACGACCGACTCGCGGGGTCTGTGATGAGCGTGGCAGATTCATTCGCGCAGCTGCTCGATCGAATGGGTCGCGGGGACCCACTCGGTCGAAGCGCACTCGCGTTGGCAGCGAGCGGCATCCCGGTCTTCCCATGTGTCTCTGGCGGGAAGCGCCCAGCTGTCGCGGGAGGATTTCACGCGGCGAGTGCCGAAGCGGACCTGGTGCGGCGTTGGTGGACTGCAATGCCCACCGCAAACATCGGGATGCCGACGGGTGCCGCCTCGGGACTCGTTGTCGTCGATGTCGACGTTCATGGCACTGTCGACGGATACGAGGCGCTGGAGCGTGCGCGACGCGAAGGATTGGTAGATGGCTGTGTCGCAGCGGTGGAAACACCATCGGGCGGCCTGCACTTGTACTTCCCTGCGAGGGGCAACACGGATCAGAGGTCATGGCAGTCGGCGCGAGCGGGAATCGACTTTCGTGGCGATGGCGGCTACATCATCCTGCCGCCCTCGGTGCGGACCATTGACGGTGAAGCACGGCGCTACAAGACGTTGCGGCTCGCTCACGGAAGCGGTCATCCGCTCGACGCACAGCGCCTTCGTGATTTCTTGGATCCTCCACGGCCGTCCGCGAACCCACGCGATGCAGCCACAGAGATGGCGCCCGCTGATCTCACGCGATTGGCGAGTTGGGTATCCCGCCTCCAAGAGGGCGAGCGGAACCATGGCGTCTTCTGGGCAGCCTGCAAAATGGCGGAGAAAGACGTCCCCACAGGAGCGGCGCTCGACGCTCTCACGGCCGCGGGTGCGACTGCTGGGCTCAGCGAGCGTGAAGTGACGACGACCGTCCGCTCGGCCTATCGATCCGTGCATGGCCCGTCGCCTCAACGCTTACCCGCGGACGGCCCCATGACGCCGCCCCACCGACCGCGACCAGTCACGGATTCTCGGGCCTTGGCATGAGGAGCATTCGGGCGCGCCGATCGGCGATCATCACGGCCGTCGCGGGCACGGTCTTCATCGCTGCGGGAGCGTTCTGGCTGTCGTTTACCTCCCTGGCGGATCTCGCTGCCCGCTCGGGCATCGGTGCGGGGCAAGCATGGGCGTGGCCGCTCATTGTCGACGGCGTCATCGTCGTTTCGACCGTTGCAGTTGTTGCGCTCGCCGGGTCACGCACCGCCTGGTATCCATGGGCGCTGCTTGCGGGAGCCGCAGCCGTTTCAGTGACGGCAAACTCGATCCACGCGGTGGTCGCCGCCGATGCCGACGTTCCAAGCGTGCTCGCCGCGGCTGTCGCTGCCGTTCCGCCAGTCGTATTACTGGCGATCACGCACTTGACGGTGCTGCTCATGCGCACGCCGGAGGCCGCCGAAGAGCACACCGATGACGCGCTCCTCTCGCCCCAATCACAGGCGACCGCTTTGCGTGAAGAAGGGTGGTCAAACAAGCGCATTGCCCGCGAGCTGGAGGTGCATCCTTCGACCGTCGGGCGCTGGTTCGCGAGCGTACCTACTGAACATGAGCGGGCGCGTTCCGCACCCGACGAATCTGAGGACAAGAGATGAACGAGAACGCGGCCGACGTCGGCAACCACCCCATCGATGCGCAAACCACCGACGTCACGACGAGGCACGAAGCGGTCGAGTTGGCGAGGCTCCGCAATCAGCGCAGGGGCTCGATGCGTGATCCTGCGACATACCGAGGTCGCGGTGTCGAATGGGTACGCCCGACCGACCTTGTGGCTCGCAGCAGCGCACGCGTGGCCGGTGCGGGGATCAACTTCCAGTCCGAGCTGCATCGGCGCACGCGCGCAGCGGCACAGGACGGCACCCGACGCATCGCCGAACGTGCACGTCGCCTCCCTCCGCTGTCAGCGTTTGGGCGCGGTGCCACTCGAACGGATGCGGGCCGCAGCTCGATCGGCGCCGCCTGATCGTGAAGATCGGACATTGTCATGGGTACCTCATCTGCATCAAACCTCCCCAGCGGGGAGCGGGTGCGCACCTGCGTAGCAGGAGGTGCTCTTGTCATGACCACTCACTATTCTCCGTCGCACCCTCGCGAGGACTTCACCACGAGCGAAGGGTTGCGCACCCTGCTGCACCGGTTGCGCCAGTCGGGAGCCCGCGCCTGGAAACACGACCGCGTTGCCGCGGAACTCGCCGCGTTCGCTGCCGAGAAGTATGGGGCGCTCGCTCGCAAACACGGGCTCGACCCGTGGGAGGCCGCGTCCGCAGCCTTCGACGTGATGCGAACTCGTTCGGCGCGCGAGGCTGACGACCCCTGGGCCGTCGTCACTCGCGGCGTGCAGATCACGTGCATTGCCGAAGAGCGCGGGCAGGGGCTGCTGTGCGCGACGCACCAGGCTCGCCGCCCGCACGTCTCCGCGTTCCATGACCCTGAACGATTCGCCGACCGGGAGAATCCGCTCGCCGACTACCATCCCGCGTTCCATGTGGTCGACAACTACCTCGAAACTGATGGCGCAGACGTCAATAAACGTGACGACGTAGGAACCGCCACACAGGCGATCGAGGTCTCAATCGGGTTGTTCGCGACGTTGGGTTGGCCGGAGAGCACGACCCGCGCCGCGATCGAGCACGTGTGTGGCGCGATCGCACGGGCAGGGTCTCGGCAGAGCGCTTACGAAGTGCTGCGTCGGGACAAGCATGCTCGTGCGCTCCTCGATCTGCCCGGCGATGCGTGGTCGGCCCTGCTGCATGCATTGCTCGGACATCCCAACCCCGCGTATCGCGCGACGAGCACCGGCCGCGGCATCCTCCTTCGCATCCTTGTTGGCGAGACTCTTCCTGACCTGCTGCTCGATGACGACCTCGTGTCGATCATCGTGACGTCCGCACCCAGACACGGGAGCGGACGATGAGCACGCACGACGGGCACATTGAGCTGGAGCGAGCTGTCGACTCAATCCACGTTGGCCATCGTCACCGCAGGGATCTCGGGGAACTCGACCTCCTCGCCGCGTCGATCGAACGGGACGGGCTGCTGCAACCAATCACTGTGACGCCGGAGGGCAATCTCGTGTGTGGTGCCCGTCGGCTGGCCGCGATCAAGCGACTGGGGTGGATGCACGTCAAAGTCTGGGTGCGCTCGGGCATCTCGGGCGAGCTTGCACACCTGCTTGCTGAGCAAGACGACAACGCGCTGCACAAGTCGCTCACCCAACTGGAAAACGCCGCCCTATACCGCGAGATCAAAACGTTGATGGCTGAGGATGCCGCCCGTCGCCAAGAAGCATCACGATTTAGCACCGAGAATCAGCCGGGAAATGACGGTGCCGCAAAATTTGCGGCACCGTCAGATTCTGTCGGAGACGCGCGCGAGCAGGCCGCCGCCATGATCCCGGAGGGCGCCTCTCACACGACCCTGGAGAAGATCAACTACCTGCAGCAGATAGCGGACGACGAGAGTCAGCCCGACTCCGTGCGAGAAGGCATCGCGGCCGAGCTGGAACTCATCGGCTCAGGCGCTCCCGTGCACCCGAGCTTCCAGCGTGCTCGACAACTCGTGACCGCAGCCCAACCCGATGGTGACGTTGTGGATGTGGCAAAGCTGGCTGAGGAAGCACTTGCGCGCATCAAGAACGCTCCGAAGCCCAAACGACGACCTTCGCCAATCGCACTGACCTCGCGCGTCGACGGCGACGAGCCGTGGCCGATTCGCGCATTCGTCGTCACGTGGACGGAACTCGACGGCTGGTGGCGACACTTCGACGTCGATGAACTGGCTCGCCAACTGAGTGACGCCGAGGTCGAGATGTTCCTGCACGTTGTCGAAGCCACCGTTCAGGTCGCTGAGCAACTCCGTGCCACGCGGGACATCGATCGGGCGGACACCGAGTCGACGACCCAGGTGGGGAACCTTCGCGCCCTCTGAACCGAGACTGATGCGGCGCACCTGTCCCGTATGAAGCTTCCTACCGCTCCCCGCGCACGCCGCACTCTGATCGCCCTCATCGCGGCTCTGTCTCTGGCGATCCTTGTCGCTGGCATCGGCATCTACGGACTCGTCATCGGATCCGGCCAACCTGCTGACTCGAACGATCCTCCATCGTCAAGTGCTGCCCCGAACACAGAACCGTCTCGCGAGCCGACGTCACAGTCTCGCATCCCGACGATCCCACAGACCACCGACGCCGAGGCGTTCGCGCGCAGCGTCGCCGCGGCACTGTTCACCTGGGACACCGGCAGTGGGTTCCTGCCACTCGACTACGCGGCCGTCATCCTCGACGTCGCCGACCCGACCGGCTTCGAACAGTCGGGACTCGCCGCCGACATCGCCACCTACCTGCCCACGCAGAGCGCGTGGGCGCAGCTGCGACCGTACGCAACGACGCAGCGTTTGGAGATCACCTCAACGTTCCTGCCGGACGCCTGGGCTGACGCGCTCACACAGGCTCGCCCAGGGCAGCTCCCCGACGGCGCCGCCGCTTACACGATCGAGGGCATCCGCAATCGATCCGGCGTGTGGAACGGCGACCCGGTCACCGCAGAGCAGCCGGTCGCGTTCACGATTTTCATCGCATGCCCGCCCGATGACCCTTGCTACGTCCTACGGCTCTCGCAATTGAACAATCCGCTGCGTTAGGACGACTGACTCATGATGAAGAAGCTCGCGATCGCACTGGTCGCCTTGATGTTGCTCGCACCAACCCTTGGGCTCGTCACCATCGGACTGGTGGTGAATCCTGCTGTCATCGCGTGCCTTGCCTCGTCGGGACTCACCGTCGGAAATGTGCCGGATTCTCTCGTGGTCACGACCGCGAACGGCGAGACGTTCACCCTGAACAAGCAGCAGCTCACACACGCAGCGACGATCATCACAGTCGGATCGAGCATCGACGGCGTCACGAGGGATGCCATCCAGATTGCGCTGATGGCGGCGCTGACTGAGTCGACGCTTCGACAGCTTGCGAACACCGGCGCCTACCCCGAGTCCGGCAGCTACCCGAACGATGGGAATGGCTCCGATCACGACTCACTCGGCCTGTTCCAGATGCGATCGCAATCGGGCTGGGGCTCGGTCGCAGAGCTGATGGATCCCGAGTACCAAGCCAAAGCATTCTTCGGCGGCCCGACCGGCCCCAACTATCCCTCGCCCCGTGGTCTCCTCGACATCCCCGGCTGGCAGAGCATGGGTAAGGGGGAAGTCGCGCAAGCCGTCGAAGTGTCGGCGTACCCCGACCGGTACAACAACTACGAGCCCGTCGCCGAGACGATCCTCACGACGCTCACGCGTGGCACACCGGCAGCCACGACGACACCATCGGCCCCTGCGTCGCCTGTCGTCGACGTGGTGGAGGCCTCGCGCGTCGTGTTCCCGTTACCTGAACGAACCTGGGTGCACACCAGTGATTTCGGTCCACGAACCGATCCCCTCACAGGCGAGAGCGCCTTCCACAGCGGCACAGACTTCGCAGCGCCGGATGGGACGCCGATCCTCGCCGCGACTGACGGCGTCGTGACGGTCGCCGAGTTCTCCGGAGGCTACGGCGGCCTCATCGTGATCGAGCACCGCCTCGGCGGTGTGACGGTCGCGACCGCCTATGCGCACATGTGGCAGCACGGGATCCACGTCACCGTCGGCGAGCGCGTTATCGCGGGGCAACACATCGGCGATGTGGGGTCATCCGGGCGTTCCACGGGCCCACATCTGCACTTCGAGGTTCGACCAGGTGGAACGAACGGCGAAGCAGTGGATGCCGCGAAGTGGCTCAATGATCACGACGCTGCAGATCTCCCCGAAGCTACGGCAGGAGCCGGATGTTCCGCTCTCGGAGTTGGTCTCTGATGAACGTGTTTCCTGACTTCGGCAGCCTCAGCGGCATCGGTGATCTCAGAGTTGTGATCGGCGCGATGCTCACCATCATCCTGATCGTCGCGGTGCTCATGATCATCATCAGCGCGATCACCTGGGCCATCGCCACGTCGACGGGCAACCCTGGAGTCGCCGCGAAGGCGCGCGCCGGGGTCTTCGTCGCACTCGGCGCCGCGATCCTCGCCGGAGGCGGCGTCACGTGGGTCAACTGGCTCATCAACGTGGGCGGGCAGCTGTAGCCAATCATGGCTTTGCGCACCTGAGCCGAGCCAGGATCAGGCTGAAGTGACTCTCCGCCATTCGGTTCGCCCAAAGTCGCCTGGCCGTGAGATCAGGCGCAGCATGAGGTGGGGAGTTCGTTCCGGAAGAGGTTCGCCGTGAGGCGGATGCCTTCCGCCATGGTCAGATAAGGCGCCCAGGTGTCGGCGAGTTGCGTGACGGTGAATCCCGCCTTGATCGCGTAGGTCGCGGCGAGCATCATCTCGCCAGCAGCGTCGGCGAGTGCGTGGACGCCGAGAACTTTGCCGGAGTCAGAATCGGCGACAATCTTGATGCCGCCGCGGGTGTCATGATTGGCGATCGCTCGGGGCACATCGGACAGTCGCAAGTAGCGGCAAGCGCACCGGTATCCGGCGGCGATGGCGTCTGCTTCGGTGATCCCGGCGGAAGCGAGCTGAGGCGAGGTGAACAGGACGGAGGGGATCCCGGTGTAGTCAACCTGCTCAGAGCTACCGAGGGCGTTCCGCGCAGCGATCTTTCCGGCCATCGCGGCGACGTACACGTACTGGGGTGCATCGGTGACATCACCGGCGGCGAACACGGCCGGGTTGGTTGTCCGCTGAAGTTCGTCAACGACGACGAAGCCGCGCTCGTCGGTAGCAATGCCCGCTGCGGCAAGGTCGAGTTTTTCGGTGCGCGGTGTGCGGCCGGTGGCTACGAGTACCCGTTCACCCACAGCCACTGTCCCCCGGCCCGTCGTCACGTGCACCAAGCCGTCGATACGTGCGATGCTGGCGGCTCGGTCGCCAATGACGGTAATTCCGTCAGCCAGGAAGGCCTTGCGGAGTTCTGAGGAGAGTTCCGGTTCGGCGTGTGGGGCGAGCCGTCCGATGACGGTGACGTCCACCCCGAGCCGGGCGAAGAGTTGGGCTTGTTCCAGACCGACGAAACCTCCGCCGATCACGACAAGCGAATCGGGTAGCTCGGTCAATTCCATCGCTGTAGTTGACGTAAGGTATTCGATCTGTTCGATACCGGGGATAGCCGGGATGAGTGGTTCTGCACCGGTAGCTATGAGATACGACTTGGCACGCACCGGTCGGTCATCTACGAGCAGTGCGGATGGACTGGCGAACGCGGCGCTGCCGGGAAGGATCTCGAACCCGTACGCAGAGGCGATATCTGCGTACTTGGTTTGGCGGAGCATGCCGACCAGCTCGTCTTTTTGTTGCATCAGCGCAGCAAGGTCAACATCGCCAGCGGACGTGGAGACGCTGGGAAACGGATTGGTGATCGCGGCGTGGCGTGTGTGGGCGGCCGCGAGGAGTGTTTTCGAAGGCACACAGCCCACGTTCACGCAGGTACCGCCAAGCGTGCCGGACTCGATAGCGACGACGCTCGCACCCTCCAATCGAGCGTGGATCGCTGCGGACATTGCTGCGCCGCCAGTCCCGATCACCGCAAGGTCGAACTCTGTGTGTTGCGTCATGGCGCTTCCCCCTATCGAACCGGGCCGTACGTTCGACCACTCCTGAAAGAATGCACCTTCAAGTATGGTTGAAGGTCAAGCTGTCTACGGGAGGGGTCATCATGCGAATCGGAGAACTCGCCGAAAAGGCAAGGACTACGACGTCGACCCTCCGGTACTACGAAGAGCGCGGGCTACTCCCGCAGCCAGAGCGCACCACTACCGGGTACCGCAGCTATGGGGACGAGTCAGTTCAGAGGCTTGAATTCATTGACCGGGCACGTGCGGCAGGGCTCACCCTGGCACAAACCGCCGAGATTCTGAATGTTCGCGACTCGGGCCAGTCACCCTGCGATCACGTGCAAGGCCTCCTTGACCGTCAGCTCGTAGACATCGACGCGCAGATCGAAAAGTTGCAGGCCTTGCGCTCCAACATCGTCGAGCTTCGCGCACACGCCACGGCAACCGCATCCGAACCCTGCACGCCAGAGTCCATTTGCCGCTACCTCTGAAGGACGTTCGAAACATCGTCGCTGACAGCATGCGGTTGAGGTTGTACGACCGAGTGCCCGAGTTCGTGGCTCGGCGAGTGGACTTGGCGGATCGTGCTATGCCCCGCAGGAGATGACCTGCGCACCTGGCTCTCGACCCTGTTCCGTCACCGCCGCGGGCGGTGCTCACGCCAAGGAGCCACCGTGTTCGAACTCATCACGACCCTCACCGCAGTTCTGCCGATGAATATCGACGTAACTCCGAACGATTCCGGGTTGCCCGGGATCGGTCAGTTGCGCGTGATCGTCGGCGCCGTCATGACAATCGGGCTGATCCTGTCCGTGCTCGCACTGATCGTGTCAGCGATCGTGTGGGGATTCGGGGCGAACTCATCCAACCCACACCTCGCCTCTCGCGGCAAGCTCGGCGTACTCGTCTCCTGTGGCGCCGCGATCATCTGCGGTGCTTCCGTGACGCTGATCAACTTCTTCTGGAACGTCGGGCAGCAGGTGTGAGCTTCACGAAGCCATCAACTTCGAGAGCAATCCAATGAGTGTCTGCGATATCCCCGTCATCTCCAGTGTGTGCGATGCCGTCGGTGAAGGCGCCGCAACGTTGGTGTCTGCCCCATTCGACTGGCTGGCCGCGACGATGGGGCAAGCCGCCGGATGGCTCATCGAAGCCATGTGGACCGTCTTCGATAGCACCACCCTCGTCGACGTCCAGTCGCAGGGCTACCTCGACGTCTACAACCTGCTGTTCGGTATCGGTGTCTTCATCGTGCTGCTCTTCTTCTGCTTCCAACTCATCCTGGGACTGATCCGACGCGAACCTGCTGCGCTCTCACGCGCAGCACTCGGGGCGGCGAAGGCCGTGCTCGGTTCGTTTGTCGTCATCACGCTGACGGCAACGGCATTGGAAATCGTCGACCAACTTTCCATCGGCATCGTCCAAGCAGCGGGAGAGACCACCGAGACGATGGGCGACAAGATCGCGCTAGTCACCGCAGGCCTTACCACAATCAACATTGCTGCGCCCGGCGTCGGAGCGATCATCACGATATTCCTCGCCGGGCTCATGATCTGCGCGGTCGCGATTGTCTGGTTCTCGCTCCTCATTCGCAAGGCTCTGCTGCTCGTGGCGATCGTCCTTGCGCCAATCGCGTTTGCCGGTGCCGCATGGGATGTGACTCGCGGTTGGATCGGCAAATGGGTGGCGTTCGTCGTTGCGCTGATCGTGTCAAAGCTCGTGCTTGTTGTCGTGTTCCTCATCGCCATCACCCAGGTCTCCACGCCGATTGAGGCTGACCTTGCCGCCGTGACTGAACCGATCGCAGGCATTGTGCTGCTGTTCATCGCGGCGTTCGCGCCGTACATGGTCTATCGATTCATCTCGTTCTTGGGTTTCGATCTCTATCAGACGATGGGAAGCGAGCAGGAAGCAAAGAACGCAGTCAACCGGCCTGTGCCTGTTCCGTCAAAGCCGCAGGGGGATGGCGTCAAGAAGGTTCTGGATGGCGGTTCGGGTACCGGCGCATCACCGGCGTCGAGCAGTGCCCGAGGCTCAGCGCCCGCGGTGGGCGCGAGCAGTGGCGGCACGACGGCGAGCGCAAAAGCCGGAACCGGCGCGAGCGCGGGCGCAGGTACTGGGGCTGGAGCCGGTGCTGGGGCCGCTGCAGTTGCCGGGCCTGCCGCAGCAGCGATCATCGGAGCCGAAGTCGTCAAGGGCGCTGCCACAGCGGGTCCGAAGGCGGGACAGGCGATTGAGCGCACGGCCGAAACAGCAGCGACCGGTGCGGGCCAGGTCGGAGCTGCACCCTCCACCACGCCCGCTGCCGCCAAGGCCCCTTCGGTGCCTCAGCCATCAGCACCACGATCAGACCCCGCACCGCCGAGTACCCCTCGGCCTCGGCCGGGCATCAAGGAGTGATTGACCATGTCGAAGAATCACGACGCTCATCGCGCCGGAGACCTCGTGCCCGTCAAGTTCTCACGACTAACTCGACGCGGCGTCCTCCTTGGCCTGTCTCTCGCACAACTCGTTGTTCTTGGCCTCGGTGTCGGCACGCTGGTCTGGGCGTTCTACGCTGGCGGCGGCATCCTCATCACACTCACGTCACCCGTGTGGCTCGCATCGGCTGTAGTCGTCTGGGTCCGAGTTGCGGGCCGTGCAATCGTCGAGTGGATCCCGGTGTTCGTCTGGTGGGTGTGGAAGACCACCGCAGGACAGCTTCTCTACCGGCGACGGGTCGTCAAACCTCGCCCAGCGGGCACACTCGCGCTTCCCGGCGACATGGCTCGGCTTCGCGAATACGACGATCCGGTCACGGGAGCAGGAATGGTTCACGACCCGACCGCTGAGACTCTCACTGCGATTGTTTCTGTCTCGCATCCGGCTTTCGTGCTGCTCGACCCCGGTGAGCAGGAACGCCGGGTCAGTTCGTGGGGGCGTGTGCTCGCGACGGTCTGCCGGTCAGGTCGCATCTCAATGCTCCAAGTGCTTGAGCGCACGCTGCCTGACTCAGGGAGTGGGCTTGCCGAGTGGTGGGCTTCGCACGGCATTGCCGACGCGTCCTGGGCCTCAACCACATATGCCGAGCTGATCGACCGCGCGGGTCCCGCCGGGGAACGCCACGCGACCACGTTGTCGCTGTCGCTCGACATGCGAGCTGCCTCACGTCAGGTCCGCACCGCGGGTGGCGGAATTCGCGGAGCAGCAGCCGTGCTCCGTCAGGAGATGTCGACGCTCATCGCCGCGCTGCGCTCCGCTGATCTCTCACCGTCGTCTTGGTTGTCATCCGGTGAGATCGCGGTGATCCTGCGGTCAGCTTATGACCCTGCTGTTGCAGCAACCTTGGAACGCCACGGTGAGCTTGGGCAGTCGCTCGCAACTGCTGGGCCCGTGGCCGTCAACGAGTCTTGGTCGCGGTTGCGCACCGACTCGGCCTTCCACGCTGTGCTGTGGATCTCCGAATGGCCGCGGTCGATGGTGTACCCAGGGTTCCTCGCACCGCTACTGCTTTCCACGGGCATCCAACGCTCGTTCTCGCTGCTCTGCACACCGATGCGGTCAGATCAGGCTGCGCGCGACATTCGAAAGAAGAAGACCGAGTACATCTCTGACGCGGCCCAACGGCAGCGGATCGGTCAAATAGAAGACGCGTCGCAGACAGCAGAGTTTCACGATGTGCTGCAGCAGGAAGCCGACCTCACGGCCGGGCACGGGGTGCTCCGCTACACGGGTCTCGTCTCTGTCTCGGCGCGCACAGCCGACGACCTCGATGCCGCGGTTGCCGCCATTGAGCAGGCGGCGATCCAGGCCTCCTGCGAGACACGTCTCCTTGTCGGTCAGCAGGCCCAGGCGTTCACCGCGGCGGCGTTGCCGCTCTGTCGAGTTGTGTAACTAAGCCCGCTAACCAACGTGAAACTCGCGTTCCCGGGACTCACCGTTCTCTGTCCATCGAACTCGCAGAACATCAGGATCGCCTCCCCCCATATGGTGCATCACGTTCAAGCGACGAGTCTGGCCCGCATGGATCACTGTGGGTGAGCTGTCGTTGACAAGAAGCATGCTCGTGTTCTCACCAACGGTTTCGAAAGTGACATCGAGCGCGTCCTCCTCCCCGGAGTTTGTGATCTCAATCCAATGCCTCGTTGAGTACTGGGGCTTTCCTTGCTTGCTAACACCCTTCATCTCACGTTCCTGATGCGGCTGGGCGGATAGCTGGACACCACGCTTCGCAGCCTTCAGGGTCGGAACTCCCAAATCAAGCTGAGCGATGTCAAACTCCACCGCTTTCCAGACTTCATGCCCCAGTTGAGCGGTGGTTCCGAACTCGCCGAGCAGTCCGCGCTGACTAATCTCGGCGCGGAATTCACGGAGCCCATCAAGCTGGTTCGTGTCTACGTCATTCGGGAGTGAGGCCGTCGAAAAGTAGAGGTGTACTGGCTTTCCGCTCGCAACGGCCCTCTCGATTTCCTCAACCGTTCCGGAAACCGCATCCGAGGTTGGGGAGCCCAGTCTGCTGCCGAACAGCGCGAAGACAATGTCAGATTCATCAACGCCTTGGGAGTTTATGAACGACTGAGGGTGGCCACCCAGGACTGGCACCGAAGACGTCTCCCATCTCCACGGCAGAAGCACAATCTGCTTTGTGCTCGAATTTGCGTTGTTCCACTCATTTATCGCAGCCTCCACAGCATCGCGAGCATCGGGAATATCTGAGGGAGAAGCGATCATTACGCGAAGAACAGTTGCAGCGAAAGACATGAGATCAGGCTATCCGGCACCTCCGACATCTCACGGGTAGCCCAGGCTCACCTCCTCGGTATCCGCAGCAGAGAGCCCCTGGAGGCCGTCATGCCAACTTTCTACGATCCCGGCGCCGATGCCGGTGAAGCATCCGAGGCGTTACGCGGGCTCGCGCATGCCTCACGAAACTTCGAGAACCCGCAGGATCTCTACGGTGTCCTCGGCGACCTGCTCTCGGGAGTCCGCTCGCTGAAGCAAGTGCTCGATCAGCTCGCTACCGCTCACATCAATAATCGGTCGCGCGCTTTTGACGATCACGGTAGTCATACCGCTGGATCAGCGGACGCGCTCGCTGCCGCCGATGAATTGCATCAGGCAGCAACGTTCATCGATCAAGCTGAGGAACGACTGAACGCCGCAGCGTCAGCCGCAAGCCGAGTCGCCTGGCATGATGCACCCGCCAGAGGTACCACCCTGACCGCTCGGTGGATCAACGTCGTCTTCTTGCAAGGCCAAGAGGCCGACGAAGTACTCGACATGATCGACGCAGATGGCGCCTCTGTCGGACTCAATTACCTGAAGAGCTGGGACTACGGGGACGAGACCACGGAAGCTGCGATGGAGAACGGCTACGTCTACGACGAACCCCCAAGCGGTCCATTGGAGCACGAGCTGCGCGCGGGTGATTATCACCTCGCGTACAGCCATAGTTTTGATCATGTCGCCCTGTATCGACACCACACAGTCACTCCCGAAGACGGGCTCCCAGACGAGTCGCGCGGCCTCGGTAGCGTCCCAGGGGCGCGGGGCCCGCAGCGGGCATCCTGGTTCGAGCCAGCCAACATCACGGCGCTCAAGCAGGAGCGAGGGCTCGGGATATGAATCGGGACGAGGCCGAGCGGCTCCATAGTGCAGTACTCGTAGCTCCAGCTTCCGAGAGGCACCGAGTGCGCAGACAGCGGCGCAGAGCAGCAGCGAAGCTTCAGATTGAGCAGCAACGTGCTGAACGGCAAGAAGCCCACGCGAAGTACCTCGCCGAGGTGGCAGAGCGTCGAGGAACTACGTATCTTCCTGCTGCTGGTGAGCCCGGACCGGCTCAGCTGCGTTCTCCTGGAAGATTTCGCCTGCCCCGACATCAGGACACCTCGGCCACCCTCGCGGGCGCGTACCCGTTCCTCGCCGAGGGTGGACTCGGATCCGATGGCGTGTTCGTCGGACAGGACCTATATTCAGGCGGCTCGTTCGTCTACGACCCGTGGGTGCTGTATGCCCGTGGCATCATCACCGCCCCGAATCTCGTGCTCGCGGGCATCGTGGGGTCAGGCAAATCCAGTCTGGCAAAGAGCCTCTACACACGATCCCTCCCGTTCGGACGTCGCGTGTATGTGCCAGGTGACCCGAAAGGCGAGCACACGGCTATCGCCGAGGCTGTCGGCGGACGAGCAATCGTGCTCGGTCACGGGCTCACTACACGACTCAATCCGCTCGACGAGGGCTATCGTCCCTCCGGTATGAGCGATGAGAGCTGGGCATCCACTGTGGCGTCCCGGCGCCGTGACCTGATCGGCGCCCTCGCAGAGACAGTTCTCAATCGGCCCCTTACGCCGCTGGAACACACAGCAATCGATACGGCACTGAACGAGGTCGTGCGCAGCAATAACGTACCGATTCTTCCGATGGTCGTCGAGCGTATCCTCGCGCCTGACTCAGGTGCAGACCCCGACGGCAGGCTTGCCGAAGACGGACGACTCGTGGGGCATGCACTCCGACGGCTCGTTGCCGGGGACCTCGCCGGGCTATTCGATGGTCCGTCAACGGTAACGTTCGATCCGACGTTGCCGATGATCTCGCTAGACCTGTCTCGGGTGACGGAGAACTCGACTTTGATCTCGGTGCTCATGACGTGTTCTTCTGCGTGGATGGAGTCTGCACTGCTCGATCCCAACGGCGGCCAACGGTGGTGTATCTACGACGAGGCATGGCGGCTCATGTCCCATCCCGCGCTGCTGCGGCGGATGGATGCGCACTGGCGCCTCGCTCGTCACTACGGGATCGCGAACATGCTGATCTTCCACAAATTGACCGACCTCGAGAACGTTGGAGACCAAGGGTCAGCGATGCGTTCTCTCGCAAATAGCCTGCTGGCGAACGCGGAAACCAGAATCATCTACCGGCAGGAATCCGACCAGCTCGGCGTCACTGCTGGCGCGCTCGGGCTGACTGGGACGGAACAGAAGCTGTTACCCGGGCTCGGCGTGGGGCAAGGCCTCTGGCGCATCAAGGATCGCTCGTTCGTATGCCAGCATCAGCTACACCCGGGTGAACTGGAACTCTTCGACACAACTGGGCGAATGACAACAACTCAGACCGTTACCTAGCCCTTGGGCCAAGCAATCTCGGTCGTTACTTCGATTGAGCTGATCGACTCGGCTGCTCGTGTGAACAGGCCGCTCCCGCCAAGCTTCAAATCAAGTTTCGTCGTGAGTTCGAGACCTGCCTTGAAGGTCTGAGTGGACTCGCGGAGTCCGTTGATTTTGACCCGGTGCGTTCGCACTGGGTTGCCCGTCGCAGAAAGGTCGATGAGCCCCGAAACGTCTGGGTCGTTTGACAGGCGCCGTTCCAGCATGAATGCCCTGGCACCTTCGACATCAACGGGCTTGCCACCAAGGGCTGTCTCGGCCTCGAAGCGGCCCTCCAGTCGGTTCTTCATCGATCGAGCAAACTCTCCGTCGAACTTTGCGATCTTGACATCCGCTTTGGCCTTGCCCGCAATATCCGACTTTTCCTGTTCGATCTCGACCTTCACGAACTTGATGGATGAAGCCCCCAGGTGCGCAGCAATCGAAGCCAGGTGATAGTACTTTGCTTTGACGAAGGTCTCTATCGCGTCATCGGCGAAGGCATAGGCAGCGATATCGTACGGATTACGGACCAGTAGCTGGTCGGTCGCCATGAGGTCACGAGCATAAAGGTGCTTGCGCAGTGTGGTGACCCGCTCGATCTGGGTGACTGGGTCTGCCGAATACGGAACGATAAGGGAGTCGGGATCATCCAAGAGCTGAGCCCGGCGCTCGTCATTTGCAATCGTGCGATAGGTCTTGTCTGCTACGACAATGGCCACGCGAGGCAGTGGACCGAGTTGTTCAGCCATGATCGCTCCTAGTTCCTGTGTTCATCGCTGGGAAACTGCGGCAGCGATCAGAACTGCGGCCACAATGACCACACCAGCTACGACAACGATGCCCCCGGCGATAACCATCCGACGCCGGGTCACGAACGACTCATGGATTCCAGAAGTAATTTGAAGAGCTGCGCGCACAGGTTCAAAATCGACATCACGGCGGATTGCGTGGACACCGGAAACGATCGTCGCTGCGGCAGCATCAAGATCGGAGTTCGCACGGTTCATCTCCACCACAGCAGTGATTGGTGAACCATCCTGGTCATCGTCGGCATCGTCGAAGACCAACCGCGCGATCCCACGAGAGTATCGGACGTCGATAGCACCTACCCTGACGGGCTTCGCGTTCGCCACCACCTGGGCCTTCGCCCGGAGGTCCGTGAAGCCCGCGTGGCTACTTTCAACGGCTACGCCATCAATCGCTGATTCCAACCCCTGCCGGTCAGCTGCTTGTGCATAGGTCGCAATCATTCGAGATACCTCGTAATCCGTTCTACAAGCCTTTCGGCATCCGCTTTGGACACTTGACTCCCGATGACGATGTCCGCCTTGCCGAGCTTCACCGCGTTCTGTTTGACAACTGGAGCCACTTTCACCAGATTCTCGAACGCGCCGTCGTCGCTGTAGCTGGGATCCTTGTCGGCGAAGACCCCTACAAAGATTACGCGCGGCGTTGCAGCCTTCTTCTCCCGCAGGTCCGTATACCAGTCAACGAGGTGATCAAGATGTTCGCCAACGATCTTCAGCTCAGCCTCATCACCAGCAACGATCAGATCGGACCGAAACAAATACCAGACGAAATCTGATGACTCAAACCCGTTCTTCCAGTCCTTGTAGGCGGGCTCAGTGTGGCCCGGTAAGTCCTTCGGGACCGTGAAAAGGACGTCGCCCTTGCCTTGAACTGGCAGTGTGAAGGTTTCACCCGGAAGCGGATCCGGTGTCCGCGTACGGTGCGCTGGAAGCGTTCCCTTGGACAGGAAGTGCAAGAGCGTCGTCTTTCCGACCTCTTGACGCCCAAGTATCGTAATATTCTTCCCCTTGGCCTGCTCGCCGAATCGCTTTACCACCTGTGGAATCCCGAAGCCGAGGGCTGCAGCAAGCGCAACGACTCCGAAACCAATGGGCACGAGCAGGGGTATCGGCATCTTTCACCTCGCTCTTTCGATGGCTACCTCGGCGTCGAGGACCGGTTCGTCCAAGCACACTGCTCTCAAGTCTAATCCGAGGCCCAAGATTGAACTCCGAGCCACCTTGCATTCGAGCCTTCGCGATCACCTTGCGTCCGGGCATCGACCCGGTGTCTCACAGGAACGCGAGGGAGACGCCCCGACTCGAAGAGGCTCGCCTCACGACGATTTGAGTTCGGCCACCAGAGAGTTTTCTGCCGCTTTGTCCGTGGCCTGCTGACTTGGGCGCACGGGCCAGGCCGCGCACCTCATGGGTATGCGTCCCTACAACCCATCTGCCCCTGCGCCCGAACCATCTGTCAACCTCCCCATCGCCAGAGTCCGCGTCGATGAACGAGGCGCAATGACCGTCACGCTCGACGGTCGAGAGTTCCCACCTTCGACGTCAGCAACAGAATGGAGTCGGAAACGGTTCGGTGAGCTGCTCGACGCGCTCTCCGAGCACCGCACTCGTACGGTCCGTGTCGAGGTGCACGAGTATGACGGCGCGGTGTTCACCGACATTGTTCACGCCACTCGTAGCGGACAAGTTGCAGATGCGCCGCCACCCAGTTCCTTGCGGCGAGCGCGCCACAGAACAGCGCATCAACTGATCGAGTTGCATGGCACCGGGTTCATCCCTGGCGAGGATGTCACAGTTGCTCTCACGTTGTCGAGCGCGGAAGGTTCCGCCGACGGCACGGCTCGTGCGGTTATCGATCTCAGTCAGATTTCGGACCAGAACGCAGAGATCCTTCTCATCGGCCGCATCTCGGGAGCCATTGTCGTCGAGCAGTTGCCGTCATGACCCGCACCCAAACCCACAGCCGAGGTCCTGGGGATGAGTTGACCAACGCGCTCATGATCGGCCTCTTCGCGCTATTCGGTATCGCAGCCGTGCTGCGCGGCGCCGGATCAATCGCGGCGTTCCTGACCAGTGTGGAGCAACCAACGGTCGGCTTCGCAGGTGGTGTCAACGTACTCTTTGACCCTGTCCATCCTGCAGCGGCCCTTGGGGCACCACGCCTCCACACAGTGCTCTACTGGGCCGTCGCGGCGTTCCTGCTCGGCTTGCTCGCCACCGCGGTTGTTGGTGCCTGGGTCTGGCTTCGGCGCCACTCGCGCGCAGTCTCTGCCGACCCCCGCAAGCTCGAAGGGACCGCGAGCGGGCACGATGTCGCTTCCAGCGCTTCTTCGAAGACACTTCTTCGTCGCGCAGCCACACTCCGGCCATCGCTTGTGCGTCCACAGCCTGCTGACGTGGGTTTCTTGCTTGGACGCTCGCACGGCAAACAGATCTGGGCCAGTGTCGAAGACTCGATTCTGCTGATCGGTCCACCGCGCTCAGGAAAGGGTCTGCATGTCGTGATTCCGGCCATCCTCGATGCGCCAGGGGCAGTCGTCACGACGTCAACAAGGCCCGACAATCTCACGGTCACGCTGAAGGCACGAGAGCGCCTCGGCCCGGTCGCTGTGTTCGACCCACAGCACCTGGCCGAAGGGATTCCTGCCGGTCTGAGATGGTCACCCATCAGAGGCTGCGAGGATCCGCTCACCGCAATGATCCGAGCGACCGGTCTCGCGGCAGCCACAGAACTTTCCTCCGGCGGTGTCGAGGGAGGTGGCTTCTGGGAAGGCAAGACTCGGGTTGCATTACAGGCACTCCTCCATGCTGCAGCCCTGGATCACAGGACACCTGCGGAACTCTTCCGGTGGACACTCGACCCTGCAGCCGCGGCCGAGGCCGTCGCGATCCTGACCGGCTCACCTCTCGCCGCAACAGGGTGGGCGGAATCCTTGGAAGCGATGCTCGATTCCGACCCGCGCACTCGGGACAGCATCTGGCAAGGAGTGTCGCTCGCTCTGGCAGCACTTGCCGATCCGCGAGTATTGGATTCCGTGAGTCCGTCGGAGGGCGAGCACTTCGATCCGGAGCAGTTCATCCGCCACCGCGGCACACTGTACCTCCTCGCGACGGGAGCCGGTGCCGGTAACAGTGCGGCGTTGGTCGCTGCCTTCGTCGAAGATCTCGTAGAGACTGCGCGCCGCATGGCCGCACGCTCCCCCGGTGCACGGCTTGATCCGCCGTTACTGCTCGCTCTCGATGAGATCGGAAACCTCGCGCCACTCCCGTCGCTTCCCACGCTCATGGCCGAGGGCGGTGGTACTGGCATCACGACAATGCCCGTGCTGCAGTCCCTCGCGCAGGCGCGAGACAAGTGGTCAGAGAACCAGGCAGCAGCGATCTGGGATGCGAGCATCGCAAAGATCGTTCTCGGTGGCGCGTCCAACTCCCGTGATCTTCAAGACCTTTCGACACTCATCGGAGAGCGTGATGAGTTCACGAACTCTGTCACGCTCGGTGACTATGGCTCGCGTTCCAGTCAACGCTCCATCCGGAGAGTGCCGATCCTGCCGCCCGATCGGATTCGGACACTCCCGTTCGGAACCGGCGTGATCCTCTTGCGCTCCGCACCACCCATCATCACGGATCTGCATCCCTGGCCCCAGCGAAAGGACGGGGACGTGCTCCAACGTGATCGCGCTGTCGTCGAGGCACTCCTACGGAGACCTTCACACTGACGATTCTGGGGACAGAAGTGCACCTGCCTGCCACAGCGACCGAGCAAGGTTGCTCGTCTCATCAATCAGGAAGAGCATCATGTCGATCCATACACAAGAATCCGTCTCAGGCTTCATCACGTCAGATCCGCAGCTGACAGTCACATCCAACGGGAATCCGCGGCTCTACCTCCGCTTTGGGCAAGAACACTTCCGCCGAGAAGAAGACGGCACCTTCACCCAGCTGGAGTCGAGTTATCACCACCTGGTGATGTTCGGGCGCTCGGCTGAACGTGCCGCGGAACGGTTCGCCAAGGGCGACAACTTCATCGCTGAGGGATACCAGCGCCCGGTGAGCTACGAGCGCGACGGTCAGAACGTGGAGAGCGAAGAGTTCGTTGCGAAGCGCATCGGCCATGACGCGGCCCGCACAAAGTACGAAGTCGACCGTTCACATCGGCAAGCCGCGAGTCGTACCAGCGCGACCCCCGAGCGGGGTCAGGCGTTCGCTCCGCGAAAGCCAAGCGCCGTGTCCAATGCAGCCATGCTCGGCCGTTGAACCGGATGGGTGAAGTTATGAACGAGCATGATCACTCCGACAGGCCTGCTCGGAACATAAGTGCAGACCAGTTTGAACCTGACCTGGTAGCGGAGCCACCGCACCCGATCAATTGGAACCTCCTCACTTCGCATGACCTTGAGCAAGAACTCCTCGAACTCAACCGTTGGGTAAATTGGCTTCGCACCGAGTACGGCCTACCGGCATCGGTGATTCCGCCACTCTGGCACCGCCATCCCGAATTGCTCTGGGAGCTTTCTGCACTACATCTACATTGGCTGTGCGCGTACGATCCAAACCAAGACGGATCAGCACCCTTTGGTTGGCATCGCGATTTTCTGGATGCACGCCAACGTCTCCGTGACTGGGTCGCAACAAGCGGAACGCGCCTCGACCGAGATCGTCCGACCCGGCACACCATCTGGCCCGGAGAGGAACCCCCGGCCGACAGCGTCGAGCAATCGATCACGGATCGAGATGCCGACTTCGTGCAATTCGTGCTTGAGCAGGTCGAAGCTCGCAGGGCTGCCGAGGATGCGTTCTACGCGAGTCTCGATGAGCGAACGGGTGAGATACCTAGCTGAGCGAGAGGTCAACCCCAGACGCAGTTTGCCCGGCTGAGTCACCCCTCAGCCACATCCAATGGATGCTTCTCCTCCGTGTGACGCATGCGCCCGGCCAGCAATGCGATCAACGCGAGAGCTGGCGGAATGACTCCCGCAATCACAAAGATGATGGGGATGGGAACCAGTAGTGAGAGCGGCCCCGCGATGGCGATTGAGACCGGCATGAACGCGATCGAAACGAAGAAGTCGAGGCTGGCGACTCGGCCGATCATGTCGAGCGGCACCAACCGTTGCAGCAATGTTCCCCACACGACAACGCCAGCCCCGGTGAGTGCACCGACGACAAAGAGCGCGGAGAGCATGAGGATCAAATTGTCGGCAACGCCAATGACCACAAGAGGTAGTGTTCCTCCACCCCAGCACAGGATCATAAACGTCAAGTACCGACGTGGAAGCTTCAATGACGACACGACCAGCGAACCGACAGCCCCACCTATCCCATATGCGGCCAGAAGGAACCCGAAGGTAGCTTCAGCATCCTCGAATCGGTCGCGGGTGAGGAACGGGAGGAGAACTTCGATCGGGCCTTGGACAATGAGCGCAAGCGACGACCCGAAGATCAGCGTCCAGAGCAACCAGCGTGTGCGAGCCACGTAGGCAACCCCCGCATGAAGATCACCCCAGACGCTCGGGCGATCCTCGGGAGGAGTGGGCTCAGTGTGTTCGTCACGACGGCTAAGAAACAAGGTGATGACGAAAGCAATCGCGTACGAAGCCGCGACGATGACCGCTCCGATAGCGGGGAAGAACATACCGACGATGACTCCACCGAGGGCCGGGCCGAGCCCTTGCCCCATCGATGGACGGAGCGCCCCTTCGAGCCCATTCGCGGCCAGGAGCTGCTCCGGCGGAAGAACCACAGGTAGGTAAGCGCTGTACGCAGGGTAGAAAAAGGCGCTCCCGGCACCCATTGCGAACGAGGCTGCGGCGACGTGCCAAAGTTCGATATTCCCGGTGAGCGACAAGACCGCCACGGCGGTCATGATCGCGGCCGTTGAGCCCTGCACTGTGATGAGAATCCGGCGTTTGGAGAACCGGTCTGCGACAACCCCACCGAGAACGGAGAACGCGAACAGGCCAAGACTCATTCCGGTTGCGACCGCCGACAAGGCAAGTGGGCTGTCATCGAGTGCGAGCACTTGAAAGATCATGACGATCGTCCACATACCGGTCCCGAATACCTCGATGCCGACGGCGGCAAACAGGAGACGGTAATCACGTGATGCCAATGGGCGGAGTGCGCGTAGCTTGAAGGTGTTGCTCATACCAGCGCCTCGCCTTCAGCCATCGCCATCAGATGGTCATGAGGCCATTGGGCGACATCGCGCAGGAGTTGCCGGTCGTGGGTCGACAGTACGACGGCCGCTTGGGTAGCCCCGAGTGCCTCGGTGAGTTCGTCAACGAGCGCGATGGAGAGGTGGTTGGTGGGTTCGTCTAGCAGTAGCACGTGCGGGCGTGCCGCGAGTACGAGCGCCAGATCGAGGCGTCGTTGTTGACCCATCGACAGTTCACCCACTCGTTTGCCTGCCTCGCGCGATCGCAGCAGTCCAAGTTGACCGAGACCGACCGTCTCAGATGACTGCAGCGTTCCTTGACCGACGAGTTCGTCGAGGTGACGGCCGTATATCTCGTTCGCCCGGCGATCCGGCGGCAGCATCGTCTCCTGACGAAGAAAACCCAAACGCGTGCCACGGGATGTCCGCACTGTTCCCGTGTCTGGCAGTAGTTCGCCCGCCGCGATACTCAGGAGCGTCGACTTTCCGGCCCCGTTCGAGCCGGTGATCACGAGCCTGCCGCGGTGCGAGAGTTCGAACGACACCGGCTGCGCTAACCTCCCGGCAAAGCTCACGTTGTCGACGTTTAGCAGCACCGCCCCTTTTCGTGTGGGCAGGTCGGGGAACTGGAACAGTTGCGGTGGTTCTGGCACCGTCACCGCGTGTGCTTCGAGCGCTTCCTGGCGTCGGTGCACGCTCTGCACCAGCCCGCCCGCGCGCGTCGCGCGGCCGTGCTTCGGTGACCCCTTCTCCGGTCGCCACCCCGACACCAGCCGATTCTGCGCAGCGCTGAGACTCTCCTGCAGCCGCGCTTGCTCCTGCTGCTGACGCTCGTACTCCTGCTCCCAGCGTTCCCGCTCGGCCAGGCGCCCTTCTCGGTATCCCGCATACCCGTTGCCGTAGATGCGGGGGCGATCATCAGGTGTCGGATCGAGGTCAACAACCGTCTCCGCAATGTCAGAGAGCAGCGCGCGATCGTGGCTGACGATCACGACACCACCGTTGCGCGCGCGGAGTTGCGTGGTCAAGAAATCAAGTCCGCTGCGGTCGAGGTGATTGGTGGGCTCGTCCAGCAGTAAGAAATCATCTTCAGCCCCCAGCAGGCAGGCCAACCGCACTCGGTATCGCTGCCCCACAGACAGATCCGAGAGCAACCGCGTCGTGTCGGTTTCGGCGTCGAGTGCTTCGAGCGCGATCTGTACGCGGCGCTCGGCATCCCACGCGTCGAGCGCTTCAGCACCTTCCAATGCCGCGGCATACTGCTCTGCGGCCTCGTCACTCCCATCCGCAAGAGCAGCAGCAGCGGCGTCGAGCGCGGCCAGCGCTGCGAGCGGTTCAGCGATTGCCTCCGCGACGGCCTGCCCAACGGTGCGGTTGTCAGTGGAGTTCATCTCTTGTTCAGCGAGCCCGAGCGTGCCGATGCGCTGGATCGTTCCACTATCAGGTACCAGCGTGCCCGCGAGCGCGTGCAGAAGTGTGGTCTTTCCGCGCCCGTTCTCTCCGACGATCGCCACACGAGACGCGGGAGTGACGACGAGATCGACATGGTTGAGCACCGGGGTTACGCCTCGCATTACGGAGACGTCAGAAGCGGTGAGTTGCGCGCGATGGCGCGCCGGATGACGGTTAGTAGGGGTAAGCATTCAAATCCTTCAGCAAGGCGCACCACGACAAGCCGAACAGCAAGCGGGTACGCGAATGACGGCGACCCTCCATGGGGCCAGAACAAGCGGCCGCCGCAAGCTCGGAGTTACTCAACGAGCACGGTAGGCCTACTCAACCATCACAGGAAGTACAAATGCATACCGTCAATTCTACCCCACACTCACACGGCACCAACGAATCGGGTGCCGACAGCGGCTCCGGAGGCTTGATCGGTCTGATTCGGCCGCACTATCGGCGCCGCTGTCGCGGTCGGTCGGAATCAGTTCAGTGCCAGCTCGGACACTTTCTCGCCGTCACGCCGTTCATCGAGTTCCTTTGCACGCACGCGACACAAGATGATCAGGCTAATGGGTCCAAATGCGATGAATTTCATCGCGTTCCACAGGCTGAGGAGGACGAGGAGATTCAGCCATGCTGGTCCGCCGCCAGCGGCCAAAGATGAGCACCAAAGCGCAAGGCCAAGGTATGGCAGGGTGAGGAGCATGGCAGGAACTCCCCACTTCAGCCCACGCCGACTCCGGACCCACCGGAGCACGATGTTGCTCGGTGCGTAGCGCTGCAGGAGCGAATAGATGAAGCTCGTAATCGCCAAGACTGGACGAATCATGATGGGCCTCTCGTCACACGTCGTTCTCCGTCGAGGAAGCAGTGTGTGATCGAACGCCCAGAAGGGCCGCCCCGGAGGGCCCGCAGAGTTGAGAACCTGCTTCAACCTCCAGGGTACGCCGACATTCCGATCGATGAAAGGGCAGCTCGCGCGTACCTCCTGAGCGATGCACAGCGAAGGAGGCTTTCCATGCCAACGCTCACTGCCCTCGTCAAGGACGAAAGAACAGCTCGCCAGCTATTGGCCGTGACCGGTTCACCGGGTGACATCTCAACCGGTGCGCTTCTCTCCCGAGTTGGCGCGGTTGAGGCAATCGCTCTGATCGAGCGCGACATCGCCGTCCCAGGAATGGATGCGGTCGAATCGGCCGTCTGGCGCGATCGTATGCGTCCCCGAGCGGGTGTGGATTATCTTGCCGCACAGACGCTCAGCAGCGACGACTACCGGGTACTGATCCCGAGCGATCCAGATTGGCCGACTGGCATAGGCGACCTCGGCGATCGTGCCCCGTATGCGCTGTGGGCGCGCGGGCGTACGGATCTGCTCGGCAACACACTCTCACGATTCGTCACCGTCACCGGTGCGAGAGCAGCCACAGCGTATGGCACGCACATCACCGAGGGCCTCGCCGGTGAGCTGGCCCGAAACGGCAAGACGCTGGTCGCTGGCGCGGCTTACGGAATCGAAGGATCAGTACACCGTGCGGCGCTCGCCGAAGGGGGCAACACCATCGCAGTGCTCGCTTCCGGGATCGACCGCCCCTACCCCGCGGGGCACAGCGAACTGGTGGCCTCGGTCGCACGCGCTGGTCTGGTGCTTTCTGAGGCGCCGCCCAGCGTCGCACCAACCCGGCAGCGATTTCTGGATCGTTCTCGTATCCTCGCAGCAATATCCGGAGCCACAGTCGTTGTTGAGGCAGGGTTTCGGTCGGGTGCCCTTCACACTGCTCATGAGGCCAACGCACTCGGCCGAATCGTTGGTGCAGTGCCCGGCCCCATCACGAGCGCTGCCAGCTCCGGCACGAATCATCTGTTGCAAGACGGCGGAGCGGAAGTCATTGTCCGCGCGTCGGACGTTGTGCGTGCCCTGGACAATGAAGACGCTCCCGGTCGGAACTCGGTCCATCCGGGAGCGCCTCGATCAGTATCTCCAGCGAGCCGCGCGTTGTAGCAGCTAACTCACTGTGGGAATCTCCACGACCAGAGCCTTTCGTACTTCATCGAGGTCGACGCGGATGAGCCGACCGACACGGTACCCGTGCACGGTTCCATCAGAGATTCGGCGTCGAAGGGTCTTGACCGAGACCCCCAGGTTCTCTGCTGCTACTGCCAGTGAAACCAGCACAGAATCCTGGGTTACTTGCGGTTGTCGAGCGGTCATCATGCGGCCCTCCTGTGAGCTGACTAGCTTTGCTTCACAGGTGTCCAGCGCTGTCCGGTTACGTCGTCTGGCCCGCGCTCGGTGCCCCGGAGATCGTCGCGCCGACACGCGCACTCATGCGATCCGCCAACTCCCGATCTCGACTCATCGTGGCGTGCTGGTATCGGAGCACGATATGGATGTCAGCGTGGCCGCCGCGTCGCATCAGTTCCGCGAGAGTTGCTCCTTCCTGCGCGAAGAGCGTCAAGCCGGTGTGCCGGAGGTCGTGGAACCGGAAGCGATGTGGCAGGTTTGGAACGCGCTCACGTGCGTCAGCCCAGACGTACCCCCAGCGTGTGTTCGACAGCGGCATGCTGCCGCCGGGGCTCGCTGGGATCACGGGGGCTTTGGCCTCCGCAGCAACATAGTCGTTGAGGTGTTCCTTCAGGCGCTGAATCATGAGTTTCGGGACACTCAACGAACGCTTACCCGCCTCGCTTTTCAGCTCCGTGTAGTCGCCGGTGTTGGCATTGAGCTGGCGACGCACGTGCAGTGTTGCGCTGCCGTCATCATGCCATTCAATATCTCGGCGCTGCACGCCCAGGCACTCGCCCCGTCGGAGTTGGCACCACGCGGCAAGCTGCACCATGATCGCCCACTGGGTCGGCACCGCCTCATACAGGGCTTCGACTTGTACCGGCGCGATGACGTCTTCGCTTTCGTCATGGTCGACGTCGTAACGGACGGACTCTTGACGCGGAATCGATACGTTCGGTGCCGCGGGGATGATGCCATCGCGGGCGGCTTGGCGCAGGATCATCATGAGCACAATCAGCACCGGCCTTGTGATTCCGTTGAACTTCGACTTCGGATTCAGCGGTGCCGGTATCTGGTCGAGGCGATCTGTCATCTCGCGAATACGATCGGCGTCAATCTCTTTCAAAGGAGTATCACCAAACTCCGGGACGAGATACCCCGTCACTTTGCCCGCGTAGGAGCGAACCGTTCCAACGGCGCGCATCTTGCCGCTGCGGTTCGGTTCGGTCCTGATCATCTGCAACCAGCGCTTCGAGTACTCCTCGAAGCCCATGGAACGTGCTTTCTCCTGCTCCGCATCAGCGCGGTTTCGTGCCGCCACAACCGCAGGAGGCTCCCACTGCCCGAGCGAAATCTTCGTATGCACCGCCGCAAGCCATCGGCGGGCGTCCGTCTTGGTGAGAAACGTGAGCGACCTATCGTCTTCAGTTCTCGCCGTATAGGTCTCTCCATCTGGGCCCGGGTACCGAGCCTGCCAACGCCCGGAGGGCAACTTCCGCAGGCTCCCCCACGATTCCCTCTTCGTCGCACTCATGATGCCCTCCCGTGTACTCGGATGGACGCGAATGGACGCTCGTGCCACTCCGTGCCACTTCCTCCGTGTGCCGATGAACATCCGCATGATTCCGCGGATATCACGGGGTTGACGGTGCCTCCTATGGCACGAAGTGGCACGGACTTGGTGCCTTGCCGAACCCAGATTTCGGTGGGTACGCTCCCTCGCTTCCGCAAGGAAGGTGCACGCGTGCCATCCGCGTGCCACTCCGAATGGGTGTTCCTGGTCATTTCTGTCCTCCTCTGTCATCGAACAGAGAGCACGAAAAAGGCCCGAACCCGCGAGATTTCGCGGATCCGGGCCTTTGACCAGGCTTTTCAGCCGAGGCGCTTCAAGAAACTTCTAGAAGTCCCAGTCGTCGTCTTCCGTGGCCTCGGCCTTGCCGATGACGTAGGAGGAGCCCGAGCCGGAGAAGAAGTCGTGGTTCTCGTCCGCGTTCGGGGAGAGCGCCGACAGGATCGCCGGGTTCACGTTGGTGACGCTGGAGGGGAACATCGCCTCGTAGCCCAGGTTCATGAGGGCCTTGTTGGCGTTGTAGTGCAGGAACTTCTTGACGTCCTCGGTCAGCCCGACGCCGTCGTAGAGGTCCTGCGTGTACTGCACCTCGTTGTCGTAGAGCTCGTAGAGCAGGGAGAACGTGTAGTCCTTGAGGTCGTCCTTGCGCGCCTGGTCGGCCGTCTCGAGTCCGCGCTGGAACTTGTAGCCGATGTAGTACCCGTGCACGGCCTCGTCGCGGATGATGAGGCGGATGAGGTCGGCCGTGTTCGTCAGCTTCGCCTTCGACGACCAGTAGATCGGCAGGTAGAAGCCCGAGTAGAACAGGAACGACTCCAGCAGCGTCGAGGCGACCTTGCGCTTGAGCGGGTCGTCTCCCTGGTAGTAGTCCATGATGATCTGCGCCTTCTTCTGAAGGTTCGCATTCTCCGTGGACCAGCGGAACGCCTCGTCGATCTCCTTCGTCGACGCGAGCGTCGAGAAGATCGAGGAGTAGCTCTTCGCGTGCACCGACTCCATGAACGCGATGTTCGTGTAGACGGCCTCCTCGTGAGGCGTGATCGCGTCGGGGATCAGCGACACCGCGCCGACGGTGCCCTGGATCGTGTCGAGGAGCGTGAGCCCGGTGAACACCCGCATGGTGAGGAGTTGCTCGTCGGGGGTGAGCGTGTTCCACGACTGCACGTCGTTCGACAGCGGTACCTTCTCCGGCAGCCAGAAGTTGTTCACCAGACGGTTCCAGACCTCGAGGTCCTTGTCGTCCTGGATGCGGTTCCAGTTGATCGCCTGCACGCTGGAGACCAGCTTGAGCGGGGAGTGCGGAGTCATTCTTGTCCTAGTTCCTGGGTCACTGAGCCTGTCGAAGTGTCAGAGCATGCACGAGACGCACTCGGTCATGTCGGTGCCCTCGAGCGCCAGCTGACGCAGACGGATGTAGTAGATCGTCTTGATGCCCTTGCGCCATGCGTAGATCTGGGCCTTGTTGATGTCACGCGTGGTGGCGGTGTCCTTGAAGAACAGCGTCAGCGACAGACCCTGGTCGACATGCTGCGTGGCCGCGGCGTACGTGTCGATGACCTTCTCGTAGCCGATCTCGTACGCGTCCTGGTAGTACTCCAGGTTGTCGTTCGTCATGAACGCCGCCGGGTAGTAGACGCGACCGAGCTTGCCTTCCTTGCGGATCTCGATCTTCGAGGCGATCGGGTGGATCGAGGAGGTCGAGTTGTTGATGTAGGAGATCGAGCCCGTCGGCGGCACGGCCTGCAGGTTCTGGTTGTAGATGCCGTGCTCCTGGATCGACGCCTTGAGCTGGACCCAGTCCTCCTGCGTCGGGATGTGCTTGCCCGCGAAGAGCTCCTTGACCTTCTCGGTCTCCGGGACCCAGGCGCGGTCGATGTACTTGTCGAAGAACTCGCCGGACGCGTAGGTCGAGTCGGCGAATCCGTCGAACGCCGTGCCGCGCTCGATCGCGAGCTGGTTCGAGGCGCGCAGCGCGTGGAACAGCACGGTGTAGAAGTAGATGTTCGTGAAGTCGACACCCTCCTCCGAGCCGTAGAAGACGTGCTCGCG
Source organism: Microbacterium sp. LEMMJ01 (assembly GCF_002114135.1). Taxonomy (NCBI): domain Bacteria; kingdom Bacillati; phylum Actinomycetota; class Actinomycetes; order Micrococcales; family Microbacteriaceae; genus Microbacterium; species Microbacterium sp. LEMMJ01. Next base: position 44,224 of record NZ_NCTV01000023.1, read on the forward strand.
GGCGAGGTAGCCGTGCAGGTTCATCTGACCCAGGCCGATCGCGTGCGACCGGTCGTTGCCGTCCTCGATCGAGCGGACCGAGCGGATGTGGCTCTGGTCGCTGACCGCGGTGAGCGCGCGGATCGCGGTCTCGACCGTCTGGCCGAGGTCGTCGGCGTCCATCGACAGCGCGATGTTCATCGAGCCGAGGTTGCAGGAGATGTCCTTGCCGATCTCCTTGTACGACAGGTCGTCGTTGTAGGTGGTCGGCGTGTTCACCTGCAGGATCTCGCTGCAGAGGTTCGACATGTTGATGCGCCCCTTGATGGGGTTGGCCTTGTTGACCGTGTCCTCGAACATGACGTACGGGTAGCCGGACTCGAACTGGATCTCGGCGACGGTCTGGAAGAACTCGCGGGCGTTGATCTTGGTCTTCTTGATGCGCGGGTCGTCGACCATCTCGCGGTACTTCTCGGTGACCGAGATGTCGCCGAACGGGACGCCGTAGACCTTCTCCACGTCGTACGGCGAGAACAGGTACATGTCCTCGTCGTTCTTGGCGAGCTCGAACGTGATGTCCGGCACCACGACACCGAGCGACAGCGTCTTGATGCGGATCTTCTCGTCCGCGTTCTCGCGCTTCGTGTCGAGGAAGCGCATGATGTCGGGGTGGTGGGCGTTGAGGTACACCGCACCCGCACCCTGACGCGCGCCGAGCTGGTTGGCGTAGCTGAAGCTGTCTTCGAGGAGCTTCATGACCGGGATGATGCCCGAGGACTGGTTCTCGATCTGCTTGATCGGGGCGCCCGCCTCGCGGATGTTCGACAGCAGCAGGGCCACGCCGCCGCCGCGCTTCGAGAGCTGCAGGGCGGAGTTGATGCCGCGGGCGATCGACTCCATGTTGTCCTCGATGCGCAGCAGGAAGCAGCTGACGAGTTCGCCGCGCTGGGCCTTGCCCGCGTTGAGGAAGGTCGGGGTGGCCGGCTGGAAGCGACCGGAGATGATCTCCTCGACGAGGTTCACGGCGAGCTTCTCGTCGCCGTCGGCCAGGGCGAGCGCGGTCATCACGACGCGGTCCTCGAAGCGCTCGAGGTAGCGCTTGCCGTCGAACGTCTTCAGCGTGTAGCTCGTGTAGTACTTGAAGGCGCCCAGGAACGTCTCGAAGCGGAACTTCTTCGAGTAGGCGAGGTCGTTGAGCTTCTGCACGAAGTCGAACGAGTACTTCTCGATGACGGCGCCCTCGTAGTACTCCTTCTCCACGAGGTAGTCCAAGCGCTCCTTGAGCGAGTGGAAGAACACCGTGTTCTGGTTCACGTGCTGCAGGAAGTACTCCCGCGCGGCGCGCTTGTCGGCGTCGAACTGGATCTTCCCGTTCGCGTCGTACAGGTTCAGCATCGCGTTGAGCGCGTGGTAGTCCAGGCCCTCGTACGCGGGGTTCACCTTGAATGCCACTGTCTCGGTCACTGAAGATTCCACCGTCGTTCCAATCCGTCGCTCACGCGATCCACGTCGTCCTGTGTGCCGAAGATCTCGAGCCGATACAAGTGAGGCACGTGGCACTTGCGGCTGATGATGTCGCCGGCGAGGCAGAACGCGTCGCCGAAGTTGGTGTTGCCCGCGGAGATGACCCCGCGGATGTGGCGCCGGTTGCGCTCGTCGTTGAGGAACCGGATCACCTGCTTGGGCACGGCCCCCTTCTCGACCCCGCGCCCGACGCCCCCGCCGTAGGTGGGGGTGACCAGCACGAAGGGCTCGTCGACGACGAGGTCCTCTTCGTTCCGGTGGAGGGGGATGCGTCGGGCGGGGAGCCCGAGCTTCTCGATGAAGCGCGCGGTGTTACCCGACACGCTCGAGAAGTAGACCAGGAGCGGCGCTGCGGTCGCGACGGCGCTCATAGCTCTCTCCTTGGGTTCCTGAGCCTGTCGAAGGGCCGGGTGGCGAGCCTGTCGGACTACGCCAGGCGGGACGCGAGCTCGTCGATCTTGTCGGGACGGAAGCCCGACCAGTGGTCCTCGTCCGTGACGACGACCGGCGCCTGCATGTAGCCGAGCGCCTTGACCTGCTCCAGGGCCGTCGGGTCCTCCGACAGGTCGTGGATCTCGTACTCGATGCCCTTGGCATCCAGGGCACGGTAGGTCGCGTTGCACTGGACGCAGGAAGGCTTGGTGTACACCGTGATCGACATCTGAACCCCTCAAATCTCTGGTTTCTCCGGCAGACCTCCGCCGGGATCTCAATACTACATATAGGGACGGACATTCGGTGCAACCACAAGGGGTAGTAGTTACATCCGTGTAGTTTTTCCACCGCTCTCTACAGATACAACACAGGTTGTCCACCGTTTCTTCCACAGGCGGACCCCCTCTCCCGGGGTCGTCGACCCGCGGGAAATCGCGGCTGGGAGGAGCCTGTGAGAGATCCATCCACAGGGGGCACCCTACGAGGGGCTTCCGACATCCCCAGGCCTGTGGAATTCGCCCGTCGGCGTGTCCACGGCGTGTCGCGGCGTGTCGGTCGTCGGCCCGTCCCTCCGACGTCGCCGCCGCCCGGTACCGTTGTCGAGTGGCGGGCTATCGGGATCTTCTTCGCACGCCGGGAGTGGGCCGCATGATCGCCGCCCAGCTCACCGCGCGCTTCCCCAACGGGATGATGTCCTTGGCGATCCTGCTGCACGTCGAGCAGCAGACCGGATCGTACGGATCGGCGGGCCTCGTGCTCGCCGCGACCAGCGTCGGCCAGGCGGTCGCCGGCCCCATCACCAGCCGGTGGATGGGCGCCTGGGGCATGCGGCGGGTGCTGACCCTCACCCTGTCCGTCTGCGTGATCGCCGTGCTCGGTCTCGGGCTGCTGCCGCTCTCCGTCCCCGGCTACATGGCTCTCGGCATGATCGCCGGCCTGTCGACCCCGCCCGTGCAGGCGGCCGTCCGCACGATCTACCCCAAGCTCGTGAACGCCGGCCAGCTCACGCCGCTGTTCTCCCTCGACGCGTCCCTGCAGGAGATCATCTGGGTGCTGGCCCCGGTGGTCATCACCCTCGTCTCCACCCAGGTCGGCACCATGGAGGGTCTGCTCCTGGTGGCGATCGTCCTCGTCGCCGGCGGCGCGTGGTTCATCCTCTCCCCCGAGGTCGGCCGCGTGCGCATCCCCCGCAGCCGCAATGCGCTGGGCAAGGTCGTCCTCAAGCCGCCCGTGCTCCTCGCGACGGTCATCGGTTTCCTCCTCATCGGCGCCTGCTCGGCGGTCGAGGTCGGCGTGGTCGCGACGTTCGAGCACGGCAGCCTCGCGGCGGGCCTCATCCTCGCCGTCTTCTCCGCCGGCAGCCTGGCCGGCGGTCTCGCCTTCGGCCACATCCCGATCGGCCCGTGGGCCATGGCGCGCCGCCTGCTCATCGTCACCGTGGGCCTGGCCCTCACGATGGTGATGCTCAACGTCTTCTGGCTGGGCGGCACGCTCATCCTCGCCGGCATCGGCATCGCTCCCGCCCTCGCGGTGCTGTTCGCCATCACCACGGCCAGCGTGAAGTTCAGCGAGACCGCCGAGGCCTTCGGCTGGGCGGGCACCGGCCAGCTCATCGGCGCCGCAGCCGGATCGGCGGTCGCCGGCTTCCTCGTCGACGTCGGCGACTGGCGCGGCGCCTACCTGGCCGCCACCATCTTCGCGGGCGTCGGACTGCTCGTCTCGATCGTGTTCGTGCGCTCCTTCCCCGATCTGCGTCACCGCGACGCGAGCCCCCATCCCGATACCGAGCCCCTGGCGGTCACCCCCTCATGAGCCCCTCCGTCCCGTCCTCCTCCCCCGCGATCGTGTGCGTCGGCGAGTCGATGGCGCTGATCACTCCCACCGGCGCCGACCTCGCGTCCGCCGACACGGCGTCGATCACGCACGCGGGCGCGGAGGCGAACGTCGCGGTCGGCGTGGCGGCCGCGGGCCACCGCGCCGCCTGGGCCTCCCGCCTCGGCGACGATCCCCTCGGCCGACGTCTCACCGCCGAGCTGGAACGGCGTCGCGTCGAGTTGTGGACCGAACTCGACGCCGAGGCACCGACCGGTGTGATGTTCAAGGATCCCGGCGTGGAGTCGTCGGCCGTCTACTACTACCGCCGCGGCTCGGCCGCCTCGCGCATGGCACCGGGGTTCCTGTCCCCCGCGCAGCTCGCCGGCGTGCGCATCGTGCACACCACGGGCATCACCCCGGCGCTGTCCGCGACGTGCCTGGCGATGGTCGACCAGCTCTTCGCCGACGCGCGCACCGCCGGAGCCGTCGTCTCGTTCGACGTCAACGACCGCCGGGCGCTGTGGAGCCCGGAAGAGGCGGCCGCCACCCTGGCTCGTCTGGCCGACGCCGCCGACATCGCCTTCGTCGGCCGCGACGAGGCCGAGCGCATCTGGGGCACCGCCACAGCAGCGGAGATCCGCGCCTACCTCCCGCACTGCCGCCTACTCGTCGTCAAGGACGGCGACGTCGGCGCGACGGCGTTCGCGGGCGACGCGGACCCGGTGTTCGTTCCCGCGCCGGTGGTCGACGTTGTCGAGCCCGTCGGTGCCGGCGACGCCTTCGCGTCCGGGTTCCTCGCCGCGACGCTCGACGGCGCCGACCTCGAGACCCGCCTGGCCGCCGGACACGAGGCCGCCGCGCGGGTACTCCGCATCGCGGCCGACCTGCCGCCTCTGGAGCCCGCGCGCTGACGCCGCCCGCCACGCCCCGGCGCGGTCGTAGGCTGGTGCCATGCCCGCTCCCGTCACCCTCCCCCGCCTGAGCTGGGGCGATGTCGCTGCGCCGCGACGCGCCCTCCTCGTGCACGGTCTGGGATCATCCGGCGCGCTCATGTGGCGGCTCGGCGACGCCCTCGCAGCGGCCGGCTGGCACGCGACGGCGGTGGACCTGCGCGGCCACGGAGACGCCCCGCGCACGCTCGACTACTCCGTCGCAGCGTACGCCGCGGACCTCGCCGCCACGAGCCCTCCCGGTGCGGGCGCCTGGGATGCCGTCGTCGGACACTCGCTCGGCGGCGCCGCCGGGACGGTGGCCGCCGCGGACGACGCGGACTGGACACGACGCCTCGTCCTCATCGATCCCGCGATCCATGTCGTCCAGCAGGACGCGGCCGACGTCCGCCGCAGCCAGGAACGCGCCTTCGCCGACAACCGCCTCGACGCGGTGCGGCAGGAGCACCCGCACTGGCATCCGCAGGACCAGGAGCTCAAGGTCGACGCCGTCCGGCGGGCGAGCGCGTGGGCGGTCGAGCAGACGAGCGCACAGAACCAGCCGTGGGACGTCCGTGCGCACGCGGCCCGTCTGACCGTGCCCACGCACGTGATCGGGGCCGATCCCGCTGTCTCCAGCATCTTCACCGGGGCCCTCGCCGACGAGGTGCTCGCGAGCAACCCCCGCATCTCCCTGTCGGTCGTGGCCGGCGCCGGCCACTCGGTGCATCGCGACCGCCCGGAGGAATCCATCCGACAGCTCCTGGAGGCTCTGGCATGACCGACTTCGACCCGTCGGCGTATCTCCCCGACGACCTGCTCGACCGCATCCGCGAGCGCGCCCCCCTCCACGACAGGGAGAACACCTTCCCCCAGGCCGACCTCGACGAGCTCCGCGCGGCCGGCTACCTGTCGATCCTCGTGCCGCGGGAGCGCGGCGGCGCGGGACTCGGCCTCGAGCAGGCCGCCCTCCTCCAGCAGCGGCTCGCGGGCGCCGCGCCCGCAACCGCCCTGGCGATCAACATGCACCTCGTCTGGACCGGCGTCGCCAAGGTCTTCTCGGACCGCGGGGTCCCCGGTCTCGAGTTCGTGCAGGACGGCGCCGTGGCCGGCGAGGTCTTCGCGTTCGGCATCAGCGAGGGCGGCAACGACCTCGTGCTGTTCGGGAGCGACACGGCCGCGGTGCCGGACGGCGCCGGGGGTTACGCCTTCACCGGCACCAAGATCTTCACCTCGCTCGCCCCGGTGTGGACGAAGCTCGGCCTGCACGGGCTCGACACCACGAGCCCGGACGCGCCGAAGCTCGTGTTCGCCTTCGTCGACCGCACGTCCGCGGTCACCACCGCCGACGACTGGGACACCCTCGGCATGCGCGGCACCCAGAGCCGGACCACGCGCCTCGACGGGGCCGTCGCGGAGGCGGCGCACGTCGTGCGGCGGATCGACCCCGGCCCGAGCCCCGACCCGATCGTCTTCGGCATCTTCGCGGTCTTCGAGATCCTCCTCGCCTCCGTCTACACCGGAATCGCCCGGCGGGCCCTCGAGCTGGCCGTGGCGACGGCCCATCGGCGTCGCTCCAAGAAGAGCGGCGCCGCGTACAGCCAGGATCCGGACATCCGCTGGCGGATCGCCGACATGGCCCTCGCCTACGACGCCCTCCCTCCGCAGATCGCCGTACTCGCCCGCGATGTCGACGAGCGCGCGGACCGCGGCGCGGGCTGGTTCCCCGCGCTCTCGGGCGTCAAGCATCGCGCGGTGACGATGGCCAAGCACGTCGTCGACGAGGCCATGCTGGTGGCCGGCGGCGGCTCGTACTTCAGCGCCAACGAGCTCTCCCGGCTGTATCGCGACGTCCTCGCCGGCGCGTTCCATCCCTCCGACCCGGAGTCGGCGCACGCCACCGCGGCGAGCGCCTGGCTGGGCCCGATCGAGGCCTGAGCGGGCGCACGCACACCCCGTTGTCCACGACCGTCCGCGGTGCCAAGATCACACCATGGCACCGTCGAAGAAGGACCATACCCTCGACGCGATCTCCAAGACCATCGTCGAGATGCTGCAGGAGGACGGGCGGCGCTCGTACTCCGAGATCGGCCGGATCGTCGGCCTGAGCGAGGCCGCCGTCCGGCAGCGCGTGCAGCGGCTCACCGAGTCCGGAGTGATGCAGATCGTCGCGGTGACCGATCCCATGCAGCTCGGCTTCCACCGGCAGGCGATGGTCGGGGTCAAGGTCGCCGGGGACGCCCGAGGCGTGGCCGAGGCGATCGCCGACATCGACGAGGTCGACTACGTCGTGATCACGGTCGGATCGTTCGACGTGCTCGTCGAGGCGGTGTGCGAGGACGACGACCATCTGCTGGCCCTCGTCAACGATCGCATCCGGCCGATCCCGGGCGTGGTGTCGACCGAGACCTTCATCTACGCGAAGCTCCAGAAGCAGCAGTTCGCCTGGGGCACGCGCTGACGGTCGGTCTCAGCGCGGCCGCGTCTCCTCGCGACGGCGGGCGAGGAGGGCGAGGTGCAGGGCGGCGAGGGTCTCCCCGTCGTCCAGATCCGCGCCGAGCAGGTCGCCGATGAGCGCGAGGCGCTGATAGAACACCGAGCGCGAGAGATGGCTCGCGGCCGCCGCCGCGGAGCGGTTGCCGGGGTGCGCGACGAGGGCGGCGAGGACCGCGAGCAGGTCTCCGCGGCGATCCCGGTCGTGACGGACGAGCGGCTCCAGCATCTGCTCGCTGTGCGCCTGGAGCCGCCGGTCGTCGCGCAGAGCGGATACGAGGCGTTCGAGGGGCCGGTCGGCGACGCGGCGGACCGCCGGCACGTCGCCCCCGGACGGCCGTGCGGCGAGGTCGAGCGCGGCGCGGATCGAGGCCAGGAGGCCGCGGACGCCTTCGGCGCTCGGTCCGACGGTCACGGGCGCGCCGTCCGAGAGGTGCGCGAGGACGGCATCGGTCAGCGCGTCGGATCCGGCGGCCAGGAGCAGGACCAGGTCCGCTCCCCGCCGGGCCCCCACCGCGGACAGCCCCGCCGCACGCGCGCGGGCGACGAGCGTCCCCGCGTCCTCGTCCGTGCGGAAGACGAGGCCGGAGACGGTCCCGCCCGAGAGGTCGAGCCCGAGTCCCCGGAGCCGGACCTCGACGTCTTCCTCGCGGGCGAACCGCGCACCGAGAAGATCCTCGACGAGGCTGCGATGGGCGAGCACGGTCCACGCCCCCTCCCCATCGGCGAGGCAGCCGAAGGCGAGGGCCGTCGCTCCCAGCTCCAGGACCGTGGACCGACCGGCGGGGTGCGGCGGACCCTCCGCCGCGATGAGCCAGCCCCAGCGCACACCGCGCGCCTGCACGGGCACCCGATCGCCGCCCCGCTCCGCCTGGCGGAGGGCCTCGCCGACCGCGGCGCGGAGCGCTTCGACCGCCACGACCTCCCCCGCCGGATTCTCGAGGTGGACCGGGGCGTCGAGCGCGCGGGCGACCTCGGACACGATGAGGTCGGCCGGCGCGCCGCGGAGGCTGAGGGTGGTGAAGAGGTCGTGCAGGCGCTGACGCTCGCGGAGCGCCACGGTCTGGGCCTCGATCAGCGCGCGGTGCACGGCCTCGGTCACCGCGACGAACTTGACCTCCACCCCGAGCGCGATCAGGGCGAGGCCCGAGGCGGCACAGGCCTCGACGACCGCGACCGGGACGCGGGGCATCCGCGGGCCGAGTTCGACGACGATGCCGCACACCCCCACCGCCGCCAGCTCCGCCACGAGCACGCGCAGCGCTGCGGGGTTCGTCGGCCAGGCCGCGCCGGTCGTGAGCAGCAGCTCGCCGCCGTCGAGCAGGCGGGCGACGGCGGCGCTGTCCGAGGCGTGGACCCACCGCACCCCGGCGTCGAGCGCCGGGCCCCCGACGAGGACGGTCGGCGCCCCCGCCTGCACCGCGGGAAGCGCGAGCACGTCCCCGACACGCAGCACCGAAGGCGATCGATCCGGACGATCTGTCCGATCCACCGAGAAGTCCTGACGCTCTGCCACTCCGCACGCGCTCCGTTTCCTGTCAGCATGGGCCGAACCCCAGCGTAGCGACCCTCGGTCAGAGTGTGCGAGACGCGATCCCCTCTGCGAAGGAGCACCCGTGGACATCGTCCGTCACGTCATCAACGGCACCGAGACCGCCGAGGCGGCGCGCCGCGGCCCCGTCTTCGACCCGGCGACAGGTGCCGTCACGAAAGAGGTCGCACTGGCCTCGGCCACCGAGGTCGACGCCGCGGTGGCCGCCGCTGCTGCCGCCCTGCCGGCGTGGCGGGAGACGAGCCTCATCAAACGCGCCGACGTCTTCTTCCGGCTCCGTCAGCTCCTCAAGGAACGGACGGACGAGCTCGCCGCCATCGTCACGTCCGAGCACGGGAAGGTCCTGTCCGACGCGGCCGGCGAGGTGTCCCGGGGCATCGAGAACGTCGAGTTCGCCGCGGGGCTCGTGCACCTGCTCAAGGGCGAGCGCAGCGAGCAGGTCGCCCGCGGGGTCGACGTGCACTCCGTGAAGCAGCCGGTCGGCGTGGTCGCGGCCATCACCCCGTTCAACTTCCCGGTCATGGTGCCGCTGTGGATGGTCGCCTCCGCCATCGCGTGCGGCAACACCGTCGTCCTCAAGCCCAGCGAGAAGGATCCGTCCGCGGCGGTCTGGCTCGCACGGCTGTTCCGCGAGGCCGGTCTCCCGGACGGCGTCCTCAACGTCGTGCACGGCGACCGGGAGGCCGTCGACGCGCTCCTCGGCTCCCCGCAGGTGCAGGCGGTGAGCTTCGTCGGGTCGACCCCGATCGCCCGCTCGATCTACGGACGGGCGTCCGCCGCCGGGAAGCGGGTGCAGGCGCTCGGCGGCGCGAAGAACCACATGGTCGTAATGCCCGACGCCGACATCGACGCGGCCGCCGACGCCGCCGTCTCCGCGGCCTACGGCTCCGCGGGCGAACGCTGCATGGCGGTGTCCGTGCTCGTGGCGGTGGGCGACATCGCCGACGACCTCGTCGCCGCGGTCGCCCGCCGCATCGACGGCCTCTCGATCGGCCCCGGCACGGACCCGGCGAGCGAGATGGGGCCCCTCATCACTGCGGAGCACCGTGACCGGGTCGCCTCCTACGTCACGGAAGCTCCCGGCGAGGGCGCCACGGTCGTCGTCGACGGCACCACCAAGCCGTTCGACGGCGACGGCTTCTTCCTCGGGGTGAGCCTGATCGACGACGTCACACCCGGCATGCGCGTCTACGACGACGAGATCTTCGGCCCGGTCCTGTCCGTCGTGCGCGTGGGCTCCTACGCGGAGGCGGTCGCGCTCGTCAACGCGAACGCCTACGGCAACGGGACCGCGATCTTCACGCGCGACGGCGGGACGGCGCGGCAGTACGAGTTCGACATCGAGGTCGGCATGGTCGGCGTCAACGTCCCGATCCCGGTGCCCATCGGCGCATACTCGTTCGGCGGGTGGAAGGACTCGCTCTTCGGCGACGCGCACATCTACGGCCCGGAGTCGGTGCACTTCTACACGCGGTCAAAGGTCGTGACGACGCGGTGGCCCGACCACACCCCGTCGCAGATCGACCTCGGCTTCCCGAGCAACCACTGACGAGGAGCGATCACGATGACGACCTTCACCGACCGCCACGGACTCACCTTCCCGCTCCCCGCCTCGGACGCCGAGGCGCAGGTGCGCGCCGACGACCGCGCCCATGTCTTCCACTCCTGGAGCGCGCAGGCGCTGATCGACCCGCTGCCGGTCGCCACCGGTCGGGGCTCGACGTTCTGGGACTACGAGGGCACCGCCTACCTCGACTTCTCCAGCCAGCTGGTGAACCTCAACCTCGGCCACCAGCACCCGGACCTCGTCGCAGCGATCCAGCAGCAGGCCGGGCGGCTCGCCACCATCCAGCCGTCGATGGCCAACGATGTGCGCGGGGAGCTCGCCCGTCTCATCGCCGAGGTCGCTCCCGACGGGTTCGAGAAGGTGTTCTTCACGAACGGCGGCGCGGAGGCGAACGAGTACGCGGTGCGCATGGCCCGGCAGGCCACGGGCCGCCGGAAGGTGCTCTCGATGTACCGCAGCTACCACGGCTCCACCGCGACCGCGATCTCCCTCACCGGCGACCCCCGCCGCTGGGCGAACGACGTCACGGACACCGGGGCCGTGCGGTTCTTCGGACCGTACCTCTACCGCTCCCCGTTCCACAGCGAGACGACCGAGCAGGAGACGGAGCGCGCCCTCGCGCATCTGGAGCAGACCATCCAGCTCGAGGGACCGCAGACCATCGCCGCGATCATCGTCGAGACGGTCGTCGGCACCAACGGCGTGCTGCTTCCTCCGCCCGGCTATCTGCCCGGGGTACGCGCGCTCTGCGATCGCTACGGGATCGTCTTCATCGCGGACGAGGTGATGGTGGGGTTCGGCCGGCTCGGCGAGTGGTTCGGGATCGATGCCTTCGACGCCCGCCCCGACCTGATCACCTTCGCGAAGGGCGTGAACTCGGGCTACGTCCCCCTCGGCGGCGTCGTGATCTCCGACCGCATCGCCGCGGCCTTCGACACCGTCCCGTTCGCGGGCGGACTGACGTACTCCGGGCACCCTCTCGCCTGCGCCGCCGGTGTGGCCACGTTCGAGGTGTTCCGCCGCGACGGCATCCTGGAACGGGTGCGCGACCTCGGCGAGCGGGTCGTCGGTCCGACCCTGCGCTCGTGGGCGCAGTCGCATCCGAGCGTGGGCGAGGTGCGCGGTCGCGGGCTGTTCTGGGCGGTGGAGCTCGTGCGGGATCAGCAGACCAGGGAGCCGCTGGTGCCGTTCAACGCGAGCGGTGCCGACGCCGCCCCGATGACGGCGTTCGCCGCCGCCGCGAAGCGGGCAGGGGTCTGGCCCTTCACGCACTTCCACCGCGTGCACATCGCTCCGCCGCTGGTGATCGAGGAGGCGGAGCTGGTGCGGGGTCTGGGGGCGATCGAGGAGGCGCTGGCGGTCGCCGACGGGTACGCGGTCGGCTGAGAGGCGTCCCCCGCCGGCCGCTACTTGCGGTCGAAGTCGAACGCCTTGAGGAGCTCGCCGACGGCCTTGTCGCGCTCCTCGCCGCCGTCCTCGAACATGTGGGTGACGTGCGTGCGCAGGTGGTTCTCCAGCAGCAGACGGTTGAGCGACTCGAGGGAGCGCTGGATCGCGCGGGACTGCGTGATGATGTCCATGCAGTACTCCTCGTTCTCGATCATCCGCGCGACGCCGCGCATCTGACCCTCGAGGATGCTGGTGCGGTGCAGGGCGCGCTTCTTGATGTCTTCGATCACGTATCGAGGCTACTCGCCCCGTGAAAGGATGACGTCATGCCGCGAACACCCACGACGCTGCTCTCCGTCGCCGACCAGGAGCGCCGGCGCGCGCTGCGGCGGATGAAGGCCGTCGCGCTCGGGGCGCTGATCTTCATGGCCCTCGCCTTCGTCGTCGCGTTCGCGTTCCAGGAGCGGGTCGGCGGGCTCGCGTACGTCCGCGCCGCGGCGGAGGGCGGCATGGTCGGCGCGCTGGCGGACTGGTTCGCGGTGACCGCGCTGTTCCGCCGTCCGCTCGGCCTGCCCATCCCGCACACTGCGATCATCCCGAACCGCAAGGACGAGATCGGCCGCACGCTGGGCGAGTTCGTGGAGACGAACTTCCTCGCCGCCGACGTCGTGCGCACCAAGCTCACCAGCACCGCGATCGCCCTCCGCGCCGGGGAGTGGCTTCGCGAGACCCCGCATGCCGAGCGCGTGGCGGCCGAGGGGGCGACGGTCGCGACGGCCGTGCTGAACGCGCTGAGCGACGACGACGTGCGCGATCTCCTCGCCGACCTCGCGCGCGAGCATCTCGTCGCGCCGGAGTGGGGGCCGCCCGCCGGAGCGTGGCTGGAGAAGATCGTGGAGGCGGAGGCGCACCACGGTGCCGTCGACCTCGCGGTGGACAGCATCGGGCGATGGCTCGACGCCAACGCGGCCTCCTTCACCGGACTCGTCTCCCGGCGCCTCCCCGGATGGATGCCGAAGATCGCGCACCGCCTCATCGACGACACGGTGTACAACGAGGCGGTCAAGTTCGTCCGCGCCGTGCAGGCCGACCCGCGGCATCCGGCCCGCCTCGCGATCGACGGGTACCTGTCCCGCCTCGCGGACGCCCTGCAGAACGATCCCGCGACGCGCGAGAAGCTGGAGAACGCCAAGGCCGCGCTCTTCGACAGCCCGCGCGTCGGCGCCCTCGCCGCGGAGGCGTGGAACACCGCCAAGAACGGACTCCTCACCTCCCTCGCCGACCCGGAGAGCGGGCTGCGGCGCCGCGCCGTGCAGGCACTGCAGGAGGTCGGCGAGCGGCTCACGACCGACGCCGCCCTGCAGCGCCGCGTCGACACGTGGGTCTCCGATGCGGCTGTCTTCCTCGTCGACCGGTACCGGCACGACATCGCCTCGATCATCACCGACACCGTGGAGCGCTGGGATCCCGCCGAGACCACCGAGAAGATCGAGCTCATGGTCGGCCGCGATCTGCAGTACATCCGCCTCAACGGCACCGTCGTCGGCGCCCTCGCCGGCCTCGCGATCTTCACCGTCGCCCACGCCCTGATCCCGGGAGTCTGACATGGCACTGTCCCACGATCCGCTCTGGCCGCGTGCCGGCGCCTGGCCCGCGTTCGAGGGCACGGCCGATGCGGTGCTGCTCGGCGTCCCGACCTGGCGCACCTCCCTGTCCCCGACCGGGGCGCACGCGACCCCGGCCGCGATCCGCGAGGCGCTCCCCCGCTACGGCACGACGGTCCTCGGCCCACCGACGATCGACCTGGACGAGGTGCTCCGCATCGCGGACGCCGGGGACGTGCCGGAGCCGGACGGCGACGCGGGAGAGGCGCGGACGATCGAGCGGGTCCGGGAACTCGCGGGAGCGTCAGATCTCGTCATCGCCCTCGGCGGCGACAACTCCCTCACCTACCCGGTCGCGCTCGGAGCGGAGGCCACGGGCCTGATCACGTTCGACGCCCACTTCGACCTGCGCGACGGCGTCTCCAACGGCACGCCGGTGCGGCGACTCGTCGAAGACGCCCCGGCGGCGTCCGCCCTCCCCACCGCACGCATCGACCCCACCCGGATCGTGCAGATCGGCCTCGCCGACTTCGCGAACTCCGCCGCGTACGCCCGCCGCGCGGCCGACTGGGGCATCCGGGTCGTCACCCTCGACGACGTGCGCCGTCGCGGCATCGCCGACGTCGTGGCCGAGGCCGTCGAGATCGCGGGCGCGGGCGACGCCGCCCGGGTGCACCTCGACATCGACGTGGACGTGTGCGACCGCGCGGTCGCACCGGGGTGCCCGGCCAGCGTCCCGGGAGGCCTGGCCGCGTGGGAGCTGCGCGCCCTCACCCGGGCGGTCGCCGCCGATCCGCGGGTCGCGAGCGCCGACATCGCCGAGGTCGACGCGACCGCGGACGCCGAGGACGGTCGCACCGTGCGGCTCGCCGCCCTCTGCGTGCTCGAGCTGCTCGCGGGCCTCGCGGCACGCTAGCCCGAGCCGCCCTCAGACGACGGCCGCCCCGTCCTTCCAGACGCGCTGCACCAGCGGCACACCCGGGCGATACGCCAGATGCACGCGGGAGGGGGCGTCGAGCAGCACAAGGTCGGCGCGCGCCCCGGGGGCGATCCGGCCGATGTCGTCGCGCCGCAGTGCCCGCGCCCCGCCGGCGGTGGCGGCCCAGACCGCCTCCGCCGTGGTCATGCCCATGTCCCGCACGGCGATGGCGATGCAGAAGGCCATGGACGACGTGAAGCTGGACCCCGGGTTCGTGTCGCACGCCAGCGCAACTGTCACACCCGCGTCGAGGAGTCTGCGCGCATCCGGATAGGGCTGGCGCGTGGAGAACTCCACGCCGGGTAGCAGCGTGAGCACCGTGTCCGACGCGGCGAGCGCGGCGATGTCCGCGTCGGTGAGGTAGGTGCCGTGATCCACCGATGCCGCCCCCAGCTCGACCGCCATCCGCACGCCGTCGCCCGGACCGAGCTGGCTCGCATGCACCCGAGGAGCAAGGCCCCGGGCCCTGCCCGCCTCCAGGATCCGTCGCGACTGCGCCACCGTGAAGGCGCCGGTCTCGCAGAAGACATCGATCCACCGGGAGTGCGGGGCGCAGGCGTCGAGCATCGGCCCCACGACGAGGTCGACATAGGCATCGGGATCGTCGGCGTACTCGACCGGGACCACGTGCGCGCCGAGGAACGTGACCTCCGACGTCACCTCGGCGGCGAGGCGCACGAGGCGCTCCTCCTCCGCGACGGCGAGACCGTAACCGCTCTTGATCTCGACCGTGGTGGTGCCCTGCGTCCGCAGCTCCTCGATGAACCCGTGCAGTCGGGCGCGCAGCTCGTCGTCGGTCGCCGCCCGCGTCGCCTGCACCGTCGAGCGGATGCCGCCCGCCGCGTACGGCTGCCCCGCCATGCGCGCCTCGAACTCCGCCGCCCGATCGCCGCCGAAGACGAGGTGGCTGTGGCTGTCGACGAATCCGGGGATCACGGCCCGCCCCCCGGCGTCGACGACCTCATCGGCCGCGGGAGCCGCAGCAGACGAACCCACCCACGCGATCCGCGCGCCGTCGATCAGCACGGCCGCCTCGCGGAGCGTGCCGGCCGGGTCGCCCCCCGCGGCGACGTTGGTCGTCAGCTCCCCGATCCCGGAGATGAGCGTCGTCGTCACAGCATCGGCACCTTCAGTCCGCGGTCGCGGGCGACCTCCTTGGCGTGGTCGTACCCGGCGTCCACGTGTCGCATGACACCGGTGCCGGGGTCGTTCGTCAGCACCCGGGCGAGCTTCTCCGCCGCGAGGGCCGAACCGTCCGCCACCGTGACCTGCCCGGCGTGGATCGAGCGTCCGATCCCCACGCCGCCGCCGTGGTGCAGCGACACCCACGACGCCCCGGAGGCGGTGTTGAGGAGGGCGTTGAGCAGCGGCCAGTCGGCGATCGCGTCGGAGCCGTCCTTCATGGCCTCGGTCTCCCGGTACGGCGACGCGACGGAGCCGGAGTCGAGGTGGTCACGGCCGATGACGATCGGCGCGGACAGCTCTCCCGAGGCGACCATCTCGTTGAACTTCAGTCCGGCGAGGTGCCGCTCCTGGTAGCCGAGCCAGCAGATGCGCGCCGGCAGACCCTCGAAGTGGACGGCCGACCCCGCCTTGTCGAGCCAACGGTGCAGGGCCGTGTCCTCGGGGAAGAGCTCGGCGATCGCGCGGTCCGTCTTGAAGATGTCCTCCGGGTCTCCGGACAGCGCCACCCAGCGGAACGGTCCTCGCCCTTCCTCGAACTGCGGGCGGATGTAGGCGGGGACGAATCCGGGGAACGCGAACGCCCGGTCGAAGCCGCCGAGCTGCGCCTCCGCGCGGATCGAGTTGCCGTAGTCGAACACGGCCGCCCCCGCGTCCTGGAAGCCGACCATCGCGGCGACGTGGGCGGCCATCGACTCCCTCGACCGCCGGGTGAACTCCTCGGGATCGCGCGCCGCCTCCTCCTTCCACCGGGCCACGTCGACACCGATCGGCAGGTACGCGAGGGGGTCGTGGGCGCTGGTCTGGTCGGTGACCACGTCGATGGGCACGCCCCGCCGCAGGAGCTCAGGGAAGATCTCCGCGGCATTGCCCACGACGCCGACCGAGAGGGCGTGACCGGCGTCCTTCGCCGCGACGACCCGGGCCACCGCCGCATCGAGGTCGGTGGAGTACTCGTCGAGGTACCGATGCTCCACACGGCGGGCCAGCCGCGTCTCGTCGACGTCCACGATCAGGACCGCGCCCTCGTTGAGGGTCACGGCGAGGGGCTGCGCCCCGCCCATCCCGCCCGCACCGGCCGTCAGCGTCAGCGTCCCCCGCAGGGAATCGCGCCCGAGCGAGCGGGCGACCGCGGCGAACGTCTCGTACGTCCCCTGCAGGATGCCCTGCGTGCCGATGTAGATCCAGGAGCCGGCGGTCATCTGGCCGTACATGGTCAGCCCCAGCTCCTCCAGACGGCGGAACTCCGGCCAGGTCGCCCAGTCGCCGACGAGGTTCGAGTTGGCGATGAGCACGCGCGGCGCCCACTCGTGGGTGCGGAACACGCCCACCGGCTTGCCGGACTGGACGAGCAGCGTCTCATCCGGCTCCAGCTCGTCGAGCGTGCGGACGATCGCCTCGTACGCCGCCCAGCTGCGTGCCGCCTTGCCCGTCCCGCCGTAGACCACCAGGTCTTCCGGGTGCTCGGCGACCTCGGGATCGAGGTTGTTCATGAGCATGCGCTTGGCCGCCTCGGCGCCCCAGCTCTTGGCGGTGCGCTCGGCACCGCGGGCTGCGCGTACCGTGCGCGCTGCGTTCTCCTCAGTCATGCATGTGCTCCTTTGCGACACGGGCGATGGCACCCGACTGGACGAGGGCGGTCACGGCCTCCATCTCGGGCGAGAGGTGGCGGTCAGGGCCGGGGCCGGCGGCGACCGTGCGGATGAGATCGCGCACGGCGCCGGTCGCCGGGCCCGCCTCGAGCGGCGCGCGGAGATCCAGCGCGCGGGCGGCGGTGAGGATCTCGATCGCGAGGACGCGGGAGAGGCCGTCGATCGCCCGACGCAGCTTCCGTGCTGCGGCCCAGCCCATCGAGACGTGGTCCTCCTGCATCGCCGAGGACGGGATGGAGTCCACCGAGGCGGGAACCGCGAGACGCTTGAGCTCGGAGACGATGCCGGCCGCCGCGTACTGCGCGATCATCAGCCCGGAATCGACCCCGACCTCCGCCGCGAGGAACGGCGGGAGCCCGTGGCTGCGGGCCGGATCCAGAGCGCGGTCGGTGCGCCGCTCGGACACGGAGGCGACGTCGGCGATCGAGATCGCCAGGAAGTCGAGGACCGCGGCGACGGGCGCCCCGTGGAAGTTGCCGTTCGACTCGATGCGGCCGTCGAGGGTGATGATCGGGTTGTCGATGACGCTGGAGAGCTCGCGCTCCGCGATCATTTCGGCATACCCGAGCGTGTCGCGCGCGGCGCCGTGCACCTGCGGCGAGCAGCGCAGGGAGTACGCGTCCTGGACACGGCCGTCTTCCGGGCCCTTGTGGCTCGCGACCATCGGCGACCCGGCGAGCAGCGCCCGGAGGTGACCGGCGGATACCGCCTGCCCCGCCTGCGGACGCAGCGCCATGAGATCGGCGGCGAACACCGTATCGGTGCCGAGCTGCGACTCCACCGACATCGCCGCCGCCACATCCGCCGTCAGGAGCAGCGTCTCCAGGTCGTGGAGCGCGAGCACCAGCGTGCCGAGCATCCCGTCCGTGCCGTTGATGAGGGCGAGGCCCTCCTTCTCCACGAGCGTGAGCGGTGCGATGCCGGCGTCCGCGAGGGCGTCGGCCGCCGGGATGAGCCGGCCCGCGCTGTCACGCACATCGCCCTCGCCCATGGCCGCGAGCGCGATGTGGGCAAGGGGCGCGAGATCCCCGGAACACCCCAGCGAGCCGTACTCGCGGACCACCGGCACGATGCCCGCGTTGAGCAGCGCGGCGTACGTCTCGACCACGACGGGGCGAACCCCGGTGCGGCCGGACGCGAGCGTCTGCAGGCGCAGCAGCTGGAGCCCGCGTACGACCTCCCGCTCGACCTCGGCGCCGGTTCCCGCGGCGTGGGAGCGGATGAGACTCGCCTGCAACTGCCGGCGCCGTTCCGGAGCGATGAACGTCGTCGCCAACGCGCCGAAGCCCGTGGACACCCCGTAGTGCGGGTGCGGGTCCGCGGCGAGGCCGTCGATCACTCGCCGGGTCTCGGCGACCCTGGCCAGCGCCGCAGGGTCGACGACGACGGGCGCATCGTGACGGACGACGCGGACGACCTCCGCCGGGGAGAGAGGGGCGGCGCCGACGAGGACAGGGGCTGGATCGCTCATGTCTCGATTCCACACCTGCGGGGTCGACGCGCACACGGCTTCGTGGCAACCTGTGTCTGTGATCCCAGACATGTTCGAGACCGACGACGCCCAGGTGCCCGCCGCGGCGCAGACCCTGCGCATCCTGAGCTATCTGGCGGGCCGCCCGGCACCGGTGGCGGCGTCCGCGATCGCCCGGGAGCTGACGCTTCCGCGATCGACGGTCTATCACCTGCTGCGCACGCTCGCGGCCCACGGCTTCGTGCTGCACCTCCGCGAGGAGCGCCGGTGGGGACTCGGGACATCGGCCTTCGAGCTGGCGGGCGGCTATGCACGGCAGCAGCCGTTGGCGCGGCTCGGCCGGCCGCTTATCGCCGCTCTCTCCGACCAGCTCGGGGAGAGCGCGCACCTGGCGGTCATGAGCGGTGGGGATGTGCTCTACATCGTCGAAGAGCGCGCGCCGCGGCGGCCCACCCTGGTGACCGACGTCGGCGTGCGCCTCCCCGCGCACCTGACCGCGACCGGACGCGCGATGCTCGCCGCCCTCCCCCGCGAACAGGTCCGGGCGCTGTACCCGGAGGCGTCGGCGTTCTCCGACCGCACCGGGCGAGGGCCCCGCCACCCCGGGGAGCTGCGCGAACTCCTCCGGGACGTACGCTCTCGGGGGTATGCGACGGAGGACGGGGAGGTCGCGGAAGGTCTGCGTTCGGTGGGCGCCGTCGTGCGCGACGTCGCCGGCTGGCCGGTCGCCGCGGTCGCGGTCACCTGGGCCGGCGACCACGGTGCAGAGGTCGTGCTGGCGAACGCGGTGCGCGAGACAGCGGCGACTCTCGAGTCGCGTCTGGCCCGCTGACGCGGCACCTGCGCGTTAACGCAAGAAGGCCACCCAGCATTGGGTGGCCTTCTTGACTAAAAGGAGTCCGGCGGTGTCCTACTCTCCCACAGGGTCCCCCCTGCAGTACCATCGGCGCTGTGAGGCTTAGCTTCCGGGTTCGGAATGTGACCGGGCGTTTCCCTCACGCTATGGCCGCCGAAACACTATTGATGTTTCAATCAAACCTAAAGCAATGATGAATCATTGTTGAAGGTAGTTCTCGACCGTACATCGAGAACCACTCAGTGGACGCAAGCACCAACAAACGGTGTGTTATCAAGTCATCGGCTTATTAGTACCAGTCAGCTGCACACGTTACCGTGCTTCCACATCTGGCCTATCAACCCAGTAGTCTGGCTGGGAGCCTCTCACCCGAAGGTATGGAAGTCTCATCTTGAGGCCGGCTTCCCGCTTAGATGATGTCAGCGGTGAGCCATACCGAACGGAGCTAATCAGAGGTGCTACGGGCGGAACAACTGAAACACCAGAGGTTCGTCC
>NZ_NCTV01000024.1:0-180583 GCF_002114135.1 Microbacterium sp. LEMMJ01
CAAAACCGCCCCCCGCCACCCCATCCCGCGCCCGTTTCTGACCCCGCCACCCGGGCGCCGCGACCGCCCCCTCCCGCGCAGGATCAAAACCGCCCCCTGGCACCGCGTTCCGCGCCCGTTCCTGATCCCGCCAGCCAGACCCGGCCCGCCACGCACCTCCCTCGGGTTCGAAACCGCACCCGCCATCCCGTCCCCCAGCCCGTTTGTGATCCCGCCACCGCGCGGCCCTCCGCCACTCGCACGCTCCGAACTCACCACCACCGCCCCGATCAGCGGCGCGGTCACCGGCGTACCCGCTCACCGCGTGTGTTCGAAAACGTTCTCCCGCCGCCCACCCCGGGCCCGAAAGTGATCCCGCACAGGGCCGGAGGGAGGCACGAACGTTGTCCCGGAGTGGGGTGAGGCGCCCGTGATCCCGACGATGAGCCCGGGCGCCAACGCACCCACTCACCGCGTGTGTTCGAAAACGCCCTCCCGCAGCCCGTCACAGGGCCGAAAGTGATCCCGCGGGATGGCCGGAGGCGCGAAAGTGATCCCGACACGTCGCCGCCGACGCTGCCTCGTCGACGCGCGCCGAGGCCCCACACTCGTCGCGAGCGCAAGAACGCGCCTCTGGGACGTGTTCCGGGCACCAAAGTGATCCCGCGTGGCGGACGGAAGGGGCGAAAGTGATCCCGGACGGAACGGCCGGCCGGGGCGGGGGGGTCAGCGGGCGGGGATGTGGGCGTCGAGCCACGCGAGGACGTCGGCGCGCACCTCGTCCTGCTGGAGCTCCTGGAAGATCTCGTGCCGCGCGTCGGGGTAGACGAGGGTCGTGACGTCGGTGAGCCCGGAGCGCCGGCGGTACGCGTCGGCGAGCTTGTGCACGCTGCGGGGACCGCCGACCGGATCGTCACGGCCGACCAAAAGCAGCACCGGAATGTCGCGCGCGAGGTGCTTCGCGGGACGCCCGTACAGCCGCGCCGCGTCGAGCAGGCCGAAGAGCTTGAGCAGCGGCACTCCCGTCGTGAGCGGATCCTCCTCGAAGGCCTTCCACACCGCGGGGTCCCGGCTCAGCCACTCGTATCCGGTCGCGTCGTCGGCGGCCCACGCGGCGTTCAGCGGCGCCGGGTTCAGGGAGCGGGGTGTGCGCAGCGCCGAGCCGGACAGGATGACCGCATCGAAGGCCTCCGCGTGCTCGTTCACCAGCATCTGCGCGAGGAACGACCCCCACGAGTGCCCGAGGAGCACGAGCGGGAGGTCGGGGTTCTCGTCGCGGATGATGCCGGTCAGCTGCCAGACCGCGTCCTTGGCCGCCCGGAGACCCCCGGGACCGAGCCGTCCGAGCTGGGCGCGGTCGCCGTGCTGACGCATGCCGGTGCGCCCGTGCCCGCGGTGGTCGTCGGCGTAGACGGTGAACCCGGCTCCGGTGAGCGCGGCGATCAGCGCCGGATACCGTCCCGCGTGCTCGCCCACCCCGTGCAGGAGCTGGACGACGCCGCGGGGCGTCCCCTCCGCCGGGTGGACGTCGTAGACGATGGCGATGCCGTGGCTGTCGGTGTACTCGCGGGTCTCGGTCATGATCCTGCCTTACCGGTCGGTCTCCGCGAGCGCCTCGCGGATGGCGTCGCGGATAGCGAAGGCGATGTCGCGATCCGTCACCTCGTAGCCGCCGACCCCGTCGGAAGCGGAGCCCATGCGCACGCCGCCGTCCTCCGTCACGGCCCGCTTCGCGGAGAAGTGGAGGGCGTCCACCCCGGTCCCGGCGAGCACCGGAGCGCTCGCGACGTCGACGCCGCTTCCGGCCATCACCTCGATCTGCCCCTCGGCGGCGGCGACGAGCGCGCGCAGGGTGTCGATGCCGTCGATCGCGGCGGACGCCCCTCCGGAGGTGAGCACGCGCCGGAGCCCGAGCTCCCTCGCGGCCCGCAGGGTCGCCACCGGGTCGGCGGTCACGTCGATCGCGCGGTGCAGGGTCGCCGGAGCTCCCCCGGCCGCATCCCGCAGCCGGGCCATGGCGTCGCGATCCAGCTGCCCGTCGCCGTCGAGAGCACCGATCACCACTCCCGCGGCCCCCGCCGCGACCGCGTGCCGCACGTCGCGTTCGGCGGCGGCCAGCTCGTCGGCGCTGTAGTGGAAGCCGCCGGCGCGCGGACGGATGAGGACGTGCACCTCGGGGCCGTTCGCCCCCGCGGCTTCGAGCGCGAGCTCCAGGGTGGCCGGCGACGGGGTGAGCCCACCCAGCGCGAGGGCCGTGGCGAGCTCGACGCGAGCGGCGCCGACCTCGGCGGCGATGCGCACTCCGGCGGGATCCTGGACGGCGATTTCGAGAGCGATCGTTCGGGTCACCCCTCCATTGTGCCCGCTGGCCTCGGCTCCCCCGGCCCCCGGGTCAGAAATATTAGATAGACTAACTAAGTATGTCTGCGTCCGATGATTCCCTGCACCTCACCGCCACAGACCTTCGCATGGCCACGTTCCGGCTCGCCCGCCGGCTCCGCTGCGCCCGTGCCGCCGACATGATGAGCGACACCCAGCTCGCCGTCCTCGCCGACCTCCGCATGAACGGTCGGCGCACGATCTCCACCCTCGCCGAGCGCGAGCGCGTGACCGCCCCCTCGATGACGAGCATCGTGAACGGCCTGGAGGAGCAGGGCTATGTCGCCCGCACCCCTGACGAGGACGACCGCCGCCGCGTGCAGGTGGACATCACCCCCGCCGGCGTCGAGATCGTCGTCGAGACCATCCGCCGCCGTGACGTGCTGCTGGCCGACATGCTCCGCGAGGTCGACTACACCGAGGAGGAGCTGGCGACGCTGCGAGAAGCGAGCGCCCTGATGCGGAGAGCGGTGGAGCGATGAACGCCATGTTCCGTTCGTTCGCGAACATCAACTACCGGATCTGGTTCGCCGGAGCCCTCGTGTCGAACGTCGGCGGGTGGATGCAGGCCACCGCGCAGGACTGGGTCGTGCTGACCGAGCTCACCGACAACGACGCGACCGCGATGGGCGTCACCATGGCGCTGCAGTTCGGCCCTCCCCTGGTGCTCGTGAGCCTGACCGGCTGGGTCGCGGATCGCTTCGACCGGCGGAAGATCCTCCTGACCACGCAGACCGCGCTCCTCGCCCTCGCGATCGCCGTGGGCTCCCTGCTGCTCGCCGGGGTGATGACCCTGCCGATGATGCTCACCTTCGCCCTCGGATTCGGCATCGTCAACGCCTTCGACGCCCCCGCGCGGCAGGCCTTCGTGTCGGACATGGTGTCCGCGACGGAGACCTCCAACGCCGTGGCGCTCAACTCCGCCTCCTTCAACCTCGCCCGGATGATCGGCCCCGCGGTCGGCGGTCTGCTCATCGTCGCCATCGGCTCCGGCTGGGTGTTCATCGTCAACGCCGCGACGTTCCTCGCCATGATCGTCGCGCTGCTGCTCATGCGCACGCACCTGCTCGCACCGCGGCCGAAGAACCGCAACCGCGGCGGCCTCGCCGAGGGATTCCGGTACGTCTGGGCGCGCAGCGACCTCAAAGTCGTGTTCGTGACGGTGTTCCTCATCGGCGCGTTCGGCATGAACTTCCCGATCTTCGCCTCGACCATGGCGCTGGAGTTCGGAGCCGGCGCCGACGGGTACGGGGTGCTGAGCTCGGTGCTCGCGATCGGGTCCCTGATCGGCGCCCTCCTCGCCGCGCGTCGGGACCGGGCGAGGGTGCGCGTGGTGATCCTCGCGGCGGGCGGCTTCGGGATCGCGGCCTTCGTCTCGGCCGCGATGCCCACCTACCTCTCCTATGCGGTCACGCTCACGTTCACCGGCTTCATGATCGTGACGCTGCTGACGACGGCCAACGGCTACGTGCAGATCACGACGGATCCGGCACTGCGCGGCCGCGTGCTCGCCCTCTACATGGCGGTCATCATGGGGTCGACTCCGGTCGGGGCGCCGATCGCCGGCTGGGTCGCCGACGCGTTCGGTCCTCGCGCCGCCATCATGCTCGGCGGGACCGCCGGTTTCATCGCGTGCGCGATCGGGGTGACGTGGGTGCTCACGTCCGGGCGTCTGCGCCGTGAGGAGAGCAGCCGCTTCCGCCTGACGCTCGACGAGACCCGGCCGCTGCGGGTCGTGCAGGCGGTCGAGCCGGTCGACTACACGGAGAAGGCGGCGGCGACCACGCCCATCCGGCTGCCGCGCCGCGACGGCGAGTGAGCTGCGAAGGCGTTTGTCAACGCCTTCCTCATCGCGGCCCGACGGTCGTAGCGTCGGGTCATGGACGAGAACATGAGCACCCCGCACCCGCAGGATCCGGCCGAAGGCGCTCCCGGCGTCGACGTCCCTGACGAGAACTCCGGCCAGGGCGACGGCACCGGCGGCGCCATCCAGGGCGACAGCTCTCGCGGCGAGTCGACCGGCGGCGCCATCCAGGGCAGTTCCGGCCCGGGCCACGACGCTCCGCTGGGCGGAGACGAGAACACCGAGGACGAGCTCGCGGCCGACAACGCCGCCGAGGAGGACACCCTCCGCACGCTCGACCCGGACTCCCCGCCGGCCTGAGCCGTCGACCCACCCCTTTCGAGACGAGCCACCCCCTTGCGAACGTTCGCAAGGGGGTGGCTCGTGCAGAAGGGGGTGGGTCGGCCGCGATCAGGCGTCGAGGACCACCTTGAGCTGCTCGACGGCCCAGTCGAGCTCGGTGGCCCGGATGACGAGCGGCGGGGCGATGCGGATGGTCTGCCCGTGCGTGTCCTTCACGAGCACACCGCGGTCGAGCAGCTTCTCCGCGATCTCGCGGCCGGTGCCGATGGCGGGATCGATGTCGACGCCCGCCCACAGCCCGGCGATGCGCACACCCGTGACACCGTGGCCGATCAGCGGCTGCAGTGCCTGCTCGAGGTGCGCGCCGAGCGCCCGCGCACGCTCCTGGAACTCGCCCGTCTGCAGCATCTCCACCACGCGGAGGCCGACGGCCGCCGCGAGCGGGTTGCCGCCGAACGTGGAGCCGTGCTCGCCGGGGCGGATCACGCCGAGCACATCCGTGTTCCCCACCACGGCCGAGACCGGCAGGATGCCGCCGCCGAGCGCCTTGCCCAGCAGGTACAGGTCCGGAACGACGCCTTCACGGTCGCACGCGAACGTCTCGCCGACCCGACCGAGCCCGGCCTGGATCTCGTCGGCGATGAACAGCACGTTCTTCTCGTCGCAGATCTCGCGGATGCGGCGGAGGTACCCCTCCGGCGGGATCACGACCCCGGCCTCGCCCTGGATCGGCTCAACGAGCACGCCCGCCGTGTCCTCCGTGATGGCCGCGGCGATCGCCTCCGCGTCGCCGAACGGCACACGGTCGAAGCCCGGCGTGTACGGGCCGAAGTCGTCGTGCGCGGTCTCGTCGTCGCTGAAGCTCACGATCGTCGTCGTGCGGCCGTGGAAGTTGCCCTTCGCCACGACGATCCGCGCTTTCCCCTCGGGGATGCCCTTCACGCGGTAGCCCCAGGCCCGGGCGACCTTGATGCCGGTCTCGACGGCCTCGGCTCCCGTGTTCATCGGGAGGACGAGCTCCTTGCCGCAGAGCTCGGCGAGCGCCGCGGCGAAGGGCTCCAGGGTGTCGCTCTGGAACGCCCGGCTGACGAGCGTGACCCGACCGAGCTGCTCGGTCAGGGCCGCGACGAGAGCGGGGTGCCGGTGCCCGAAGTTGACCGCGGAGTACGCCGCGAGCAGGTCGAGGTACCGCTTGCCCTCGACATCGGTGACCCACGCCCCCTCGCCGCGCGCGATCATCACGGGCAGCGGGTGGTAGTTGTGCGCGACGTGCGGCTCCGCGACCGCGCTGGGTCCCTGAGCCTGTCGAAGAGTCGAAGCGTCCGCCGCCTGCTCCATCGTCACTTCGCACCCCGCAGCTCGAGCGTGCAGCACTTGATGCCGCCGCCGCCGAGGAAGAGCTCGGAGAGGTCGACGGTGATCGGGTTGTAGCCGCGCTCGCGGAGCTGCTGCTCGAAGCCCTTCGCCCGCGGCGAGATGATGACGTTGTAGCCGTCGCTCGAGGAGTTCAGGCCGAACACCGCGCCGTCTTCGTCCGACACGAGGATCGCGTCCGGGAAGCGCTTCTCCAGCTCGGCACGGCTGGCGTCGTCGAAGGCCCCGGGGAGGTAGGCGATGTTCGCCCGCTCGGGGCCGCCGTTCTCCACGCCCTGCACGGGGTCGAGCACCGCGATCGCGGTGTCGAGGTGGTAGAAGCGGGGGTCGGTGAGGTTCAGCGACACGACCTCGCGGCCGAAGACCTCTCCGACCTCGCGGTGGCTGTCACCGGTGGAGCGGAAGCCGGTCCCGGCGAGGATCACGTCGCCGACGAGCAGGAAGTCGCCCTCGCCCTCGTTGACCTCCTTCGGCATCACCGTGTCGTAGCCCGCGGCGCGGAACCAGTCGGCGAAGGCCGGAGCCTCGCCCTGGCGCTCGACGAACCGGAACTCCGGCACATAGGCGCGGCCATCGATGAGGAAGCCGCCGTTGGCGGTGTAGACCATGTCCGGGTAGCCGGGGAGCGGATCGATGAGCTCGACCTCGTGGCCGAGCTCGACGTACAGGTCATAGAGCTTCTGCCACTGGGCGACCGCGTTGGCGGTGTCGGTCGGCCGCGACGGCTCCATCCACGGATTGATGGAGTAGTTCACCGTGAAGTGCTCGGGACGGCACATCAGGTAGTGGCGGCGGTGCGCGGTGCGCGTGGGGGCGGTGGTGACGGCGGTCTCCGGCGTCGACATGGATGCTCCTCGTGTGAACGGGCGCGGCGGACGCTGTCCAGGGGCCCGGCGGTCCTTCGACCCCCTGCTCGGACGAGGCGGAGGGGAAGATGCGACTCGGGCACGCCGGTGACCATTGTGCCACCGGACCCTGGGCGCCACCAGCATCCGTCCCGTGTCGCCCTCAGCCCTCGCGCTGCGTCACCACGACCTTGCCGACCGTGTGCCCGGCCTCGACGTGCGCGAGCGCCGACACCGCCTCGTCGAACGGGTACGTGCGCTCGATCACCGGAACCAGATGCCCCTCCTCGACGAGCTCGAGCAGCTTCGTGAGGACCTCGGGGCGCGAGGTCGCCGTGAGCGACACCACTCGGGGTCCGCGGAGCGAGAGCACGGCGGCGCGGATCATCCGCGGCACGGGGCCGAGCACGCGTCCGCCGTCGCCGGTCACGAGCACCACGCGGCCACCCGGACGGACGAGGCGCTGCAGCTCGCGGATCGGCACACCTCCCGCGATGTCGATGACGGCGTCGAATCGGGAGGAGGGCAGATGCGTGAGCGGAGACGTGCGGTGGTCGAGCGTGCGCACGGCTCCGAGGCGCTCCAGCAGGAGGGCGTTGCGCGCGCCGCACGTCGCCCAGACCTCGGCCCCGCGGAGCGCCGCGAGCTGTACGGCGAAGGTCCCCACGCCGCCGGACGCCCCGATCACGAGGACCCGCTGCGCACGGTGCCTCAACCCCACTCCGGCGGCATCGAGCGCCTGCCACGCGGTGCCTCCGGCGATCGGCAGGCAGGCCGCCGCCTCGGGTGTCACGTCGGGCGGGACGGGCACGACGCGGTCAGCCGCGATGCGGGCGTGGGAGGCGAGGCCGCCGCCGCCCTGCAGCTCCCCGACGACGAGTTCGCCGAGCTCGGCGTTCACCACGTCCGCGCCGACCGCCACGACGGTGCCGGCGACGTCGAGCCCGCGCACCGGGTGCTTGGGGCGGGTGAGCCCGAAGAACGGCCGGACCAGCAGCGGGTCGCCGAGGAGCAGCCGCACGTCGCCGGCGTTGAGGGCGGTGGCCTGCACGCGCAGCACGACCTCGCCCCGATGCGGCTGGGGGACGGGCTGCCGGGTCCGTGTTGTCCCGGCGGCCGGGCCGTACGTCTCGCGGGTCCAGGCTGGCATGGTCTCGGTCATGCGGCACCTCCGGGGTCGGTCGGATACGCGAACAGGTCGTCGATCCCGACCCCGAACGCCCGGGCGATCTGGAACGCGAGCTCCAGTGTCGGCGAGTACTTCTGCTGTTCGATCGCGATGAGGGTCTGCCTGGTGACCCCGATCGTGCGGGCGAGCTCGGCCTGCGTGAGTCCGGCGCGCTCGCGATGGGCGCGGATGGTGTTGGAGACGAGGGTGGGCTTGACCATCAGCGCAGCCCTCGGCGGTACGCGATGGCCCGGGCGACACCGCCGACGACGGCCGCCACGAGGAACCCGGCGAACATGGTGTTCGCGATCCAGAACACGTCGGCACCGAGACCGCAGAGGACGATGACCCCGAGGCCGGCGATGGTGACGAAGGCCTGCTCCACGCGGGCTCCCATCCGGCCGATGTCCCGGTCGCGGATGTCGGAGCGGCCGACGCCGTCCGGATCGGACATCCCGGCGAGGATGCCCCAGAGGACGCTGAGCACGATCGTCCCGACGATGCCCCCGCCGATCGTCCACAGCATCAGCGGGAACCAGTCCGTGGCGGTGAGCGGTCCGCCGCCGGCCTGCTGCAGCAGCAGCACGACGTAGACGACCGCGACGATCGGGCTGACGATGAGCCCGGCCCAGACGTTGCGCTCCTCGTAGACCATGCGAATCTCCTCGTGTCAAAAATTCTTGACACGAGACTACGTCCGCCCGCCCCCCATGTCAAGAATCTTTTACACCCATCCCCCCTCTTGTCCCCGTTCCGTCCCTTCCCCGCAGTCTCTCCCCGGGATCACAATCGCACCCCCGCACCTCCTCTCCCGCCCGTTTCCGATCCCGCACGCCACCCACTCCCCCACACCCCGCGCCGCGGGATCAATAACGCCCCTCCCCAGGCCCCCGACGGTACCTTTTCGATCCCGCCTCCCCGGAACCTCCCGCCCCTCCCCGCAGCACCCCACACCGATCCCGCACACCCACCGCAGGCGGGATCGAGAACGCACCCGCAATGTGGAGGGGCAGACCGCCAGGAGACGGGATCAAAATCACCCTTCCACAGACCTGCGTCAGCTCTCTTTTGCACCGGCACCGAAACCGGCGCGGCACCCCTCGGCACGGGCGGGATCAGGATCGCACCCCCGGAAGCCCGGAGCGGCACGTTTTTGCCCCGCACCCGAAAGGGGCGCGGAACCCTGGCGACGGGATCACAAACGGACCCCTGGGGGTTCCAAACCGGGTACCCATTCGCACCCGCACCCGAGACGGGCGCGGCATCCTCGGCTGGCCGGGATCAGAAACACACCCCGGGCGGCCCCACGCGGGGCCTTTTCGCCCCCACACCCGAGATGGGCGCGGCACCGCGGCGGGCCGGGATCAGAAACGGACCCCTGACGGACCGGAGCGGCACGTTGTTGCACCCGCACCGAAACGGCCGGGGGTCAGATGACGGAGGCGCTCCAGGGGTCGGGGTTTCCGTAGCGGTGGGCGGTGATCGAGACGGACTGCTCGTGCACGAACGGGAGGAGCTCGATGCGGGCCGCCGCCGTCACCTCCGCGTCGTACACCGCGAGGTCCGGGTCACCGCCGGTGGCCACCGCCAGCGCGGAGCGCAGCGCCGCCACCGACTCCCGTCCACCCACGAGCCGCACACGCCCATGCCGCGGAAGCACGGGAACACCCGCATCTCCCGCGGCCCCCGACTCCTCGGCCACCTGCATCCGCTGGAGCCACTCGACCTCCGTCTCCAGGAACACCACGGCGTCGAGGTCACCCAGAGCATGCCGCACGCCCGCCGGAAGCCCGACCGGAGTGGACACGACGAAGCCCGCCCCCGCGCGCACTCCCGCGATCACGACCCGCAGCAGGTCGTGCAGGGCGGCGTCCTCGGTGGCGCGGATCTCCACGGGTACGGGCCGATACCGGAAGAGGTTGCGCTCGATCTCCAGCCGCGAGACGTCCCGCACCCGGCCGAACTCCCGGTCCCAGGCCAACGCGTCCGACAGGGCGGACCGCCGGAGCCACTCGAACGACTCGAACGGGAGGGACGGCTGCGCGGCCTCGATGAGCCCCGTGATCCGGGAGTCGAGCCCCCGCAGATGGAGGGTGCTCGACGCCGGGGCCCCGTGCTGGGCGCGCCACGACCCGAGTCCGATGAGGTGGTTCGGCCCGCCCGGCTTGGCGCCGGCGCCGACGGAGGACCGCTTCCACCCGCCGAACGGCTGCCGCTGCACGATCGCCCCGGTGGTGCCGCGGTTGACGTAGAGGTTCCCGGCCTGCACACGGTCGAGCCAGAAGGAGAGGTCGTCCGGGTCCTGTGTGTGCAGCCCCGCGGTGAGACCGTAGGCGACGGCGTTCTGCAGGTCGACGGCCTTGGCGAGGGTCGGCGCGTGCATCACCCCGAGGACCGGTCCGAAGAACTCCTCGGTGTGGAAGCGGGAACCGGACTGCACGCCGACCCGCACGCCCGGGCGCCAGAGCCGGCCGCTGCCGTCGTCGGCGGAGTCGAGGGCGGGTTCGATGAGCCACCGCTCGTCGCCCTCCAGCTCGGAGAGGGCCCAGGCGAGCTTCCCCTCGGGCTTCTCGATGACCGGGCCCACCTCGGCGAGCGGATCCGAGGGCCACCCGACACGCAGCGAGCGGACAGCGTCGGCGAGCTGACGGGCGAAACGCTGCGAGCGCCCCACCGGCCCGACGAGGATCGCGAGCGACGCCGCGGAGCACTTCTGCCCCGCATGACCGAACGCGCTCTTCACGAGGTCGGCCACGGCGAGGTCGAGATCGGCCGAGGGCGTGATGATCAGGGCGTTCTTGCCGCTGGTCTCCGCGAGCAAGGGCATGTCGGGACGCCAGGAGCGGAACAGCGCCGCGGTCTCCCACGACCCGGTGAGGATCACCCGATCCACCGCCTCGTCCGTGATGAGGGCACGGCCGAGGTCGCCTTCCTCGATGTCGACGAGAGCGAGAGCCTCACGGGGCACGCCACCGTCCCACAGCGCCTCCACGAGCACCGCCGCACACCGCCGCGCCTGCGGGGCGGGCTTCAGGACCACGCCGGAGCCCGCGGCGAGCGCCGCCAGCACGCCACCGGCGGGGATCGCGAGGGGGAAGTTCCACGGCGGCGCGACGACGGTCACGCGGGCGGGGACGAACACGGCGCCGGAGATCGCGTCGAGCTCGCGGCACGTGGCGGCGTAGTACCGGGCGAAGTCGACGGCCTCGCTCACCTCGACATCGGCTTCGGCGAAGACCTTGCCCGTCTCCACCGCCGCGACCTCGATCAGCTCCGCACGCCGGGACTCGAGCGCCGCCGCTGCGCGCAGCAGCACCTCGGCCCGTTCGGCTGCAGGACGCGCACCCCAGGCCGCCGCCGCACCCTGCACACCGCGCACGATGCGGCCGAGGTCGTCGGCGTCGTCGACGCGGGCCGCGTCCAGGACCTCCGTCCCGACCGTCGAGTCCGCGAGCCGTGCGCGGATCCCCGCCGCCCACTCGCGGTTGGCGGGGAGCGCGAGATCCGTATCGGCCGTGTTCGCGAAGCCCGGGGCGCCCCCGGTGTCCTCCCCGCGCTCGCGCGCCGCGTACACGGCGGTCTCGAGGTAGGCGCCGGTGTCGGCGTCGTCCGAGCCGCGCACGATGCCGAGCACGGCCTTGGTGAGATCGGCCTCCGCGACCGGGCTGACCGGCGCCGGCCGCACGGACTCGTGCACGGGCGCGAGGCGGTCCTGCGTGCGCCGCGGCCCGAGGGCGAGCGCCGGGTCGGCCGCCCGGTCGAGCGCGTCGAGGAAGCGGTCGGCTTCCCGGGCGAAGAGCGTCTCGTCGTCGTGCAGATGGAACGCCGCGGAGAGGAAGTTCTCGGACGACGCGTTCTCCTCCAGCCGCCGCACGAGGTAGCTGATGGCCACGTCGAACTCGGCGGGCGCCACGACCGGCACGTACAGCAGCACCGGACCGACTTCGCGGGACACCGCCTGCACCTGCCCCTGAGCCATGCCGAGCAGCATCTCGAACTCGACCGCGTCGCGGACGCCCCGCTCCCCGGCCCGCAGCCATGCGTGCGCGATGCCGAAGAGGTTGTGGCCGGCCACGCCGATCCGCACGGCCGACGTGTGCTCGGGCCGCAGCGCCCAGTCGAGGCAGCGCAGGTAGTTGGCGTCGGTGTCGAGCTTGGTGTCGTAGGGCGCGGGCGTCCACCCGTGCAGCGTCGCCTCGACGTGCTCCATCGCGAGGTTCGCGCCCTTCACGAGGCGCACCTTGATGCGCGCTCCGCCGTGGATCACGCGGTCCTGCGCCCAGGCGGTGAGCTCCTGGAGGGCTGGGAGCGCGTCGGGGAGGTAGGCCTGCAGCACGATCCCGGCCTCGAGTCCGGCGAGCCGCGGATCCTCCAGGAGCCGTGTGAAGACGGCGATCGTGAGGTCGAGGTCGCGATACTCCTCCATGTCGAGGTTGATGAAGGTGCCGTCCGCCGCCGCCGTCACGTACAGCGGGAGCAGCCGCTCCACGACCCGGTCGACGACCTCGTCGAAGCCCCACATCGAGATGCGGCTGACGATGGCGGAGACCTTGACCGACACGTAGTCGACGTCCGGACGCCGGATGAGCTCATGGATGCCGTCGAGCCGCCGCTGCGCCTCCGCCTCGCCCAGCACCGCCTCCCCGAGGAGGTTGAGGTTCAGGCGCGAGCCCGACTCCCGCAGCTTCTCGATCGCGGGTCCGAGCTTCGCGGGCCGCGCGTCCACCACGAGGTGCCCCACCATCTCGCGCAGCGCCCGCCGCGCGAGGGGGACGACCGGTGTCGGCAGCACCGGGGCTACACCGCCGCCGAGCCGCACGGCGGAGCGCAGGTACCACGGCAGGAACTCCGGCACGATGGGCGCGATCCGGCGCAGCTGGGCGGCCGCGGCAGTCAGGCTCTCCGGCCGCATCACGCCGTCGACGAAACCGAGGGTGAACGGCAGACCGTTGGCGTCGCGCAGGACTCCGGCGAGGCGTTCCGCTGCGGGGTCGACGTCGGCCGCGGCCGCCTCGATCACCCAGCGGCGCGCGAGTTCGACGGCCTGATCGGCGAGGGATGCGGATGCCCCCGCCTCCGCGGAGGATGACGACGACTCTGCCATGTGACCACCCTAGGTCGCCGGTCGCGGAATCCCGGGGTGCCCGACCGGGCGGGCCGCAGTCGAGTCAGTTCCAGATGCTGGGGGCCGGCGTCCGCACGGGAGGCAGGGCGGACGCGGCCGCCCAGTCGTGCACCCAGGCGTCGATCTCCGGCACCCCGTCGGGCTTGCCCACCGCGGCGAAGAGCTCCTCGTTGCTGACCGTGCCGCCGGAGCGCCGCAGCACGCGGGCCCGCACGATGGCCCGGGCGTAGACCTCGCCGCCGACCACGGCGCGATGCTCCAGGAACAGGGCCTTCTCGTCGTGTCCGATGAACCGGGACTGCACCTCGAACCGCTGCCAGAGCTGGAGCGACTTGCGGAAGGTGATCGTCTCGCTCGACACGACCGCGTACCAGCCCTGCTCCTTCATCACGTCGAACAACCCTGTGCGGATCAGGTGGTCCCAGCGACCGAGGTCGAACAGCGACAGGTACCGGCCGTTGTTCATGTGGCGGAGGATGTCGAGGTCGGTCGGCAGGGTGGTCACCGTCACGGTGCCGACGGCGGTGGGGTCGAGGGTCTTCCCCTGCCGCACGCGACGACGCGCACCGAGGATCACGAGGAGGGTCCGCCAGATCACGTTCACGAGGACTGATCGTAGCCATCCGCGCACGACGGTCGAACTTCGTTGTCCGATTCCTCCATGCCGTCGGAGTGCCTCTCGGGGGCCGTCGTCCCGATTTCCGATTTCCACGGACCCGCCGTAGAGTCACCGCATGAGCGCCGAAGCCCAGCCCGAAGTCATCGTCCGTCCGGTCCGTGATGTGGATGCGGAAGCCCTCGGTCGCGTGCATGCGCAGTGCTGGCACGAGACCTACGATCACCTCATCAGCAAGGCGGCTCTGGAGAAGGTCTCCCCCCGCCGCATGGCCGAGCTCTGGACGCACTGGGCGGCGCAGGGCCCCGACTTCAAGATGAACGCGGCGCTCGTCGACGGCGAGATCGTCGGCTTCGTCGGCTCGGGTCCGGCCCGCGACAAGGACGCCCCGGCGTTCCGCGAGCTGTACTTCATCTACCTGCTCGACGCGTACCACTCGACCGGCATCGGGCAGAAGCTGTTCGATGCGGCCGTCGAGAAGGACGAGCCGCTCTACCTCTGGGTCGCCGAGGACAACCCCCGCGCGCACCGCTTCTACACGCGCAACGGATTCCACCTCGACGGCGCCGCGCACACCGAGCCGTTCCTCGGGGAGACGCTCACCGAGGTCCGCTTCGTGCGCCCCTGACCCTCGTCTTCACAGAAAGGGCCGCCCCCGCGGGGCGGCCCTTTCGTCTGCACTCAGAGGCGTTCGATGATCGTGACGTTCGCGACGCCGCCGCCCTCGCACATCGTCTGCAGGCCGTACCGACCGCCGGTGCGCTCCAGCTCGTTGAGCAGGGTCGCGAGGATGCGGGTGCCGGTCGCGCCGATCGGGTGCCCCAGCGCGATGCCGCCGCCGTTGACATTGACCTTCTCGTGCGGCGCACCGGTCTCGCGCATCCACGCGAGCACGACCGAGGCGAACGCCTCGTTGACCTCGAACAGGTCGATGTCCTCGATCCGGAGTCCCGTGCGCTCCAGCGCGTACCGGGTCGCCGGAATCGGCGCGGTGAGCATGAGCACGGGGTCGTCGCCGCGGACGGAGACGTGGTGGATGCGGGCCCGCGGGGTGAGGCCGTGCTCCTGCACCGCCCGCGCACTGGCGATGAGCACGGCACTCGATGCATCGCTGAGCTGCGACGCGACCGCGGCGGTGATCCGTCCCCCGGGCGCGAGCGGCGGCAGTCCGGCCATGCGTTCCAGAGTCGTGTCCCGGCGCACGCCCTCGTCGTGGTCGAGCCCGGCGAGCGGCGCGGTCTCCGCCGCGAACCGCCCCTCGTCCTGGGCCACGGCCGCCCGGCGGTGACTCTCCAGCGCGTACCGCTCCATCTCCTCCCGCGAGATGTCCCAGCGCTCGGCGATGAGCTCCGCGCCCCGGAACTGCGAGATCTCCTGGTCGCCGTAGCGCTCCTGCCATCCGGGCGACTCGGCGTACGGCGTCGTGAAGCCGTACTCCCGGCCGACGGTCGCGGCGGCGGTGAGCGGGATCCGCGACATGTTCTGCAGCCCGCCGGCGATCACGAGGTCACTGGTGCCGCTGAGCACCGCCTGCGCGGCGAAGTGCACGGCCTGCTGACTGGATCCGCACTGGCGGTCGATCGTCACGCCGGGCACGTGCTCCGGGAAGCCGGCGACGAGCAGCGCGGTGCGGGCGACGTTCCCGGCCTGTCCCCCGATCGCATCGATGGCTCCGAGGATCACGTCGTCCACGGCGCCGGGGTCGATGCCGGTCCGGTCGACGAGGGACCGCAGACTGTGCGCGCCGAGGTCGGCGGGGTGGATCTCCGCGAGAGCGCCGCCACGGCGTCCGACCGGCGAACGGACCGCGTCGACGATGTAGGCCTCTGCCATGATCTCCCTCTCCTCAGTCCTCCGTGCCGGCCGGCAGGAGCAGCCGGAAGCGTTCGCACAGCACCGGCATGTCGGGTTCATAGCCGCGCGGGTTCTCGGAGTGGGTGCGCCAGTAGCGCTCGTGCACCTCGCGCCAGTGCGCGAGCGTGCGATCCCCCTCCCCCTCGGCGAAGGCGTGCGCCTCGTCGACCTCGTCGAAAGGCACGATGTCGATCGCCGTGGTCTCGATCACGGCGCGCGGGGCGCCGGTTCCGTCGAGGATGATGCTGAGTTCGCCGACGGTCGGCAGCGGATCCCCCGTCTCCTCGTAGTCCCAGACGGAGGACGCGGTGCCCACCTTGATGCCGCGGAGCACGAGCTCCAGGAGCTCGTCGGCGTGCTCCGGCGTCGCACCGAAACCCCACGCCTCGGGAAGGGCCTCGGGCAGGTGCGGCAGCGCGATGCGGGCCTCGCGCCAGTACTCCTCGATGGCGGTGCGGTCGGTCATGGATCAGCGCCCCGAGACCTTGCCGAACACCTTTGCGATCGGCGCGAGCACGAGCGGCCGCGCCGCGACCCACGCGATCGCGATCACGACGAGCGAGGCGATGAACACCCAGAACCCCGTCCACGTCGCGGCATCCTGCGCGGCGAACATGTGGTTGAGGTTGCGCAGGAAGCCGGTCAGCATCACGAGCGCGACGTGCGCGATGATGAACGCCACGAAGTAGAGCATCACCGGGAAGTGCAGGGCGCGCGCCCATTCCACCGGATACGCCTTCGACAGGCGCTCCGCCTTCTTGGGCCAGAGCCCCGACATGCGGAACCCGGTGACGGCGGCGAGCGGTGCCGCGAGGAAGACGGTGACGAAGTAGGCGAGCTGCTGCAGGCTGTTGTAGTTGTTCCAGCCGTTCTCGTGCGGCCAGTCGAACGAGATGTACTGCAGCGCCGCCGACAGCGCATTCGGGAAGACCTCCCAGCTCGTCGGCACGATCCGCACCCAGTGCCCCGTGGCGAACAGCAGCACCACGAAGATCACACCGTTCAGCAGCCACAGGATGTCGAGCGCCTGATGGAACCAGAGGTTCAGGCTGATCTTGCCCTTCGGGTTGTTCCGCGGCGTCCAGAACACGCTCGGACGCTTCTCCGTGCGCACCTGCAGCCCCGAGCGGATGATCAGCACGATCAGGAACATGTTGAAGAAGTGCGCCCAGTTGACCCACGGCGCGAAGCCGGGCTCGACCGGGATCGGCGGCTCGTACTCGCCCGGGAAGGCGGCCAGGAAGTCCTGCATGAAGGGGAGGCTCAGCAGCGTGCGGACGAGGGCCACGGCCGCGGCCGCGAGCACACCGAGGGCGGCGGCGCCGAACAGCGCTGCGATCGCCTGGGTCCAGGTCGGACGCCGGCGTGCGGTCGGGGTGGTCGAGGCGGCGGCCGGAAGGTGTCGGGGGGCACGACCGTTCCAGACCGTGCGGGTCCAGGGCAGCGGCGTGCTGATGTCGGCGGTCGGGGTGAGCGCGGTGCCGGGGATGGCGGGCTCCGCCGTCGCGGGTGCCGCGGCCGGAGCCGGAGTCTCCGCGATCGCGGGGGCGTCCGCCGCTACGGCTGAGGAGGTGTCGGCGGTCGCCCGCGCAGGCACGGTCCCTGCGGGCGGCCAGGGCTCGCCGCCCGGGACACGGGGCAGTCCCCGACGGACGCTCTCGCCTCCGGCGGGCGTCGCGGCGGCGGACGTCGCGGCGGCAACGGGCGCGGCGGCAGCCAGCTCGGCAACGGGCGCGGCGGCAGCCGGCTCGGCAGCGGGAGCGTCGGGCGCCGTGACCGCGGCACGTGACGTCTCGGCCGGCACCGCGGCGACGGCCGACACCGCCGGCGCGGCCTCGGCCGGCGGCCACGGCTCGCCGCCCGGGACGCGCGGGAGGCCGCGACGGAGAATCGGGCGCGGGGCGGCGTCCTCCGGCAGAGAGGGGGTCGCGACAGCGGCCTCGACCTCGGCGGCCCCGCGCTCGACGCGCTCCGCCGGCGCCGACACCGGAGCCTCGACGGCCGCCACCTCGGCCACCTCGACCGCATCGACGGTCTCGACCGTCACCTCGGCGGGCGGCCACGGCTCGCCGCCCGGTACCCGCGGAAGCCCGCGGCGCAGCACCCGCGTCGCCATGGCTACTTCTTCCGCGCCTCGAGCGCGGCGATCACCTGCGGCACGATCGTGAACACATCGCCGACGATGCCGAAGTCGGCGACGTCGAAAATCGGCGCCTCCGGGTCCTTGTTGATCGCCACGATGTTCTTCGACGTCTGCATGCCGGCGCGGTGCTGGATCGCGCCGGAGATCCCGAGCGCGACGTAGAGCTGCGGCGACACCGAGACCCCGGTCTGCCCGACCTGGTGGGACTGCGGGATGTAGCCCGCGTCGACGGCGGCGCGCGAGGCGCCGACCGCGGCCCCGAGGGCATCGGCGAGCTCCTCGACGAGCACGAACTTCTCCTTCGAGGCGAGACCCCGGCCGCCCGACACCACGCGGGTCGCTCCGCGTAGCTCGGGCCGGGACGAGGTGGCCTCGACCGTCTCGACGGGGCCCGCCGTCGCGGCGACCGCTCCGGACGGAGTGACCGCGAGCTGCTCGACCTGCGGGGAGGCGACCGCCTCGGCCCTGGCTTCCACCGCACCCTGGCGCAGCGTGACGACGAGCGTGCCGTACGTCGCGGCGGCGTCGACGAGGTACGCCCCGCCATAGACCGAGTGGTGGGCGACGATGCCCTCGTCGTCGCGGGAGACCCCGACCGCGTCCACGGCGAGCGCGCTCTTCGTCCGCACCGCGAACCGGCCGGCGACATCGCGTCCGGAGATCGAGTTCGAGATGAGGACGGCCGCGGGATGCACCTGCGCGGCGGCGGCCTGCAGCGCGTCGACGATCGGGACCGTCAGCGCGGACGGGTCGCCGTCGGCCGTGAGCACGACCGCGGCTCCGGCCTCCGCGGCCGTGGCGACCGCCGCCTCGGAACCGCCGACGATCACCGCGACCGGTGTGCCGACGCCTGCCGCCGCGCCGAGGAGTCCGGCGGTGCTGCTGGCGAGTGCACCGGACGGGTCGACGTCGAGGAGCACGAGGATCGGGTTCTCGGGGTACGCCATGTCACACCAGCCTGTTCTGCACGAGGAACTCGACGAGCTTCTCGGCGGCATCGCCCTCGTCGGTGATCTTGACGCCGGCGGCCCGCGGGGGCTTCTCCGAGACCGCGGTCATGATGGTGCGCGGCGCCGCCGCCGGGTCGGCCGACACGTCGAGGTCGGCGAGGGACAGCACCTCCAGCGGCTTCTTCTTCGCCGCCATGATGCCCTTGAAGTTCGGGAACCGGGCGTCCGCGAGCGCCTCGGTGATGGAGATCACGGCGGGCAGCGGCGCGGTCACCTGCTGGTTGCCCGCATCGGCACCCCGGGTACCGGAGACGCCCTCGGCGGTGATCTCGACTGCGGTGAGGGCGGTGGCCTGCGCCCAGCCGAGGTGTTCGGCGAGCATGGCGGGGAGGACGCCGCCGGCGCCGTCGGTGGACAGGTTGCCGGTGATGACGAGGTCGGGGGCGCCGCGGCGGATCGCGGCGGCGAGCACCTCGGCAGTGAGACCCAGGTCGGCGCCGACGAGCTGCTCGTCGACGATGTGGATCGCGGAGGCGGCACCGATCGCGAGGGCCCGGCGCACGGATGCCGTCGCACTCTCGGGCGCCATCGTGAGGGCCACGACCTCGGTGCCCTCGTTCTTGTCGGCGTGGGCCAGGGCGACCTCGAGGGCCCGCTCCGTGATCTCGTCGAGGACCACATCCCCGGCCCCGCGTTCGGCGAGTCCGGTCTCGAGATTCAACGTGCGATCGCCATAGGTGTCCGGTACCTCTTTGACCAGGACGAAGATCTTCATCGAATGCTCCTCACGACACGCTGAGTCTATCCGCACGCTCTTCTATGTAGCCAAAGGCGGAGGGATCCGCAGGTGGCACCCCCGATTTCGGCCGCCAATGTATACATAGTCGACAGTCGGGCCCCGCGGCTCGCCGCTGACAGCCGGGGGCGGACTCCCCCGGTACCGTAGAGACGTGGTCCGACCCCGCCCGCTTCCCGTCGACCCGCTCGCCGAGGCGAAGCGGCAGTGGATCGCGCACGGCTGGACCGAGGCCGCGGACGGCATGACGGTGGTCACCTCGGTGATGCGCGCCCAGCAGCTCCTCCTGGCCCGCGTCGACGCGGCCCTCAAGCCCTTCGCGCTGAGCTTCGCCCGCTACGAGGTGCTGCGGCTGCTCGCCTTCAGCCGCGCCGGACGCCTGCCGTTGTCGAGTGTCGTCGCGCGCCTGCAGGTCCACGCCACCACCATCACGAGCACCGCCGAGCGGCTCATGCGCGACGGCCTCGTCGTCCGCGAACCGCACCCGCACGACGGACGCGCGGCGATGCTCGCCCTCACCGACGACGGCCGCGATCTCGTCGAGCGCGCCACGACCGCCCTCAACGCCGACGTCTTCGCCGACCCCGGCATGAGCGAGGCCGACGCCGCCGAGCTCGTCGCCATCGTCGCCCGTCTGCGTCGTGACGCCGGCGACTTCATCGACCCGCGCCCCCTCCCCGAACCGCTCTGATGCCCCGGTTCGTGCTCGAGACCGTGATCGCGGCACCGCGCCCGCTGGTCTTCGCCGCCGCGCTGGACCCGGAACTGCATCTGCAGTCGATGGCGCGCTACGACGAGACGATGATCGAGGAGCCCGCGGGCGGCGCGTTCACCGAGGGGTCCACGGTCACCTGGCGCGCGCGGCACTTCGGCATCCCGTTCCGCCTGCGCTCCGTGGTGTTCGACATCGACGCGCCGCATCGGTTCACCGACCGTCAGATCGCCGGACCGTTCCGCGAGCTCCGGCACGAGCACGTGTTCGAGGAGCATCCGCGCGGCACCCTCATGCGTGACACGATCGTGTTCCGGTCGCCCTTCGGGCCCCTCGGCCGCGTCGTCGACGCCCTCGTGCTCGGCCGCTACATGGAGCGCCTGATCGGCGAACGCAACACCGCCCTGGTCGCCGCGATCGAGGATGGCGGGCGTACTCTTCCTGCATGAGCGAACTGCGCGTGCACACCGTCCTCACCGGTCGCGGCCCCGCCGCGGCGATCCTCCTCACCGACGAGCAGGTGGCGTCCTTCGGCGCCGGCAAGGCCTTCCCGGTCGCCGTCACGATCGGCGGGCGCACCGCGCGCCTGCGCCTGGCCCGCGTGGGCGGCGAGAACATGATCGGGCTCAGCAAGGCCGCCCGCGCGGACCTCGGTGTCGAGATCGATCAGGAGGTCGACGCCGTCATCCGGCTCGACACCGCGGAGCGGGTGGTCGAGGTGCCGCCAGCACTGGCCGCTGCCCTCGACGCCGATCCGGCCGTGCGCGCGGCGTTCGACGCCCTCTCCCCGTCGGCGCGCAAGGAGCACGCCAAGGCGGTCGCCGAGGCCAAGCAGGAGGCGACGCGCGAGCGCCGGATCGCGAAGATCGTGGAGTCCCTGCGCGGCTGACCCGTGCCCCGCGGTCAGCGGTTCTGGAAGTCCGGCGTGCGCTTCTCGCGGAAGGCCGCCATCCCCTCCTTCTGGTCGTGCGTGTCGAACAGCGCCGCGAATGCCTGCTTCTCGTGGGCGAGGCCCTCGGAGAGCGTCGTCTCCATGGCGGCATCGAGCGCGGCCTTGGCGGCGTAGACCGACGGCAGCGACTTCGACGCGATCGTCTCGGCCAGCGTCGTCGCCTCGGTGAGGAGATCCGCCGCGGGGACGACACGGGACACGAGTCCGGAGCGCTCGGCCTCCTCTGCCCCCATGAAGCGGCCGGACAGCACGAGCTCCGCCGCCTTGTAGTACCCCACCGCGCGGATGAGCCGCTGGGTGCCGCCCATGCCGGGGATCACTCCGAGGTTGATCTCGGGCTGTCCGAACTTCGCGGTGTCCGCGGCGAGGATGATGTCGCACATCATCGCCAACTCGCAGCCGCCGCCGAGCGCGAACCCGGAGACCGCCGCGATGACCGGGGTGCGCACGGCCGCGAAGTCGTGCCAGACGCCGAAGTGGTCGGTCTCGAGCATCTCCGCCGCGGACATGCCCTCCATCTCCTTGATGTCGGCGCCGGCCGCGAAGGCCTTCTCGGAGCCGGTCACGACGATGGCCCCGACGCCGTCATCCGCATCGAAGGCCTGCGCGGCCGCGGTGACCTCCTCGGCGAGCCGGCTGTTCAGCGCGTTGAGCGCCTCCGGTCGGTGGAGGGTGATCCAGCCCACCCGTCCGCGCTGCTCCACCAGGATCGTCTCGTACTCGGTCATCGCTCCCGCCTTCCTGTTGTCATCCACCCTCCCCTTCGAATCGCCCGATTTGCTGCATTTCGGCCGGATTTGCGACCATTCAGGCGATTCGAAAGCGGGAGTCAGCCGCGGATCTCCGTGATGATGCCGGAGAAGTCACGGGCGGCGCCGTCGCCGGCGGCGTAGGCGGCGTACAGCTCCTGCGCCAGACGACCCATCCGCGCGTCCGTCGAGGTCTGCTCGATGGCCTGCAGCGCGAGACCGAGGTCCTTCGCCATGAGGGCGCCCGCGAACCCCGGCTGGTAGTCCCGGTTCGCGGGGCTGGTGGGCACCGGACCGGGCACGGGGCAGTTCGTGGTGAGCGCCCAGCACTGCCCCGACGCCTGGGACACCACATCGAACAGGGCCTGATGCTCGAGCCCCAACCGCTCGCCCAGCACGAACGCCTCGGCGACGGCGATCTGCGACACCGCGAGCACCATGTTGTTGCAGACCTTCGCCGCCTGTCCGAG
Source organism: Microbacterium sp. LEMMJ01 (assembly GCF_002114135.1). NCBI lineage: Bacteria > Bacillati > Actinomycetota > Actinomycetes > Micrococcales > Microbacteriaceae > Microbacterium > Microbacterium sp. LEMMJ01. The sequence continues at coordinate 22,259 of NZ_NCTV01000024.1, forward strand.
TCCCGGTCCGCCGCAGTGCACGATGCGCTTCCCCATGATCTCCAGCAGCGGCAGCGCCGCCGCGAAGTCGTCGTCGGAACCCCCGACCATGAACGCCAGGGTCCCGGCCTCCGCCCCGACCACACCTCCGGATACCGGAGCATCGATGTGCCGGTGGCCGGCGGCGAGCGCGAGCGCATGGGCGGCCCGCGCCTCGTCCACCGCGATGGTCGACGACTCGATGAACAGCGTCCCGGGGCGCGCGGCCGCCAGCAGCTCCGTGCGGTAGGCCTCGATGACGTGCTTCCCCGCCGGGAACATCGTCACCACGACCTCCGCGTCCGCCACCGCCTCCGCGCCGCTCGCCGCCACGGGGATCCCGGCCGCCCCGGCCGCCTCGATCGCCGCGGGTATGAGGTCGAAGCCGTGCACCTCGTGTCCGGCGGCGACGAGGTTCTTCGCCATCGGCAGCCCCATGTGCCCGAGCCCGAGGAAGGCGACGCGGGTCATGATGCGCTCCGCATCGACGTCGACCCCGCGGGTCGCAGCATCTCCCGGCCGACGATCAGGCGCATGATCTCGTTCGTCCCCTCGAGGATCTGGTGCACGCGGAGGTCGCGGACGATCTTCTCGATGCCGTAGTCCTGCAGGTAGCCGTAGCCGCCGTGCAGCTGGAGGGCGCGGTTGGCCACCTCGAAGCCGGCGTCGGTCGCGAAGCGCTTGGCCATCGCGCAGCGCATCGTCGCGTCCGGCGCCTTCTCGTCCACCGCCTGCGCGCCGTCGCGCACCATGAGCCGCGCGGCCTGCAGGTCGGTGCGCATGTCGGCGATCGCGAAGAGGATCGACTGCTTCTCCGCCAGCGGCTCCCCGAACGCGACGCGCTCGTGCACGTACTGCACGGCCTTGTCGAGCGCGGCCTGCGCGCCACCGAGAGAGCACGCCGCGATGTTGAGGCGGCCACCGTTGAGCGCCGACATCGCGATCGCGAAACCTCGTCCCTCGTCGCCGAGCATCGCGGACGCCGGCACCCGCACGCCGTCCATGATCACGGGCCGGGTGGGCTGCGCGTGCCACCCCATCTTCTTCTCCGGAGCACCGAAGCTCAGGTTCTCCGCGTCGCCGGGGACCAGGAAGGCGCTGATCCCGCGGGCTCCCGGCTCGCCGGTCCGCGCCATGACGACGTACACCGCGGCCTCACCGGCTCCGGAGATGAACTGCTTCACCCCGGTCAGCACGTACTCATCGCCCTCGCGGACGGCGCTGGTCGCGATGTTCGCCGCGTCGGATCCGGCCCCCGGCTCGGTGAGGCAGTAGCCGCCGAACTCCTGCATGGCGGTCAGCGACGGCAGCCAGCGCGACCGCTGCTCGTCGTCGCCGTAGGTGTCGATCATCCACACCACCATGTTGTGGATGGAGATGTAGGCGGCCACCGCGGGGTCGGCCTTGGCGAGCTCCTCGAAGATCGCGACGGTGTCGACGCGGGTGAGGCCCGTGCCGCCGAACTCCTCGCTCACGTAGATCCCGCCGAGGCCGAGCTCGCCGCCGCGCTGCAGCGACTCCCGCGGGAACAGGTGCTTCTCGTCGCGTTCCGCGGCGAACGGGGCGAGCTCCGCATCGGCGAACTCTCGCACGGCGTCGAGGATCGCCTCGCGCTCGTCATCGGTGGTGGTGACGGTGGTCATGGTCATCGCGTGTCCTTAGTGCATCGTGGGGATGACGAAGCTGGCGCCCTCGCGTATCCCCGACGGCCAGCGGCTCGTCACCGTCTTGGTCTTCGTGTAGAAGCGGAAGGCGTCGGCGCCGTGCTGGTTGAGGTCGCCGAAACCGCTGCGCTTCCAGCCGCCGAACGTGTAGTAGGCGATCGGCACCGGGATGGGCACGTTCACGCCCACCATCCCGACCTCCACGCGTGCGGCGAAGTCGCGGGCGGCGTCACCGTCGCGCGTGAAGATGGCGACGCCGTTGCCGTACTCGTGCTCGGAGGCCATGCGCAGCGCCTCTTCGTAGTCGGCGGCGCGGGCGATCACGAGCACCGGGCCGAAGATCTCCTCGCGGTAGATCGCCATGTCGGTCGTCACGTGATCGAACAGGGTCGGTCCGAGGTAGAAGCCCTCCTCGTGCCCGTCGACCGTGAAGCCGCGGCCGTCGGCGAGTAGCGTCGCGCCCTCGTCGATCCCCTGCTGGATGTAGCCCTCCACCCGCTCGACCGCTGCCCGCGTGACCAGGGGTCCGTAGTCGACGTCCGCCGCGAGGGAAGGGCCGACCCGCAGCTGAGCGACGCGTTCGGCGAGCTTGGCGGCGAGGGCGTCCGCGGTCTCCTCGCCGACCGGCACGGCGACCGAGATGGCCATGCACCGCTCCCCCGCGGAGCCGTAGCCGGCGCCGATGAGGGCGTCGACGGCCTGGTCGAGATCCGCGTCCGGCATCACGATCATGTGGTTCTTCGCGCCGCCGAAGCACTGCGCGCGCTTGCCGTGGGCGGCCGCGGTGGCGTAGATGTACTCGGCGATGGGCGTGGAGCCGACGAAACCGACCGCGCGGATCCGGTCGTCGGTGAGCAGCGTGTCGACCGCCTCCTTGTCGCCGTGCACCACGTTGAGGACGCCGGCCGGCAGCCCCGCTTCGAGGAAGAGCTCGGCGAGGCGCACCGGCACCGAGGGGTCGCGCTCGCTGGGCTTGAGCACCACGGCGTTGCCGGCGGCGAGCGCGGGCCCGGCCTTCCACAGGGGGATCATGGCGGGGAAGTTGAAGGGCGTGATCGCCGCGACGACCCCGAGCGGCTGCCGCATCGAGTACACGTCGATGCCCGCCCCGGCACCGGTGGAGTACTCGCCCTTGAGCAGGTGCGGGGCTCCGGCGGAGAACTCGATCACCTCGAGGCCTCGCTGGATGTCACCCTTGGCGTCGTCGACGGTCTTGCCGTGCTCGCTCGCGAGGAGTTCGGCGAGCGAGGTCATCTCCTGCTGCACGAGGTCGAGGAACCGCAGGAGGACGCGGGCGCGCTTCTGCGGGTTGGTCGCCGCCCACGCGGCCTGAGCCTGCTCCGCGTTCCCGATGACGCGGCGCACCTCCTCCGCGGACGCGAGCGGCACCCGGGCCTGCACGGCTCCGGTGCTCGGGTCGAAGACGTCGGCGAAGCGTCCGTCTTCCGGGGTGACATGCGTTCCGCCCACGAAGTGCGGGATAGTACGGGTCATTGTGCGACATCCCTCCGTGCCCTCTTTGGCACATCGGCGAGTTTACTCCGACTACCGTGAAAATACGAGGACGTCCTTGTATCTTGCGGCGCCCCGCGTTCGGATGCCGCCGTCGCCCGTTCTCCGGCCGTTCACCCGCCGGACATCCAGGCCGATTACAACTGCAGATGCACGGCACAGACTCAGACCGGATCGGGTAGTCGCGTCTCCCGTGCACACGGTGAGCACTCTCGCTCCCGAGACCCCCGCCGAATCGGGTCGGCGGGGGTCTTCTTCTTCCCTTCGAATCGCTTGCTTTGCTCCATTTCGGCCGGGGATGGAGCACAGTGCGCGATTCGAACCGGGGCTGTGGAAACCGACCCCGCCCCGACCGCCGGGGTGGGAGCGTGGGGGCATGGGACGACGACAGCAGCTTCCGGCCCGCTTCGAGGCGGACTTCGCGGTCCGGACGGCGCGACTGCACGGCCTGAGTCGCGGACGGCTGCGCGGATCCGACCTCCAGGCTCCGTTCCACGGGGTCCGCGTGTACCCCCGCCCGGCTCCCGGGCTCGACATCGCAGACCCGTACGAGCGGCAGCGGCACGCGCGGGTCGCACGAGCGCAGTCCTATGCCCCGATCCTGCACACCGGACACTTCTTCAGTCACGAGACGGCCGTGTCGATCTGGGGAGGCCCCCTGCCGCTCGCCTTCGACGATCACGGGGGCATCGCGACGGCGGACGACCTCGCCCTCCACGTCAGTGCGTCCGGCGGGATCCCGTTCCCCCGCGCCCGCGGCGTGACCGGGCACCGCACGCTGTCCAGCCTCACCTCGATCCGCTATCGGGACGGCCTCCGGGTGAGCTCCCCCGCCGCGACTTGGGTCTCCCTCGGCACGCTGCCGCTGGTGGACCTCGTGGCCCTCGGCGACTACTTCTGCCGGCGCTGGAGACCGGGTGTCGGGCGGCCGGATGTCACGCGGCAGCCCTGGGCGACGATCGATGAGCTGCGGGAGATGCTGGCGGCTGGGCGGAGGCGCGGGGCGGCACGGTTGCGGGAGGCGGTCGAGCTCGTGCGGGAGGACTCGTGGTCGCCGCGGGAGAGCCGGCTGCGGTGCCTCCTGGTCGCGGCCGGGATCCCGGAGCCTCAACTCAACGTGGACGTGTTCGACGACCGAGGTCGCTTCCTGGCCTGCGTCGACATGGTCTGGGAGGCCGAACGCGTCGCGGCGGAGTACCACGGCATGGTGCACGGCGCGCAGTGGGCACGGGATATCGAGCGGGTCGCGGCGCTGCGGGCTGCCGGGTGGACGGTGATCGAGGTCACCGCACCCCTCCTCCACAGACCGGGGGAACTGATCCGCCGTGTGGCGTCTGCCCTGGGGCGGTGACCCCGCGTTCGAATCGCGCGAATGGCGGCATCCGGGCCGGATTTACAGCCAATCGCGCGACTCGAACGGGAACTAGAATCGACCAGGCGCCGCGACCCTGGCGCCGCCACCCCGCGTCCGCACCCCGACGCCGCTCACCCCCGAGGACCGCACCATGTCCGCATCCGCGCCCGTCTCCGAACCCGTCACCGTCTCCATCCGCCGCGAGGTCGACCCGGAGCGCATCGCCGAGGCCACCGCGTGGGTGCAGACCGGGGTGAACCTCGCGACGAAGTACCCGGGATTCCTCGGCTCCGGCTGGGTCCGCGCCGGCGAGGACTCCCAGGTCTGGCACATGCTCTACCGCTTCGCGAGCGAGGACGCGCTCACCGCGTGGGAGCAGTCCGGGGAACGCGCGTGGTGGCTGTCGATGGGCCAGGGCTTCGTCCGCAGCGAGCGGTCCAAGCGCCGCTCCGGCATCGAGGGCTGGTTCGACGAGCCGTCCACGGGATCCATCCCCGTCGTCGACCCGGACGGCACGACCAGCACCGTGACCGTCGCCCCCGCGCCGCCGCGGTGGAAGCAGGCCGTCTCGATCTGGCTCGGCTTCTTCCCCGTGAACCTCGCGTTCACCTACGCTATGAGCCCGGTGCCGGGATGGGACGCCGTGCCGCTGTGGCTCCGCGTGCTCATCACCACCCTCGTGCTCACGCCGATCATGACGTACTGGGTGCTGCCGTTCGTCACGCGCTCCCTGCGGAACTGGCTCGCCCGCTAGCGCCGCCCCTCAGGAGCCGGACTCCGCGCCCGGGGTGACACCCTTCTTCGCCGGTTCCACGAGCGAGAGCGGATCGGCGATGTCCTCCAGCGACTTCCCGGCGGCACTGACGCCGAAGACGCCGCACACGACACCGCCGAACATCATGATGGCCGCACCGAGCACGTAGCCCCAGAACAGCGGACCGCGGTCGCCGGACTCCGCGCTCGCACCGATCAGCGCGCCGTAGAGCACCGGGGCGACGGCGCCGACGAGCTGCCCGATCGAGAAGACGTAGGAGATCACCTGGCTGCGCAGTTCGAGCGGGAAGATCTCGCTCACCGTCAGATACGCGGCGGACGCGCCGGCCGAGGCGAAGAAGAACGACGCACACCAGAACGCCGTGTGCGTGCCCGCGTTCAGCACCCCCGCGTTGAAGAGGAAGGCGCTGACGAGCAGGATCAGTCCCGCGAGCACGTAGGTGCCGAACAGCATCCGCCGACGACCCCACGTGTCGAAGAAGTGGCCGAGGATGAGGGCGCCGGCGAGGTTGCCCACCGCGAAGACGATGAAGTACTGCGACGCGGATGCCGGCGGGGTGTCGTAGAAGTTCTCCAGCACGAGCGCGTACGTGAAGAAGATCGCGTTGTAGAGGAAGGACTGCGTGACCATCATCGTGATGCCGACGAGCGTGCGCCGCGGGTACTTCTTAAACAGCACCTTCGCGATCACGAGGAACGGGACGCTGCCGTATTCCTTGACCGTGATGGCCTTGCTCTCGTCGACGGGCTCGATCGTCTTGCCCTCCTTGCGGATGCGCTCCTCGATCTCGTCGACGTTGCGTTCCGCCTCCTCCTCGCGGCCGTGCGTCATCTGCCAGCGCGGGCTCTCCGGGATGTGCCGTCGCAGCCAGATGATGAGGAGGCCGAGGATCGGGCCGAGGAAGAAGCTCAGCCGCCAGCCGATGTCGGCGGGCAGGATGTCGGTGTTGAGGAAGAACATGTTGGCGATGGCGCCGAGGGCCGCACCGCCCCAGTAGGTGCCGTTGATGGCGATGTCGACCCGGCCGCGGTACTTCGCGGGGATGATCTCGTCGATGGCCGAGTTGATGGCCGCGTACTCGCCGCCGATGCCCGCCCCGGCGACGAAGCGCCAGATGTAGAAGAACCAGGGGGCGAACGCGAGCCCGGCGACGGCCGACCCGACGAGGTACACCCCGAGCGAGAGCAGGAAGAGGTTCTTGCGGCCGAGGCGGTCGGCGAGACGGCCGAATACGAGGGCGCCGAACACCTGGCCCAGCAGGTAGCAGGTGCCGGCGAGGCCGACCTCGGCCGGGCCCATCCCCAGCGTCTGCGCGTAGCCGTTGGCCGCGACGATCTGCACCTCGAGGCCGTCGAGGATCCAGGAGAACCCGAGTCCGACGACGATCATCCAGTGGAAGCGCGACCAGGGGAGCCGGTCGATGCGCGCGGGGACGAGCGACCGGACCTCCTTGACGGTGACGTCGGACGCGGACATGGGGGCCTCCTTCTCGCGGGACACGCTTTCATCCCGGATCCGGTTTACTCCTCCCGGAAATCCGCCGCATCCGCTTGACCCGGGGCCGTCGGCACGCTACCGCTTCGAATCGCGCGAATGGCTCCATCCCGGGCGAGAATGGAGCCAATCAGGCGATTCGAACGGAACGGGGTCAGCGGGCGACGTGCCGCTCGTCGGGGCCGTCGTAGTGCGACAGCGGGCGGATCAGGGCGTTCGCGCCGGCCTGCTCGATGACGTGGGCCGTCCACCCTGTCACGCGTGCCGCGACGAACAGCGGCGTGAAGGTGAGGGTGTCGAAGCCGATGAGGCTGTATGCGGGACCGGACGGGTAGTCGAGGTTCGGGTGGATCCCCTTGCGCTCGACGAACTGCGACTCCAGGGCGTCGTACAGCGCGGCGACGTCCTCCCGGCCGTAGTGCGCGACGAGGGTGTCCAGCGCGGCCTTCATCGTCGGCACGCGGGAGTCGCCGTTCTTGTAGACGCGGTGCCCGAAGCCCATGATCTTGCGCTTCTCCGCGAGGGCCTTGTCGAGCCAGGCCTCGACGGCGTCCGCCGAGCCGATCTCCTTGAAGATGTGCAGCACCGCCTCGTTCGCCCCGCCGTGCAGCGGGCCCTTGAGCGCGCCGATGGCGCCGACGACCGCCGAGTAGATGTCGCTGAGGGTCGAGGTGATGACCCGGGCGGTGAAGGTCGAGGCGTTGAAGGAGTGCTCGGCGTAGAGGATCATCGACCGGTTGAACGCGTCGACCACGACATCGTCGGCCTCCTCCCCGAAGGTCATCCAGAGGAAGTTCGCCGAGTAGTCGAGGTCGTCGCGCGGAGCGATGAGCTCCTGGCCGCGACGGCGTCGCTGGCCGTAGGCCACGATGGCAGGCAGCGCGGCGAACAGGCGGATGCTGCGCGCCAGGTTCTGCTCCGGGCTGCCACCGGCGTCGAGCACGGAACCGCCGGCCTCGGGGTCGGATGCGCCGATCAGGCTCACGGCGGTGCGCACCTCGTCCATCGGGTGCGCCTCGAGCGGCACGAGGTCGATGGCGGCCTTCACGTTGTCGGCCAGGGCGCGGTGCTTCCGCTCCTCCAGCCGGAACGCGGCGAGCTCGTCGTCCGTCGGCAGCTCGCCGTTCCACAGCAAGTACGCCACGGCCTCGAAGGACTGCGTGTCCGCGAGCTCCTGCACGGGATAGCCGCGGTAGAGCAGGCTGTTCGTCTCGGGGTTGACCTTCGAGATCGCCGTCGTGTCGACGACGACCCCCGCGAGGCCCTTCTTGATGTCCGGCTCGGTCATGGTCACTCCTTCGTGTACTTCGACTCGTCGCTGCGCTCCTCGCTCAGCAACCGCGTCGTGTGTCCGCTTCGCTGCGCTCAGCGACCGGTGTTGTCGAGTGTGAAGTTGAAGACGCCCGAGTCGAAGTGGTTGTACGACTCGTAGTCGATCAGCTCGTAGAGGTCGGCGCGGTGCTGCATCTCCCCGAGCTTCGAGGTCAGGTGCCCCTCGTCGTTCAGCGTATCGAGCGCACGGCCCGCCGCCCCCATCGCGATCCGCAGCAGTGACACCGGCCAGATGACCATGCGCACCCCGGCATCGCGGAGAGCGTCGACGGAGAACAGCTCGCTCTTGCCGAACTCGGTCATGTTCGCGAGGATCGGCACGTCCAGCGCCGCGGCCATGGCCTCGAACTCGCCGATCGTGCGCATCGCCTCGGGGAAGATCGCGTCCGCCCCCGCGTCGACGAGCGCCTTGGCCCGGTCGATCGCCGCGTCCAGCCCCTCGATCGCACGGATGTCGGTACGCGCCATGATCAGGAAGTTCTCGTCGCGGCGGGCGTCGGCGGCCGCGCGGATCCGCTTGATCGCGGTGTCCTCGTCCACCACGGCCTTGCCGTCGAGGTGTCCGCAGCGCTTCGGGTTGATCTGGTCCTCGATGTGGGTGCCGGCGAGGCCCGCGTCTTCGAGCTCCTGGATCGTGCGGGCGACGTTCATCGGCTCACCGAAGCCGGTGTCGGCGTCGACGATCGCGGGCAGCTCGGTCATGCGGGCGATCTGCTTCGCGCGCCCGGCGACCTCGGTGAGCGTGGTGAGGCCGATGTCCGGCAGCCCGAGGTCCGCGGAGAGCACGGCGCCCGAGATGTAGACGCCCTCGAACCCCTTCTCCTCGATGAGCCGGGCGCTCAGCGGGTTGAACGCGCCGGGGAACCGCAGCAGCTCCCCCGAGGCGAGCCGCTCCCGGAACAGGCGCCGCTTCTCGGCGGGCGTCGTGGTGGAGTACAGCATCAGAACAGGCCCGTCGGGGCGTCGGCGTCGTCGAGCAGACCCGGCTTCGCGACGATCGAGAGCTCGGCGACCTCGGCGGCCGTGAGCTCGGGCAGGCGCTGCACGAGCTCGAGGAACCGCTCGATCTCGGCGGGCTCGAGCACGGGCTCCGCGAGCAGGCGGAACTTGGCGATGTAGTTCTCCCGCGCGAACGGGCGCGCGCCGAGGGGGTGGGCGTCGGCGACGGCGATCTCGTCGACCACGGTCGAGCCGTCGGTGAGGCGGATCTCGACGCGACCGCCGAAGGCCTTCTCGTCCGGGTCCTCCGAGTGGTAGCGGCGGGTCCACTCCGCGTCCTCGGCCGTGGTGATCTTGTGCCACAGCGCGACGGTGTCGGCGCGACCTGCGCGCTCCGGCGTGTAGGAGTCGACGTGGTGCCAGCCGCCGTCCTGCAGCGCCACCGCGAAGATGTACGGGATGGAGTGGTCGAGCGTCTCGCGGGAGGCCGTCGGGTCGTACTTCTGCGGGTCGTTCGCGCCCGAGCCGATCACGTAGTGGGTGTGGTGGCTGGTGTGCAGCACGATCGACGCGATGTTCGCGGGGTCGCGGAGGGCCGGGTTCGCGGTGCCGAGCTTGCGGGCGAGGTCGATCCACGCCTGCGCCTGGTACTCCGCGGAGTGCTCCTTCGTGTACGAGTCGAGGATCGCGCGCTTGGCCTCGCCGGCGGCGGGCAGCGGCACCTCGTAGGCCGCGTCCTTGCCGTCGAGCATCCAGGCGATCACGCCGTCCTCGCCTTCGTAGATCGGCGCGGGGCTCGTCTGTCCGCGCATCGCCCGGTCGACCGCCTCGACGGCCATCTTCCCGGCGAAGGCCGGGGCGTGCGCCTTCCAGGTGGAGATCTCGCCCTTGCGGCTCTGGCGCGTGGCGGTCGTGGTGTGCAGCGCCTGTCCGACCGCCTGGTAGATCGTCTCGACGTCGAGGCCGAGGAGCGTGCCGATACCGGCGGCGGCGGACGGGCCGAGGTGCGCGACGTGATCGATCTTGTGCTTGTGCAGGCAGATCGCGCGCACGAGGTCCATCTGGATCTCGTACCCGGTGGCGATGCCGCGCACGAGCGCGCGCCCGTCCTTGCCGGTGTGCTGCGCGACCGCGAGGATCGGCGGGATGTTGTCGCCCGGGTGCGAGTACTCGGCGGCGAGGAACGTGTCGTGGTAGTCGAGCTCGCGCACGGCCACGCCGTTCGCCCAGGCCGCCCACTCCGGGCTGGTGCGGCGGTCGAGCGGCGTTCCGAACAGGTTGGCGCCGGCCCCGCCCGTCGAGACGGGGTGGCTGAACGCCTGCGCGCGGGCGGCGACGATCGGCGCGCGGGTGAGAGAGGCGGCGGCGACGGCGGCGTTGTCGATGATGCGGTTGATGATCATGTCGACGACGGGCTGCTCGACCTCGACCTGGTCGACCGCGACCTCGGCGATCTTCCAGGCGAGCTGATCCTCGCGGACGAGGTTCTCGGAGCTGGCGTGCACGCGGACGTGGTGGGTGACGGTCATGAGTGTCCTTCGCTGTCGGGGAGGGAGTCGAGGATGCCGGTGAGCGCGTTGTGCAGGTGCACGTGCGTGGCATGGGCGGCGAGGTCGCCGTCGCGGGCGGCGAGCGCCTCGGCGATCGTGCGGTGCTCGGCGGCGGAGGCGGCGAGCCGGGCGGGCTTGTCCCGCGCCATGCGCCGCACGCGGACGAGGTGGGTGCGGACCGTGCGCAGCGCCGCAGCGATGTAGTCGTTGGCGACGGCGTCGTCGAGGGCCGCATCGAATCGCGCGATCAGGGCGTAGTAGGCGTCGCGGCCCTCCGCCCTGGTGAGGTCCACGTGCGCGAACTCCGCGGCGAGCGCGGCGAACCGGTCGGCGTCACCCCGGACGGCCGCCAGCCGGGCGGAGGTCTCCTCCAGCGCGCGACGGATCTCGAACAGGGACCGGATGTCGTCGGCGTCGAGGTCGGCGACCACGGTGACGCGAGGCGACTGCTGCACGACCAGACCGTCGGCGGCCAGGCGACGCAGAGCCTCCCGCAGCGGCGTCCGGCTCACACCGAGGCGCTCGGCCTGCTCCACCTCGCCGAGCACGTACCCGGCCGGCAGCTCCCCGGACTGGATGCCGTCGAGGAGCGCCGCATAGGCGCGATCGCCCATGGACGTGCGCTCGACAGGGAGGACCATTCCGCCAGTGTATACATAAACGGCGCTTCGCGGTCGACTTCTCGAGCGCGAGCGGTCGATTCGTATACATAGCCTCCCCCGCCCCCTTCCTCATCCGGGCACAGCTTCGGAGATCGGCCGGGACACGCCGCACCGCGGGGCCGGAGGCCGGCGTGTCGGCTCCGATCTCCGAAGTTGTGCGCGCGAGTGGGCTCAGGCGGCAGGACGGGGCTCGCCGAGCTTCACCACGACCACGCCGGCGAGGACGAGCACGCCCCCGAGGGCCTGCAGCGGGCCGGGGAGCTGTCCGAGCAGGAGCCAGCCGAAGAGCAGAGCCGCCACGACCTCGGCGAGCGCGACGAACGAGGCCAACCGGGAGCCGAGCATCCGTGTCGAGACGATGCCGAGCACGTACGCGAGAGCCGTGGCGATCACGCCGATCACGAGAACCGGCACGAACCACGGCACCGCGCCGAACCGGTACTCGACGTCGGCCGTCGTCCACGCGAACGGCAGCACGCCGATGAGCGCGGCGAGGCTCAGACCCACGGCACCGAGCAGCAGCCCACTGCCCGCGAGGGCGATCGGCGGGATCCCGGTGTCCGCCCGCGCGGACAGCACGAAGTAGCTCGCGGCACCCACCATCGCCCCGAGCGCCCAGAGGACACCGACCACGTCCACCCGCGCCCCGGTGACGATGTCGAGCATGAGGACGAGCCCGACGAAGGCGATGCCCGCACCGAGGATGCTGCGCCGGGTGGGACGCTCGCCCCGGCGCAGCCACAGCCAGAGGAGCACCGCGACCGGGGCGGTGTACTCGATGAGCAGCGCGATCCCGACGTCCATCACCGCGACGGCCTGGAAGTAGCAGAGCTGGGTGGCCGCGACCGCGAGGAGGCCGTAGGCGGCGACCATCCCCGCGTTCTGCCGGAGAGCACGCCACCGCCCGCGGAGCGCGAGGACCGTGGGGACGAGCAGCACGAGCGCCGCGACCCAGACCCGCACAGTGACGGCGGCCCCCGGCGTCCACCCCGCATCGATGAGTCCGCGCGCCCACGCCCCGGAGGAGCCGAACGCGAAGGCGGCGGCGACAGCGAGCGGCAGGCCGAGGCGCACCCCGGTCCGGGTGCGCGGAGTGTCATCAGCCACCGTGCTCATGAGGGATGACGCTACGCCGGCGGGAGTAAGCTGTCAACATGGTCTTCACCGATGACACAGAGGATGCGCTGCGCGCGGCGGTCTGGCTCGCGAACTCGGCGGAGGACCCGGACACCCTGGTCGACATCGACGACGAGAAGGCCTTCCTTCGGGTGTTCCCGTACACGGGACGGGTCGACGGGGACACGGTGGAGCTCGACGACCTCCGCGCTCTGCGGTCGCGCCTCCGCGCCATGCTGCTCGCTCCGCGCGACGAGATGGCCGCACACGTCAACGCCGCTCTCGCCGAGGTGCGCCTGACCCCGCGGCTCGTGCGCCACGACGAGCTGGACTGGCACCTGCACGGGCTCGCCGACGATCGCCCGCTCGCCGAACGGGTGCTCGTGGAGACCGCGATGGCCCTGATCGACGTCATCCGCACGGACGAGGGCTCTCGCCTCACCGTCTGCGCGGACGGGACATGCCAGGCGATCGCCCTCGACCTCTCCCGCAACCGCTCCAAGCGCTACTGCTCGACGAGCTGCGCCAATCGCAACGCCGTGGCGGCGTACCGCGCCCGCCGCGCCGCCGGCTGACCGCGCCGCGCGCCCCGCTCGGAGACCGCAGACCGGAATGCGGTCCGAGCGGGTTCGATGCTGCCCACTCTTCACAAACGATTATCGATTAGTGTAATGTCGCGAGCGGCCCTCCCTCATGCATCAGGAAAGGATCAACGATGATCAAGGCCCGAGTCCTCCCCCTCGCCGGCATCGCGGCGGTGTCCGCCCTCGCCATCGCCGGCTGCTCGACCACCGCCGGCGACGACGGCGGTGACGCCGGCGGCGACGTCACCGTGCGCATGCTCGTGAACGTCACCCCGAACCTGACCGAGGAGTTCTGGAACGACCTCGTCGCGCCGTTCGAGGACGCCAACCCGAACATCGACGTCGTCATCCAGAACCCGGGTGCGGAGGGCGTCGAAGCCGCCGTGCCGCGCCTGCTGGCCGCCGGTGACGCTCCCGACGTCGTGCAGTCCATCGCGCCGACGACCAAGCTCGCCCCCGAGCTCGTCGACCTCTCGCAGTACGAGTGGGCGTCGTCCGGTCCGCTCGCCGACCAGTACTCGATCGACGGCAAGAACTACATGGCCGGCATCGGCGTGCAGCTGCAGAGCCTCTTCTTCTACAACAAGACCGCCTTCGAGGAGGCCGGGATCACGGAGGTGCCGACGACGGTCGACGAGCTCACCGAGGCCCTCGGCAAGCTCAAGGACGCCGGGTGGACCCCGGTCCAGACCGGCGGCGACTGGATGACGAGCCACACCCTGCAGGCGCTCGGACTGCCGACCATCATCGCCGAGGACCCGGAGTGGTTCCAGGACATCTCGGCAGGCGACGTCACCTTCAGCGAGACCTACGGCGATGCGGTCGAGACCTACGCGGACTGGGTGTCCGAGGGCTACATCCCCGGCGACGCCCTGGGCATCAAGTACCCGGACGCCGAGCAGGCCTTCCTCTCGGGCAAGACGGCGGTGTACTCGATGGGCAGCTGGTTCGCCGGCACGCAGGCGAAGGCCGCCGACTCCGCGGACATCGGCGTCTTCCGCGCCCCCGCCATGAGCGCCGACGAGCAGCCCGCGATGGGCGCCAACATCGCCAGCCCGTACTCGATCCTCAAGGCGAGCAAGAACCAGGACGCGGCGGCGAAGCTCATCGAGTTCCTCACCACCGACCAGACCGCGGTGAGCGACCAGCTCGCGGTCGACGGCAACTTCCGCGACGGCTACGAGTACGACATGACGCCGCTCGGCGAGGAGCTGCTGCAGATCGTGGCCGACACCCCGGCCGAGGCCTACACGCCCACCGGCGGCGGCTACGGCGAGCGCACGCTCCCGGACGGCTACTCCGGCGAGATCAACACCCAGACCCAGGCCCTGCTCGGCGGCGCACCCGCCGACCAGGTGCTGCAGGCCATGGACGACTGGTTCGCCGCCAACGCCGGTTGACCCTCGCGGCGCCCGGGACGCGACAACCGTCCCGGGCGCCGTCCCGGCGCTGCCCCAGCGCCTCCCCCTGAACGCGCCACCGAGAACGAGAGTGCCGCCATGACTCCGCCCACCACGACCGCGCCGCCTCCGGCCGCCGCCGCCGCCCCGACAGGACCATCGACGCCGATGAGCTCGCCCCCCGCCCCGCGCCGCCGCACGGCGCTGCAGCAGTGGCGGAACCGGATCCCCGGCATCCTCATGGGCGGCCCGGCCGTCGCGGTCTTCCTCGCGATGTTCGTCATCCCGATGATCCTCGCGGCGGTGCTCAGCTTCACCGACTGGAACGGGTACAGCCTCAACTTCAACTTCATCGGCTGGGACAACTACATCAAGGCGTTCCGCAGCCCGCGCTCGACGCAGGCCGCGATCTTCACGGGCATCATCGCGGTGGTGGGCACGATCCTCTGCAACGCCATCGGCCTCGCGATCGCCGCCCTCATCTCCGGGCCCGGCCGCTCGAACACGATCCTGCGCACGATCTTCTTCTACCCGTACGTGATCAGCGCCCTCATCATCGGCTTCCTCTGGTCGGCGATGCTCTCCCCCACCGGCGCCGTCAACGGTCTGCTCAGCACGCTCGGCCTCCCGGCGATGCCGTTCCTCACGGACCCGACCTTCGCCAAGGCGAGCGTGATCTTCACGATCGTGTGGTCGCACTTCGGCTTCAACATGATCCTGTTCCTCGCCGGCATCAAGTCCGTCCCCGCGGAGTACTACGAGGCGGCGACCGTGGACGGCGCCTCGCGGTGGCAGCAGTTCCGGTCCATCACGCTGCCTCTCATCGCGCCGGTCTTCACCGTGAACCTCGTGCTCACCCTCGTCGGGCTCCTCAAGGCGTACGACGTGGTGCTGTCGCTCACCGACGGCGGGCCTGCCGGATCGACGCAGACCATCGTGTACCAGATCCTCAAGGACTCCTTCGCGAACTCGGCCCTCGGCTTCGGCGCCGCGCAGTCCATGATCCTCCTCATCGTCACCGCGGTCGTCGGCCTCGCCGTCACGCTGGTGCGACGCCGCGCCGAGCAGAAGGCGACCGACTGATGAAGCAGACCCGCAACCGCCCGGCCCTCGCCGTCAGCACGATCCGGTGGTTCGTCCTCGGCGTCGTCGCGATCACGATGCTGATCCCGATGTACACGATGCTGATCAACGCGTTCAAACCGCAGGCCGACATCATCGAGAACCCGCTGCTGATCACGCCGCAGATGTTCACGTTCGACTACCTGTGGGCCGCGATCACGAGCAGCAAGTTCAACGTGATCGCCGCGTACGGCATCACGCTGCTGTTCGTCGTGCTCGTGAACCTGTGCTGCATCGCCCTCGCCGCGCCCGTCGCCTACGTCATCGCCCGCGGGCGGTCGAAGTGGCATCTGGGACTGCTGCTCCTCTTCGTCTCCGGGCTCTTCATCCCCGGTCAGGTGACGCTGATCCCCGTCGTCTTCGTGCTGCGGGTGCTCGGGCTCATCAACACGATCCCCGGGTTCATCCTCTTCGAGACGGCGGCGACCCTGCCGGTGACGATCTTCCTGTTCACGGCCTACCTCCGCAGCGTGCCGCGTGACATCGACGAGGCGGCGTCACTGGACGGCGCCGGGCCCATCCGCGCGTTCTGGGCGTGCATCTTCCCGATCATGAAGCCCGTCGTCGCGACGGTCGTGGTGCTCAACTCGATCGGCGTGTGGAACGACTTCGTGAGTCCGCAGATCATCCTCGGGCCGAGCTCGGGGATCTACACGGTCACCACCGGTGTCTACGCGGCGGTCGGACAGTTCTCGACCGACTACACGCAAGTGTTCCCGACCCTCCTGCTGGCCGTGCTGCCCGCGATGGTGTTCTTCATCGTGATGCAGCGCCACATCATCGGCGGCCTGGTCGCCGGAGCGACGAAGGGATGACCGTGCCGGAGACCCCGCTCACCCGTCCGCTGCGTGTGATCCCGGCCTGGGCCGTGCTGCAGCGCCGGCTCTTCGCCGAGGTCGAGGAGGCCCGCCGCCTCTTCCGCGACCGCTACACGCTGCCGGACGGCCGCCTCCGCGGCGTCGCGGAGTTCATCGACCGCGACGGCGTGGACGACCTGTACGAGCCCTTCTTCAACTGGCCCGCGTTCTACCTGCTCGGTGGCTCCGACGAGGTGCTCGCCGACGCCAAGCGGCACTGGGAGGGCGTGACCGTGCAGCTCGCCGAGGCGGGCATGCTCACCGAGGAGTACGACAACGGCTACGACTGGTTCCATCAGGGCGAGTCGCTGCTGTTCCTCGCCGGCATCTGCGCCGCCGACCCGGCCGACTCCGCGTTCGCCGCGCGCGCCGCCCGGTTCGCGGCCCTCTTCACCGACCCCGCACAGGGCAACTACGACGCCGAGCGCAACATGATCCGCTCGCCGCACAACGGCGCTCTGGGTGCCCGCGAGGGTCTCGACGAGAAGATCGTGCCGTACACCGCCGACCGGGACGAGATGCGCCCCTACGGTCTGCCGCTGCACGGCCTGGACGGCATCGCCTCCTGGGACGACCTCGCCGACCCCGCCCACGCCCAGCGGATGGCGGAGGAGATGCAGCGCCGGGCAGCCGGCGACATCGCCGTGAACCTCGCCGCGACCTCCCTCGCCGCGAACCGCTGGCTCTACGACGGCGACGAGGAGGCGGCCGCCTGGATCCGCCGGTACGTCGACGGCTGGCGTGCGCGCGCGGGCGGCGGGCTGCTCCCCGACAACGTCGGCCCGGACGGCACCGTCGGCTCCCTCCACGACGGCCGCTGGTGGGGCGGGCACTACGGCTGGGCCTGGCCGCACGGGCTGCACTCCGTCGGCATGAGCGCCCTGATCGGTGCCCTGAACCACGCGCTCGTCACGGGCGACGACGGCGCCCTCGACCTCGTGCGCACCATGCTCGACACCGTGCTCGCCGAGGCGCGCACGGGCAGCGTCGCGGAGTCCGCGTACAGCCTGCGCGGCGGGTGGATGGCCCGGCTCGGAGCGGCCGCCACCGAGCCCGCTCTGCTGGTCCCCTACCGCCACGGCGCGGACGGCTGGTTCGACTACGGTCCGCTGCAGCTCGACCTCCCCCTGTGGCTGTGGTGGTGGTCGCGGCGGCCGTCCGACCGGGAGCGGCTGGAGACGGCGATCGCCGGCCTCCCCTCCTCCGCCGACCTCGTCGCGCCGTTCCGCGACAAGGAGGAGGCGGGTCACGAGGCCGGCTGGTTCGCGTATCTCTCGGGCGGCCTGCCCGATTATCCGGTGCGGGCGCTGGAGATGGCGCTCGGCCAGGTGGCACGTCGTGCCGCGATGATGCTCGCCGACGACCGCGACCCCGACGCCGCGCACCTGCACTTCTGGCAGCGTGTGAACCCGGTGGTGACGGAGGTGCTGACCCAGCTCGTCGGCGGGGCGCCGCAGGTGCTCTACAACGGCGGGCTCGGTTTCACGGCGCTCCGCTACGAGGACGTCGACCGCGCGCGGCCCGGACTCCCGGAGGACGTCGCCGCGCTCGTGCACCGTCTCGACGACGACGGCATCGGCGTGCAGCTCGTGAACACCTCCGCCGTGCACACCCGCACCGTGCGGCTGCGCGGGGGGCGCTTCGGCCTGGACCGGATCGTGCGGGTCACGGCGACCGGCGAGGAGCCCGGCTTCTGGCCCGGCGCCTCGGGCACCTACACGGCCCCGGACGCCCCGACCGTCACCACGACGTTAGACGTGGACGACGACCTCGTGGTGACCCTGCCCCCGGCGCACACCGCCGACCTCGACCTGACCATCGCGCGTGCGACCGGATCGCCGCGCCACCTGTTCCCTGAAGGAGACGCATGAGCGCCGATCTGATCCGACCCGACTTCGCCCTGCCCGTGCGGGGTGGGGCCTACCAGCGGCCCTCGCGCGAGGTGGTCGAGTCCTTCGACGCGATCTCCTCCGCCACCGCGTGCGCCAAGCTGCACGGACTCGGGATCCGCCGCAGCTACATCGACGGACCGGAGCCGCTGAGCCTCGGCCAGCGCGTCGTCGGTTCGGCGCTGACCCTGCAGTTCATGCCGCAGCGCGAGGACATGGCCTCGGGCGACGGCCAGGAGTACGCCGAGCGGCACACCGCCCTGTGGCACGTGCTCGAAGCCGTGCAGCCGGGCGACGTGCTGGTGATCCAGGCCTACGGCAGCCGGTTCTCCGGGTGCATCGGCGACATCCTGGCGCGCTACTTCGCACGCAAGGGGGGCGCGGGGATCGTCGTGGACGGCCGCATCCGCGACGCCGGCCGCATCCGCGAGCTCGGGATCCCGGTGTGGTCGACGGGCACGACCCCGCACTACGCCTCGCAGTCGGAGCTCGTGCCGTGGGCCTACGACGTGCCGGTCGCGGTGGGCGGCGCGCTGTGCATGCCCGGCGACCTCGTGGTGGCAGACGACGACGGCCCGGTCGTGGTGCCGCAGGCCATGGCGCCGCGGGTCGTGGACGACGCGCGCGATCATGAGGAGTGGGAGGTGTTCAGCCGCCGCCGTCTCGACGAGGGCGCGCGCCTGAGCGACTACTACCCGTTGACCCCCGACAGCCGCGAGGAGTACGAGGCATGGCGTTCCGTCCAGAGCTCCGTCCGCTGAATCCCGAGGTCGCCGCCCGCGACGACGTCGGACTCGGGTGCGCGCCGATCGGCAACCTCTTCGCCCCTGTGCCCGACGGCGACGCGGTGGCGACGGTGCAGGCGGCGCTCGCCCGCGACGTCCGTTTCTTCGACACCGCACCGCTGTACGGCTCGGGCGAGAGCGAGCGGAAGCTCGGCCTCGCCCTGCGCGGCGTGCCGCGGGACGACTACGTGATCGCGACGAAGGTCGGCCGGGTGCTGGTCGATGCGGACGGCCGCCCCGTCGCGGGCGCCGCGAGCGGACACGACTCCGTCGTCGACCTCAGCAGGGACGGCGTGCGGAGGAGCCTCGACGGCAGCCTCGCCCGGATGGGTGTCGATCGCGTGGACGTGCTGCACCTGCACGACCCCCTGGACGTGGAGGCGGCGTTCGCGACGGCGCTTCCGGCCCTCGTCGAACTGCGCGACGAAGGGGTCGTGCGCGCGATCAGCGTGGGCCTGGGACGGCTCGACCCTCTGGAGCGCTACGTCGCCGAGGCGCCGCTCGACGTGGTGATGGAGGCCGGTCGGCTCACGCTGCTCGACCGCACCGCCCTGGACCGGTTGCTGCCGACCGCGGCGGCCCGCGGCATCGGGGTGCTCGCGGCCGCGGTGTTCAACTCCGGCATCCTCGTCGACCCGGTCGGCTCCCCCTTCTTCGAGTACAAGCCGGCACCCCCGGAGCTCCGGGAGCGGGCACAGCGCCTGCAGGCCGTGTGCGCCGCGTACGGCGTGCGCCTCGCGGATGCCGCGGTGCAGTTCCCGCTGCGGCAGGGTGCGGATGCGGTGGTCGTCGGGGCGCGCACCCCCGCCGAGGTGGACGCGTTCGTGGACGGCCTCGACGCCGTGCTGCCCGCCGCGCTGTGGGACGCCCTCGATGCGGAGGCTGCATGACCGCGCGGCCCGGGAGCTGACGTGCGGATCGTCGACGCCCATGTGCACGTCTGGGATGCGGACGCCGTGCCGATCCCGTGGTTCCGCGACGACCTCGGGCTCCCCCGGCAGGCCGCGGCCGCTCGGCTCGGACGGGAGCTGACCGACGCCGGCGTCTCCTCCGCCATCGCCGTGCAGGCGGCGGACTCGGTGGCGGAGGCGGACTGGCTGACCGCGACCGCCGCCCGCGACCCGTTCCTGCGACGCGTGGTGCTGCAGTACACCCCCGCGCCGGGACGAGCCGCCGGCGCCACCGCAGTCGCGTTCTCTCCCGCCGTGGTCGGCGTGCGCGCCGCGGTGCCGAAGTGCGCAACTGACCTGTCCGATGTGGACGGCCTCGACGCCCTCGCCGACCACCTGGGCGCGACCGCCCGCACCCTCGAACTCCTCATCCGTCCGGACCAGCTGCCCGCCGCGGCCGCCCTCTCCCGACGGCACCCCGACACCGCGATCGTCGTCTGCCACCTCGGCCTCGGCGCCCGGACGGCCGATGCCGCATGGCTCTCCGCCCTCGCCGAAGCCGCGTCGGCTCCGGGGGTGTCGGCGAAGGTCTCCGGGCTCGACCTCGCGGCGCGCGGGCCGGAGGAGTCGCGGGGACTGCTGCGCTCCGCGTTCGCCCTCTTCGGCGCGGAACGGCTGATGTACGGCAGTGACTGGCCGATGTCCACGCGGACCACGACCTACGCGGAGGTGCTCGCCGCGACCCGGCAGGCTCTCCCTCCCCTCTCCCCGGCCGAGGCTCGAGCATTCTGGTCCGGCACCGCCGACCGCCTCTCGCCATTCACCGCGTAACCCCGGTCGCAGTTTCGCACCCGCGTCGCTGGGACTCCGGGGATGGGTGCGACCGCGTGCCGAATCTGCGACTTCGCGCCGGAACACCCCATCCCGGAAGCAGAGTCGCGTCCCGCCGCGGATTCGCACCGCGTCGCTGGGACTCCGGGGATGGATGCGACACCGGTGCGAAACTGCGACCTCGCGCAGGGACTCCCACCCCGGGGACACTTCCTCAACCCCGTCGCAGATCCTCACCGTGCCGCAGGGACTCCGGTCAGCCGTGCGACCTCGGTGCGAAACTCCGACCTCGCGCGGGGGTCAGTCGAGGAGGGTGCCGGCGGCGTGGGCGCGGAACAGGGCGGACGCGGCCTCTTCGTCACCGGCCTCCAGGGTGTCGAGCAGGCCCTTGTGCCAGTCCGCGACCTCGTGCCAGTCCCCCGTGAAGGTGGGGTCGCCGAGCACGTGCATGACGCGCAGGCTCGGCTCCAGGAGGTCCCACATGCGGGGGAGGTACACGTTGCCGCTGGCCTCGATCACCGCACGGTGGAAGGTGAAGTCGAGTTCGCGGAACCGGGCGAGGTCTTCCGCCTCAGCCGCCTCATGCATCTGCGCGATGAGGCCGACGAGCTCGGCGCGGCGAGCAGGGTCGAGCGCCCCGCAGGCCAGCCGACCGGCGAGCCCCTCCAGCTCGACGCGGGCGACCTTGGCCTGCGCCGCCTCCTCCGCGGAGTAGCTCGCGACGAAGTTGCCCTGATGCCGCACATGCGACACGAGACCCTCGTGGGCGAGCCGCTTGAGGGCGTCGCGCACGGGCGCCTGGCTCACCTGCATCTGCCGGGCGAGCTGCGACTCCACGAGCTGCTCGCCGGGAGCCAGCGTCGAGTCCTTGATCATCGCCTTGATGAGCGCGTAGATCTGATCCGACAGCAGTCCGCGCTGCAGTCCGGCCGTGCCGAGAGCATCCGTCATGACCATCAGTCTACGTCCATTATCGACTATCGCTAATGGACGCGGCCGTGCACCAGGCATCCGCGATGAGGGCGGATCCGCGGGGTGTCGGGTGCACCCCGTCCGGCGCGAGCTCGACGACCGGATACTGCTCCGCCGCCGCCGTGAACACCTCGTGCAGGGGGACGAACGCCGCCCCGTGCTCCGCGGCGAGAGCCCGCACCGCCGCCCGCTTCCCGTCGAGGTCGTCGAGCCACGTGCGCTGCTCCTCCGTCACCGGGAGGAAGTACGGCTCCATGAGGATCAGCCGCGGGGCGTGCGCGGCCACCGCGCGACCGAGGAGGTCGCCGAGCGTGGCGGCGAACTCCTCGGCCGAGGTCGGGTCGTCGCTGTCGAACCGCCGCCACATGTCGTTCACGCCGACGTACACGGTCAGCAGCTCCGGCGCCGTGGGCAGCAGCTCCGCGTCCCACCGCGCGGCCAGGTCGCGGGCGCGGTCCCCCGCGATCCCGAGGTTGCGGACCGTGGCCCCCGCGGCCTGCAGCTCGGGGGCGAGGAGCGACACGTAGCCGTCCCCGAAGGACTCCGGGTCGGAGCGATCGCGCCCCGCGTCGGTGATCGAGTCTCCGATGAAGGTCACCCGCATCGTGGCACGTCCTGTTCGTCGTTCTTGAGCTTCGGTCGCACCGAGATCGGGAGCTCGACGCTCGCGCCAGCGTACGTCACGGTGAGCGTGTGGTGCGGGCGCACCTTGCTGCTGTCGAAACCGCTGACCATGTCCGCCGTCACCTGCTGGGTGGTACGGGATCCGTCGCTCCAGTCCACGCCCAGCAGCATGCCGGTCACGTCGAGCTCCTCGCCGCGCACGTAGCGGGTCTTCGGGTCGGCTTCGGGCGCCCAGCAGATGCCGGTCACCGTCGCGGGAGGGGGTGTCGGCCGCACGGCCAGGGTGTTCGTCTTGCCGTAGTGGTAGACGTTGAAGAAGCCGTCCGCACCGATGCGGAGGTTCTCCCGGGCGTCGACCATGTTCCACACCGTCACGTCGTCCACCCGGAGCACGATGCGGGTGCCGCCGTCCTCGGCGACGGCCCCGAACTCGATGCGGTGCGTGGAGCCCGGCTCGATGACGGTGTTGGGGATGCTGTCGAGCATGGTCTGGCCCGGGGTCCAGCTCTGGAACTCGATCACGTCCTCCTTGATCACCGCGAGGTACCCGGTGTTGGAGTTCTGCCAGGCCGGGAGGCCGGTCTGGTCGGAGCGCGCCTGGAAGCCGTACCAGCCGCCGTCGAAGGCGCCGAACTCCGCCTCGAACTGCAGCAGGGTGTCGCCGAAGCGCTCGGCCTCGTAGCCGTGCACGCCCTGACCGCTGATCACGACGCCCGTGTCGTCCACCGCGATGAGGTCGGACTCACTCCAGTTCGCCCCGTCCTTCAGCTGACCGTCCAGGCGGGTGGTCGGGTACTCGGCGTCGTCCACGGTCACGGTGACCGTGTCGCTGAGGCTCGGATCGGCGACCGAGGTCGCGGTGATCGTCGCCGTGCCCGCCGTCACTCCCGCGATCCGTCCCCCGGAGACCGTGGCGACCTCCGGAGCGTCGGTCGTCCAGGTGACCCGGGCGTCGCTGGCGTCCTCCGGGGCGACCGTGGCCGCGACGGACCGCCGCTCCCCCACGGTCAGTCCCACGGCATCGGCGTCCAGGCTCACGCCCGTGACCGGCACGCCCGAGAGCGAGAACCCGATGTCGTCGAAGTCGAGCGAGGCGTAGTTCTCCACGTAGAACCCGACCCGACCGGCCTTGCCGGGGCCGGGGTCGGCGCCTTCCAGCGCGATCGCCCCGTTGACGGAGATCCGGATCTGCCCGTCCTGCACCGCGATACGGACGTGCGAGGTCTCGCCGGGGGTCAGGCCCTGCGCCGCCGGCACGACCTTCTCGGCGACGACCTTCCAGGCGTCGTCGAAGATCGTCCAGGTCGGCCCGGCCGCGGCCTGGCGGAAGCGGATGTAGCCGCCGCCCTTGCCGTTGCGGTCGTAGACGATGAGTCCCGCGTTGGCGGGGGTCGTGGCCGGCGCCGTGACGTCGAAGTCGAGCACGAACTCCGTGAAGTCCCGCGGCAGGATGCTGTTGGCGCCCTTGAGGATGCGGTACACCTTGTCGCCCGACGCATCCACCTGGATGGAGCGGTTCGGGTCGGTCGGCCAGCCGTTCGCCCCCGACTCGAAGTCGGTGAAGTGCAGCACGCCGTCGCCCTCCTCGACGATCACCTCGATGGTCGCGGTCTTGGTGGCATCGGCTTTCGCCGTCGCCGTCACCGTGGTCGTACCGGGGCCCATGCCGAGCACTACACCCTTGTCGTTGACGGAGGCGATGGCGGGGTCGGCCGAGGCGTAGGTCACCGCGGCGTCGTCGGCGTTCCAGGGCAGCGGCACGGCGCGTACGCGCACCTCGTCGCCCGCGTCGATCGTGAGCGTGTCGCTGTCGAACGCGATGTCCTCGAGCGGGATGGTCTGCGGCTGCTGCGTCTGCCCGATCGCGCCGTCGACCCCGATCTCGCCGAAGGCGATGGCCTCGAAGCCCGGGATCTGGTCGAACACGGCCGCATCGGCCTTCAGCGTGTAGTCGCCGTTCGCGGCGTCCACGAAGCCGGGGTCGGCGTCGGCCACCCAGTTGTCCTCGTAGTTCAGGAGGTTCTTCCCGTCCTTCGCGCCGTGCTCGTTGACGCCGGCCATCCGGGCGCGGTTCGGGTTCCACACGACGTTCTCCGCGAACGTGCTGTGGTTCGGGAAGTAGTGGTCGTCCTCGAAGAAGTGCGCGAGCTCGGGGTACTTCGTCAGATACGGCGTGCCGACGAAGTCGTTGTTGTCGGCGAACACCTTCTCCCAGGCCGGCATGTAGTCGCGGTCGACGACGTTGCCCTCCTGATTGCCCATCCACTGCTCGTAGTTGTCGTACGGGGCGTAGGCGTCGACGAAGACGTTGTTGCGCGCCTCGATGTAGTCGGCCGAGCCGCTCTTGATCGCACCGTTGCCCATGTTCACGAACACGTTCTTCTCGATCGTGAGGTCCCACGTGAAGTTGTCGGCGTAGATGCCCTCGACGCCCGCCATGCCGACGCCGATGTCGTGGAAGTAGTTCTCCCGGAACACGTGACCGCGCTGCTGCGGGGTCTTGCCGGAGTTCATGTAGATCGCACCGAGGTCGTGGAACTGCTTGCAGACGTCGTACACCTCGTTGCGTTCGAACAGGTGGTCGTTGCCGTGCACGATGATCCCGGGGTGCGGAGCGTCGTGGATCTCGTTGTCCCTGGCGATGTTGCCGACGCCGTCGAACATCACGCCGGGGTTGTAGGCCTTGTGGTAGTACGCGAAGTCGGCGATCTCGGAGTTCTCGACCCGGTTGCGGCCGGGTTCGAGCGTCGTCTTGTCACCGCCCTGGAGCACCACGCCGACGCCGCCAACGTGCGTGAGCCGGCTGTCGGTGACGGCGTGGTCACGGCCGCCGCGGTTCACCGGGATGCCGTCGTACGTGTAGCGCCCTGGCGAGTTGATGAGCACGCCGCCGTCGGTGAAGTTGCGGATGTCGCTGTGCGAGATCGTCACGTGCGAGCCGCCGAGGATGACCGCGGCCGTCGCGCGGCCGTACTCCATCACGAGGTCATCGAAGTTCACGTAGGAGGCCCCGTCGGCGCGCAGCATCGGCTCGTCGAGCGTCGTGACCGTCACGGCGCCGCGGCCGGACGTGAAGGCCGCGTTCGGGATGAGGTACAGCTTCCCGGCGTCGCGGTCGATGTAGTACTCGCCGGGGGCGTCGAGCTCCTCCAGCAGGTTCTGGGCGAAGTGGAAGTCGGGGAACCAGCTCTTCATGATCCCGGACATCTCGCCGTAGCGGAGGGTGATGGTCTTCGCCTCGGTGTCGATGCTCTCGATCTTGTTGTACGACCACTCCCAGCTGTAGCCGAAGATGCCGTCCAGCCACACGTCCTCGGCCTGGGTCCAGTGCTTCGGACGGTCGTAGCCGTAGCTGAACGTGCCGCCGCGCTCCTGCAGGTCGGCGTCGTTGCGGTCCGGCCCGGCGTCGATGATGTCACCCATCTGCACGGTCGGGGTGGCCGCGTCGGCGTTGGGCCAGCGCGCGAGGGTCATGCCCTGGCCGTCGATGAACAGCTCCATGGGCGGGGTGGTGCTGACGTCGTTGGCCTTCCAGTAGCCGTGGCGGCTGAGCTGGCCATAGTCGGTGATGCCGAGGTCGGCGAGGTCGATCCCGACCACGCGGTCGCGGGCAGCCGGGTCGATGATGCGGTCGGTCACCGCCGCGTCGTCGACCGCGGCGAACTGGTCGCGCGGCAGCTCGCGACCGCCGGTGAGGGTGGCGGTCTCCCCCGGGTACGAGCGGTAGGTGATGGGGGCGTCGGCAGTGCCCGAGTCCTGCGCGCCGATCTCGAACGACGCCGAGCGGGGGTACGTGCCCTCCCGGAGGTACACCGTGAGGCCGTCGTCCGGGAGCGCGGAATCCGCCTTCAGCGCGCGGATCCGGTCGCGGGCGCCTTCCAGCGTCGCGAGGGGGTCGTCGATCGTGCCGGCTGCCGCGTCGTCACCTCCCGGCGCGAGGTAGAGGGCGTCGTCGTCCGCGGCCGCAGCCGCCGACGGGACCGCCGCAGCGAGGGCGGATCCGAACACCGCCGCCAGGGTCAGGCTTGCCAGTACACGCTTCATCGCGTCTCCGAACTGTCGCTTCCCGCACGGCCGATGCGCGCGGCGCCGCGGGAGCGGCTGATCCGACCGTAGCCAATCGATAATCGACTAGCAAGGATCGATACTGATCGCTTTGGTTCTTCGAGGCGCCAGGGCGTCGCGGCTGATCGGGCTCGGCGCTGGTCGACGCCGCCTTCGGCATCCCGATCCCGATGGCCCTCGCGTACCGAGGCTCGCATCCGAGAAACCAGTTAACAAAACAACCACTTTCCACCACTTTCTGACTATTGCGCTCTCCAGTTGACGTCGCTGTAATCTGCCGGAAATACTGAGGAAGCCCGAGACCGCACCACGAGAGTGCGGACACATCACCCCAGGCCAAGGATGACCTAGATGACAGAACAGACCATTTCCTCACAGATAGGAACAGGTCGCCGGCCCCGTCGCCTCTCGGACGGGATGTTCGCGCTCCTCCTCACGGCTCCCGGCCTCGCGCTCCTCGCCGCCGTCGTCGTGTACCCGCTGATCACGGCCCTCATCACCGCGTTCTACAAGCAGAGCCTCGTCGAGCCCGGCCGCGAGTTCGTCGGCTTCCAGAACATCGTCGACGTGCTGACGGGCGAGTTCTTCCCGCTCCTCACGCAGACGCTCGTCTTCACCCTCGGCACGACCATCGCGCCGTTCGTGATCGGCTTCGGCCTCGCCCTCGCCCTGAACACGCGCATCCGCGGCGCCAAGGTGCTCCGCGGCCTCATGCTCATCCCGTGGCTGATCCCCGGCGTGGTCGTGTCGTTCCTCTGGATGTGGATCTTCAACGCCAATTACGGCGTGCTCAACGCGGCCCTGGAGACCGTGGGCCTCATCGACTCCCCGCAGGCGTGGCTCGCGAACCCCACCACCGCCATGATCGCCGTGATCGTCGCGAAGACGTGGCAGTCGTTCCCCTGGATGATGGTCATGCTCCTCGCCGGCCTGCAGACCGTGCCGATCGAGCTGCACGAGGCCGCCGAGATCGACGGCGCCGGCACCATCCGCCGCTTCTTCTCCATCACTGTCCCGCAGATGAGCGGCATCATCGGCCTCGTGATCCTGCTGGAGTTCATCTGGAACTTCCAGCACTTCGACATCATCTACGTCCTCACCGGCGGCGGTCCCGCCGGCTCCACCCAGACGTTCGCGACCGCGGTGTACGAGACCGCGTTCGACGGCTTCGACCTCGGCCACGCCGGGGCGCTCGGCCTGCTCTGGATGATCCTGCTGATGGCGCTCGTCGTCGTCTACGTCCGCCTGTCCGAGAAGGGAGAGAAGCGATGACCGCCGTGCTGACCGAAGAGACGGTGGCCGCCGTCTCCGCCCCACCCGCCGCGCCCCGCCGTCGGCGCCACCGCGCCGACCGCCGCGCCTCCACCGTGAGCGCCTGGATCGCCGTCGTCGTCTTCGGCGGGTTCGCCCTGTTGCCCGTGTACTGGCTGCTCGCGACGTCGCTGACCCCGCGCACCGAGGTGTTCAGCTACCCGCCGAAGCTGTTCCCCACCGAGATCACGTTCGAGGCCTATGCCGCGCTCGCGAACAACCCGGCCCTGTTCGGCTACCTCCGCAACAGCATCGTGGTCTCCGTCATCACCGCGATCCTCTCGGTGCTGGTGTCGGCGTACATGGGCTACGCGTTCTCGAAGTTCCGCTACCGCGGCCGCCGCAGCCTCATGTACTTCGTGCTGGCGTCGCAGATGTTCCCGCAGGCGCTGCTGCTCATCACCCTCTACGCGGTGTTCTCGGCCTACGGCCTGCTCAACACCTACACGGCGCTCGTGCTGTCGTTCACGACGTTCACGCTGCCGCTGTGCGTGTGGATGCTGAAGGGCTTCTTCGACACGATCCCGGACGAGCTCATCGAAGCCGCCCGCGTCGACGGCGCGTCCCGCCTGCGCATCATCCACTCGATCGTGCTGCCGCTGGCCGCCCCCGGCCTCATCGCCGCCGGACTGTTCGCGTTCGTCCGCGGCTGGAACGACTTCATCTTCGCCCTCACCCTCGCCGGTCCCGACAAGCAGACCCTGCCGCCCGGCCTCGTCAACACGTTCATCGGCGAGGCGTCCACCGCCTGGCCGGAGCTCATGGCGGCTTCGCTCGTGGTCTCGCTCCCCGTGGCCATCGCGTTCATCGCCCTGCAGCGCTTCCTCGTCGGCGGACTCACCGCCGGCGCGGTCAAGGGCTGACCCGCACCACCCCCTCATCCGCAGTCCCTCGAAGAAGAGAGAGCACCCTCATGTCCGAGAACACCACCGTCTCCCGTCGCCAGCTGCTGCAGTTCGCCGGGCTCGGCGCCGCCGGCCTCCTCCTCGCCGGTTGCATGCCGAGCGGCGGCGGCAGCGGCAGTCCGTCCTCCTCCCCCGGCGCCGGGCTCGGCGCGGGCGACTTCACCGCCACCGACTTCTCCTTCTCCAGCTGGTCCCTCACCGAGGAGGCCGCCGCCCCGGCCACCCGCGCGCTGCTCGACGGCTACAAGAAGACCAACGACGTCGGCATCACCGAGGTCTCCTTCCCCTACAACGAGTACTTCAAGCAGCTCATGCTGCAGGTACGCGGCGGGCAGTTCACCGGCGCCGCGCACGTCGACGTCGCCTGGCTCGCCTCGCTGGCCGCGCTCGGCAAGCTGGAGGACGTCTCGGCGCTCACGAAGGGGCGCGGCTACACGGCCTCGAGCCTGGAGGCCACGCAGCTCGACGGGAAGCAGTACGCCTTCCCGTGGACCATCGGCGCGATCGGCCTCATCACGAACTCCGAGCTGCTGACGAAGGCGGGGATCTCCACGTTCCCGACGACCGTCGACGACTTCGAGGCGGCGCTGAAGAAGCTCAAGGCCCTCGGCGGCGGCCTCATCCCCTACGCCGCCTCGACCAAGGCCGCCCAGCTCAAGGACGTTCTCATCTGGATGCAGACGTTCGGCAGCGACCTCGTCAAGGACGGGAAGGTCACGATCGGCGACGACGCCAGCATCGAGGCGGTCACCTGGTACAAGTCGCTGTACGACCAGGGGCTCATCGCCGCCGACGTCGACCGCTTCGATGCCCGCTCCCTTTTCTCCCAGGGCCGCGCCGCCATCTACGACGACGCCCCCGTGGGCCGCGCGTCCGTCACGCAGGACTCGCCGGATCCCGACCTCGCCTCCAAGCTCGTGCCCGAGTCCCGCCCGGTGCTGAAGAAGGGCGACACCCCGCGCGCTCTCGTCTGGGGCGGCGCCATCGCCATCGTCGGCGGCGGCTCCGGCGACAGCACCCGCACGGCCGCGGACTTCGGCCAGTGGGCCACGAGCGACCTGAAGGCTGTGCTCGGCGACTACGAGCTGCGCGGCCTGCCGCCCGTGACCGAGGAGGCGCAGGCCTCGAAGGAGGTGGCGTCCGACGCGTTCGGCTCGCGCTTCGCCGAGAAGATCACGGCGACCGCCACCACCAACCCGTTCTGGCAGTACCCGCAGTACGCCCAGATCGAGACGGTGATCGCCGACCGCGTGCAGGCCGTCCTCGTCGGTCAGCAGAGCGCCAAGGACGCGATGGCGCAGGCCGGCGACCAGGCGCAGAAGCTGCTGGGCTGAGGAGCATCGCCATGACCCTCCGCTCGAAGGTCGGCGCCACCGCTGCCGCCGCCCTCGCCGCACTCGTCCTCGCCGTGCCCGCTCCGGCCGCTGCCGCGACCCCCGACGTCGAGACCGTGCCCGTCACGGTCGACAGCTCCAACCAGTCCGGCTGGTGGAACCCGCTCGTCGTCGACGGCGACGAGACGTACTTCGCGTACAACGTGCCCGGCTCGGTGGCCGCGAAGCACCAGGTGAACCTCGCCGTCCGCGCCGCCGACGGCACGTGGACCTCGGGCTGCCTGCGGCTGGCGACCGGGGCCTGCGCGGAGTACCTCGACGACAACGGCCACAACCAGCCGTCGATCGCGATCGACGGCGACGGATACATCCACGCGTTCGTCTCGATGCATCACGAGCCGTGGAAGTACTTCCGCTCCACCGCGCCCTACGACGCGACCTCGCTCGTCGACGTGAGCGCCGAGATGCCCGACGCCGGGGCCGCGGTCTCCTACCCGGTCACGGCGCAGGGAGCCGACGGCGACATCTGGCTCATGGTGCGCATCGGCGCCGACCCGCAGGCTCGCCGCGACGGGGTGCTGTACCACTACGACCCCGTGGCCGGGACGTGGAGCCGCGAGACGACGATCGCCGCCGCCGTGAACCACTCCTTCTACCCGGACGACCTCGAGGTCGATGCCAGCGGCAAGGTGCACGTGCTGTGGGAGTGGGGCCCGTGGCCCGCTGATCCCTATCGCCACCTCGGCTCCTACGCGGTGTACGACCCTGCCGCAGGCGGCTTCCGCGACGTCGCCGGGCAGGCGCTGCCGACCCCGATCCGCCCGGACACCCCCGGCGCCGTCGTGTGGCGCGGCTACGAGCCCGGCGAGACCATCGGCGACGCCGTGCCCGCGGTGCAGACCGCGAAGATGGCCCTCGCCGACGGTGAGCTCGTGGGCGTGACCTACCGGTACGCGGACGAGACCGAGAACGCCTTCGACGTGCGGTGGACGACCTGGACCGGCTCCGCCTGGACGAGCGAGACCCTCGTGGACACGGACGCCCTCGGTGGCGGCGTGCAGACCATCGCGGCGCTCGACACCACCACCGCCGGCGGCGAGACCCGCGTCTACGCCGTGGTGTCGGTGCAGGACTGCGGCATCACCCGCAGTCAGACGGTGCTGCTGACCGCCGGGGCCTCCGGATGGACCGCCGACGCCGTGGGCGATCCGGTCGTGGGCCAGCAGCGCCTCCGCGCGGCGACCCGCACGGACGGCACCGACATCGTCTACCTCAGCGCCCCCGCCGTTCCCAGCGGCGGCACGCTGCGGCACGCCGAGATCCCGCGCGACGGGCAGCCGGGGGCGACCACCCTCCCCGCCATCGTCGCCTCCCTCCGGGGCGACGCCGGCGGCGAGAACCTGGCGCTCGGCAGCACTGCGACCGCCTCGTCCCAGCTCCGCGCCGACACCGGCCCGGAGAAGGCGATCGACGGCGGCTGCACGGATGCGAGCCGGTGGATCTCGGCGGCCTCCGACACCCAGCCGACCATCACGGTCGAGTGGGACGAGGCCGCGCCGCTCGACGTCGTCCGGGTCCGCAGCGGATACACGGTCGGCCCGCCGCAGACCTCCGTGCTGCGCGACTTCACCGTCCAGCTGCGCACCGCGAGCGGCTGGGTCACGGTCGGCACCGTCACCGGCAACACCCAGACGACGGTCGTGGTCGACGCCCAGGGGCGGACGGCCGATGCCGTGCGCCTGGTCATCACCGACCCGTCCGACTCCGCCACCGACGTCGCCCGCGTCTACGAGATCGAAGCGATCGCCGCGCGCTGAGCGGCATCATCCCCCTCCCGAAAGGAACCCATCCCCATGCGCACCCAGACCGTCGAAGCCGACATCATCGTCGTCGGCGGCGGCCTCGCCGGAGTGAGCGCCGCCGTCGCGGCCGCCCGCCTCGGCCGACGTACCGTGCTGATCAACAACCGGCCGGTGCTCGGCGGCAACTCCTCCTCGGAGGTGAGGGTCTGGGTGTGCGGAGCGACCGCCCACGGCAACCAGCGGTGGGCGCGGGAGACCGGGATCATCGGCGAGATGTACCGGGAGAACCAGTTCCGCAACCCCGAGGGCAACCCCGTGTACTGGGATGACGTGGTGCTCGACATCGTGCGCCGCGAGCCCAACCTCACGCTGTTCCTCAACACGGAGGTGCTCGAGGCCGAGGCCACCGGACCCGACGACGCCCGTCGGGTCCGGTCGGTCACCGGCTGGACGATGGGCTCGGAGATCCGCACCGTCTTCCGCGGGCCGCTCTTCCTCGACTGCACCGGAGACGGCCTGGTCGGACGGCTCGTCGGCGCCCGCCACCGACTGGGCAAGGAGAGCCGCAGCGAGTTCGGCGAGGACTGGGCGCCCGAGCAGCCCGTGCGCGAGTTCCTCGGCTCGACGCTCCTCTTCTATACGAAGGATCTCGGGCACCCGGTGAAGTACGTCGCGCCGGAGAGCGCGAAGGACATCTCGACCACCCCGATCCCCTCGTCGCGCATCATCCGCAGCGGCGACAGCGGCGCGCACTACTGGTGGATCGAGTGGGGCGGCACGCTCGACATCGTCGACGACAACGAGGCGATCCGCGACGAGCTGCGGTCGGTGATCCTCGGCATCTGGGACCACATCAAGAACTCCGGCGAGTTCGACGCCGACAACCTGACCCTGGAGTGGATCGGCAACATCCCCGGCAAGCGTGAGTACCGTCGCTTCATCGGCGACTACACGCTGCGCCAGCAGGACATCCTGGAGCAGACGTCGTTCGACGACGGCGTCGCGTTCGGTGGCTGGTCCATCGACCTCCATCCCGCCGAGGGGATGTACGCGACGGGGGCGGGCGCGGTGCAGCGCTTCTCGGACGGCGTCTTCGAGATCCCGTTCCGCACGCTCTACTCCGTCAACGTCGACAACCTGCTCATGGCGGGCCGCGACATCTCGGCCACGCACATCGCCTTCGGTGCCGCCAGAGTGATGGCCACGTGCGCCGCGATGGGCGAGGCCGCGGGCACCGCCGCCGCCCTCTGCTACGCGCACGACGCCACGCCCCGCGAGCTGTACGAGCACCATCGTGCGGAACTCCGGCAGACGCTGCTCCGCGCCGACGCCTCCCTCATCGGAGTCGCGAACGAGGATCCCTCCGACCTCGCCCGCACCGCCGCCGTCACCGCGTCCAGCACCCTGCGCACGATCGGCACCCCGGAGACCGCCGCGGCCGCGGCGGCCCCGCACACCCTGACGGACGACCTCGGCATCGTCGTCCCCGTGCACCCGCGCCTCGACACGACCGAGCTGCTGCTCGGCGCCGAGGCCGACACGCAGGTCACGGTGGAGGTCTGGTCCACGGGCCGCCCGCAGAACATCGTGCCCGCGGTTCTCGAGCACCGCACCGTGATCGACGTCCCCGCCGGTGGGCCGTCCTGGGTGCGGGCGGAGACGCCTTTCGCCCCGGAGGACCCGCAGAACGCGATCATCGTGCTCCGCGCGAACCCGCAGGTGCAGGTGCAGCTCGCCGACGAGCTCCCGCCCGGGGTGCTCACCCTCGTGCACCGGGTCGACAACGACGACCGGAACGTGCAGGTCGACCGCGACGGTCTCCTCGTGCAGTGGCCGACCAAGCCGCTGCGCGGGCGGGTGCCGGCGTTCCGCACGAGCCCGCACTCCGAGGCGGTCGCGCCGGAGCGCGCCGTCTCCGGGTACAACCGCCCGTTCGGCGGTCCGCACCTGTGGGCGTCCGCCCCGGAGGCCGAGGGCCCGCAGTGGCTGCGCCTGGACTGGGAGCAGCCCGTCACGGCCTCCGAGATCCGCCTCGTGTTCGACGACGACGTGGACCTCGAGCTCAACACCTTGCACCACCACCGCAGCCCCGACGAGGTGCTGCCCCAGCTCGTGCGCGACTACCGGGTCGAGGTGCAGCAGGCGGGTTCCGAGGAGTGGCGCACCGTGGCGGAGGAGCGCGACAACCGCCATCGTCTGCGGGTGCATCCCCTGCCGGACGACCTCGGCGCCCTCACGGCCGCCCGCCTCGTGGTGGAGCGGACGAACGGCGTCGCGGAGGCACGCGTGATCGCGTTCCGAGTGCAATCGTGACGGAGAGCGCTAACGTGAAGGGCATCCGTCGTCCCGGCGGAGACCGTCGTCCCTCCAGGAGGCCGCAGGTGACCACCTCGCCCGGCGGCCGCGTGCTCCCTGTCGCGCGGGCCACCCGCACGGGACTCATCGCGCTCGCGGTGCCGCATCTGGAGGAGCCGTACTTCGCGGAGCTCGGCTCGCGCATCGTCCGCGGCGCCGACGACCGGGGCCTGGCGGTGCTCATCGTGCAGACCGAGGGCGACCACAGCCGCGAGATCGATGTCGCCAACGGCGTCGGCCTGCCGCCCATCGACGGGCTCATCCACATCCCGCGCTCGCTCACGGTCGCCGACCTCACGCGCCGCACCTCCCCCGGGCCGCTCGTGCTGCTGGGCGAGCACATCCAGGTGAGCCCGTTCACGCACGTCACGATCGACAACCGCGCCGCCGCCTACACCGCCACCGAGCACCTGCTCGCGGTCGGCTGCCGCCGCATCGGCTTCGTCGGACGCCGCGACGCCCGCCCCTCGGACGCCGCCGACCGTCGGCACGCCGGGTACCTGGAGGCCCTGGCGGCCGCCGGGATCCCCGCCGACCCCGCCCTCACCGCGCAGGTCGACGCCTTCACGGCCGAGGAGGGCGAGCGCGTGGCGGGCGCCATGGCCGCCGCGATCCCCGATCTCGACGGCATCGTCTGCTCGAACGACTCGGTCGCCCTCGGTGCGCTGGCCGCTCTCCAGGCCCAGGGGCGGAGCGTGCCGGGAGACGTCGCCGTCGTCGGCATCGACGACATCCGGGCCGCACGCTTCGCCGTGCCCGCCCTCAGCACCATCGCCCCCGACCACGCCCGCCTGGTGGACGCGGCGTTCACGGAGCTCGAACGGCAGATCGCCGCGCCGCCGGGAGCCGATCTCCCGGTGCGGCACGTGACGGTCGGCGCCCGGCTGATCCCGCGGGCGAGCACGGCCCGATGACGGCGGCGGACTCAGTCCGCGAGGGCCGTCGCGAGCGCACGCTCGTCGCCGCCGTCGCGCGGCGCGACGTGCAGGGTGCCGACGTGGGCCGCGAGCAGCTCCCGGGCGCCGTCGTCGAGGCCGTCGTCGGTGACGAGGCGGTCGATGTCGCTGAGGTCGGCGACGGTCGTGAGTCCGACCACACCCCAGCGGGTGTGCTCGGCGAGGACGACGACCTCCCGGCCCGCAGCCATGAGCGCCCGGTTGGTCTCGGCCTCCAGCAGGTTCATGGTCGTGATGCCGGCCTGCTCGTCGAGGCCGTGGGCGTCGAGGAACACGAGATCGCAGTGCAGGTGCTCCAGGGCGCGGACCGCGACCGGCCCGACGAGGGCCTGCGAGGGCGTGCGCACGCCCCCGGTGAGCACGACCGTCTGCGTGTACGGAGCGTCGGCGCGATCCGGTGGCGAGAACAGGTCGGAGACCGGCAGGGCGTTCGTGACGATCGTGAGCTCGGGGACGCGCACGAGCTCCCGCGCGAGCGCCAGGGCCGTGGGTCCGCCGGAGATGCCGACCGCCATTCCGGGCTCCACGAGATCCGCGGCCGCCGCGACGATCGCGCGCCTTTCGGCCGAGGCTGCCGGAGCCGGAACCAGACGCTGGAGGCCCCGCGCCCGGACGCCGCCACGGATGCGCTCGACCGCGCCCTCCTCGGCCAGCTGATCGATGTCGCGCCGCACGGTCATCTCGCTGACCTGCAGCGTGGCCGCGAGCTCGCCGATGGAGGCGGTACCGCGATCGCGGGTCAGGGCGAGGATGCGCTCGCGTCGTTCCGTGACCAGCACGCGGTCTCCTTCCGATGGAGCCTCCAGTCTGCCACGCACCCCCGCCCGCCCCACTCCCGGAACAGGATCCCTCAGCCCGCATGACCTTCCCCGAGCCCTACGCCACCTGGTTCCCCGATGCCACGTTCGACGGCAGCTACGGCCGCACCGAAGCCGACCTCCGTGCCGTGCGCCCCGTGCCCGCGCCGCACGGGTTCGCCGACCGCTGGCGACGCTGGCGGCGGGAGGCCGCCGCGGTGGACGCCGCCCCCGTGGTCCTCTCCACCTCCGAGGAGCAGGGCCGTCGGGTGTCCGTCGTCGAGCATGCCGGCGTCGACGGTGTGCGGCTGCGGGCCTGGGTGGTCGAGCCCCTCGACGGCCCTCCCCGCGCGGGCGTCGTGCACGGCCACGGCTACGGGGGTCGCGACGCCGTCGATCTCGCCCGGGTGCCGGACGACGTCGCGGCGATCTATCCCGTGGCCCGCGGGCTCGGCGTGCTGAACGCGGGGATCGGAGCGCCCGAGCCGACCCCGGAGCACGTGCTCGCGGGCATCGACGATCCGGAGCGCTACGTGCTCGGCCTCTGCGCCCGTGACCTGTGGCTGGCGGCCGACGTCCTCGTCTCGGTCGTCGGCGCGCTTCCTCTCTACTACGTCGGGGAGAGCTTCGGCGGCGGCATCGGCGCGCTCGCCCTGCCGTGGGACGACCGGTTCGTGGGGGCCACCCTCATCGTGCCGAGCTTCGGCCAGTACGACGAACGGCTGGCGGTGCCATGCCTGGGGAGCGGGGAGACCGTGCGTCAGCACGTCCTGCGGCACCCCGAGGCCCGCGAGGTGCTGCGCTGGTTCGACTCCTCCACCGCGATCGGGTTCACGGAGGTGCCGGTCCGGGTGGAGGCGGCCCTGTGGGACCAGTACGTGCCGCCGCAAGGGCAGTTCGCGGTCGCCGCCGGGGCCCGCGACCTCGACCTGGCCGTCCTCCCCGCCGGTCACGCCGAGTACCCGGGGTCGGCGGAGGTGACGGCGGCCGCCATCCGCGGCGGGCGCGAGCACCTCGAGCGCGTACTCGCCGGCTGACGGCCGTCGGGCGCGCGTCCTCCTCCGCGCAGGAGAGCACTGGACGCAACCTGTCATAACAGGTACAGTGAGCTTGTCATTACAGGTTGCGCGACGACGCAGCACCCGTTTCGAGGAGCATGGATGCCCGAGTACCAGACCCCGCCGATCTCCCCGATGGCGATCGCCTTCGACGCCGAGAAGCTCACCCTCTCCCCTGAAGGCCCCACCCTGACCCGGCGGATGTCCGACCTCGAGGGCCTGTTCCGCGACCACGACGCCTGGGCGGCCGCCGCCGCGGGCGAGGACCCGATCGTCTACACGGTCGTCAGCTCGCCGGTCCCCGAGATCGAGCGGGAGCTGCCGCAGTCGATCACCACGATCATGCCCGGGGACACGGGCGGCGAGCTCTGGATGACGAAGGGCCACCAGCACCCCGACCACCAGGGCGAGATCTACCTCGCGCTGCACGGCCGCGGCGGACTGCTCATGTTCGACGGCGAGCGCACCGAGTGGCTCGACATGCTCCCCGGCACCATCGGCTACATCCCGCCGGGCTGGGCGCACCGCTCCGTGAACACCGGGGACGAGCCCTACTCCTTCCTCGCCGTGTACCCGGGAGGCGCCGGCCACGACTACGGCTGGGTGCTGGAGCACGGCATGGGCTCGCGGGCGTTCCGCGCGGAGTCCGGCGTCGACCTGCGCCCCTACGCGGAATAGGCTCCGGCCATGATCATCGCCCACGACCTCGGCACCACCGGGAACAAGGCGTCCCTGCACCACGACGACGGTCGTCTGATCGCCGCGGTCACCGTGCCGTACCCGGCCCACTTCGCGGCCGGCGGCGTCGCTGAGCAGGACCCGGCCGACTGGTGGCACGCGGTCGTCACGGCGACCCGCGACCTCCTCTCGCGCACCGGCACCGCCGCCGCCGAGGTCGCGGGCCTCGTGGTCAGCGGACAGATGATGGGCGCCGTGCTGCTCGACGCCGACGGCGAGCCCGCACGACCCGCGATCATCTGGGCCGACACCCGCGCCGGCGCCCAGCAGCGCGAGCTCGAGGCGGCGGTCGGTGCCGAGCGCGCCTACGGGATCCTCGGCCACCGCCTGAACCCCACCTACTCCCTCGAGAAGATCATGTGGGTGCGCGACAACGAACCCGAGGTGTGGCAGCGCGTGCGCCGGGTGTGCGTCGCCAAGGACTTCATCGTGCTGCGGCTGACCGGGCGGCTCGCCACGGACCGGTCGGACGCCTCGGGCACCAATGCGTACGACCAGGTCGCGGGCACGTGGTCGCCGGAGATCCTCGCCGCCGCGCGGCTCGACCCCGCCCTCTTCCCCGAGATCCTGGAGTCGACGCAGATCGCGGGCCCGCTCACGCCCGCCGCGGCCGAGGCGCTCGGGCTGCACATCGGCGTCCAGGTCGTGATGGGCGGGGGCGACGGACCGCTCGCCGCAGTCGGCTCCGGCGTCGTGGCCCCGGAGGACGGCGCCTACGTGTGCCTCGGCACCTCCTCCTGGATCTCCTTCGCGGCCGACGCCCCGCTGCACGACCCCGCGATGCGCACCTTCACGTTCGACAACGTCGTGCCCGCGTCGTTCGTGCCGACCGCGACCATGCAGGCCGGCGGCGCCTCGGTGCAGTGGATCGCCGAAGCCCTCTCCGTCGACCCCGCACACCCCGAGACGGGGCGCCTCGTCGCCGAAGCCGCGAGCGACATCGACACCGACGACCTCTACTTCCTCCCGTACCTGCTCGGCGAGCGCTCCCCGCTGTGGGACCCGGATGCGCGCGGGGCCTTCGTCGGTCTCGCCCGCCACCACGGGCGCGCCCACCTCGTGCGCGCGGTCCTCGAGGGGACGGCGTTCAACCTCCTCACCTGCATCCAGGCGTTCCGCGAGGCCGGCGCGACGATCGACCGCATCGACGCCGTCGGCGGCGTGGCGCAGAGCGACGTCTACCTCGCCGTCCTCGCCGACGTGTGGGGCGTGCCGGTGCGGCGCCGCACGATCGTGGAGGAGGCGAACAGCCTCGGTGCCGCGGTCACGGGAGCCGTCGGCCTCGGCCTCACCGACTTCTCCGCCGCCCGGGCGCTCAGCGAGGTCACCGCCGAGTTCACGCCCGACCCGTCCCGGCATGCGGTCTACGCCGAGCGCCACGCCCGCTTCACCGACGCGTACACGGCCCTCGCACCGTGGTTCGCGGGAAGGCCGCGCTGATGGGCGTCATCCTCGTCACGAGCCGCTCCTTCTCGGACGGCGACCTCGACTTGGTCGGGCGCGCCGCGCAGGCCGGACACCGTATCCTCCGCGGACCCGCCCATCACGACCTCGACGAGCTGCGCGTGCTGCTGCACGGTGCCGACGCCTGGATCGCCGGCACCGGACCGGTCACCGACGCGCACCTCGCTGCCGGCCCGAAGCTCAAGGTCGTGGCGCGCTACGGGGTCGGCACGGAGGCGGTGGACCTCGCGGCGGCGCGCAACCGCGGCATCCCGGTCACGAACACCCCCGGCGCGAACGCGGATGCGGTCGCCGACCACGCGGTCGGCCTCATGCTCGCCGCCCTGCGCACCATCCCGGACGGCGACCGCCGCGTGCGGACCGGCGACTGGAGCGTGCGCCGCGGACGGGAGCTCGGCGCCGCGACCGTCGGCATCGTCGGCTTCGGGCGGATCGGCCAAGGGGTCGCGCGGCGACTGAGCGGGTTCGGCCCGCGGCTGCTCGCCTCCGACCCGTTCCTCCCCGCCGACCTCGTGCGGGACCACGGCGCCGACCCCCTCGGCCTCGATGACCTGTTCCGCACCGCCGACGTGATCACCCTGCACGCCCCCGGCGGTCAGCGCCTCGTCGACGCCGAGCGCCTCGCCGTGATGCGACCCGGCACCGTACTCGTCAACACGGCCCGCGGCGACCTCGTGGATGAGCAGGCCGTGGCGGACGCGCTGCGTGACGGCACCCTCGCCGGGTACGCCGCCGACACTCTCGACGGCGACACCGCCGCGCACGACAGTCCCCTGCTCGACCCTGCTCTCGCCGACCGCGTCATCGTCACCCCGCACCTCGGTGCCCAGACCACCCAGGCCGTCGACAACATGGGAGAGCTGTCGCTCGCGGATGTGCTCGCCGTCCTCCGCGGCGCCGACCCCGCCCACCCCGTGCCCCTGCCCGCGTCCGCTCCCGAGGAGAACCGATGACCACCGCCGCGACGTCCGCCGCACCGTCAGCCCCCGCCACCGCCGACTACATGGGCTTCGTCGGCGTCACCACCGCCTCGTCGTCGATCATGAAGGTGTTCCCGCTGTGGGCCGACATCCTCGGCCTCCCCACCCGGACCCTCGTCGGCCACGACCTGCCGATGGACGCCGACCCCGCGCAGTACCGCGCCATGGTCGAGCAGATCCGCGATGACCCGCACCACCGCGGCGCGCTGGTCACCACGCACAAGATGAACGTGTACGCGGCGGCGTCCGACCTGTTCGACGACCTCGACCCGTTCGCCGTGTCCTGTGCCGAGATCTCCAGCATCGCCAAGCGCGGGTCCACGCTGTCCGGCCGCGCGAAGGACCCGATCACGGTCGACCTGGCGCTGGGCGACTTCCTCCCCGCCGACCACTTCGCGCGCACCGGGGCCGAGGTCGTCATCCTGGGTGCGGGCGGATCGGGCACCGCGCTGAGCTGGGCCCTCGCCGAGCGGGAGGATGCCCCGGCCCTCATCACCGTCACCGCGCGCACGCAGGACAAGCTCGACCACCTCCGCGAGGTGCACCGCCAGCACGGCACTCCCGAGGGACTGCTCCGCTACGTCGTCACCGAGACGCCGGAGGAGGCCGATGCCCTGGTCGCCGCCGCGCCCGCGGGATCGGTCATCGCGAACGCCACCGGGCTCGGCAAGGACCGCCCGGGCTCCCCGCTGACCGACGCCGTCGTGTTCCCCGAGGGCGCGTACGCGTGGGAGTTCAACTACCGCGGCTCCCTGGAGTTCCTGCACCAGGCCGAGGCACAGGAGGACGACCGCGCGCTGTATGTGGTCGACGGCTGGCGGTACTTCATCCACGGCTGGTCGCAGGTCGTGGCGGACGTGTTCGACCTCGACCTCACGCCGGAGACCGTCGAGCGCCTCGCGGAGGCCGCGGAGTCGGTGCGCTGATGCCCGCCGTGCGGACCGTCCTCGGCGACCTCGACCCGTCGCGGCTCGGGCGCGTGGACTACCACGAGCACCTCTTCCAGGTGTCGCCGCTGCTGGTCGGGGACGAGCTCGACGACGAGGCCGCGTCCGGCGAGGAGGCCGGTCTGCTGCGGGCGAGCGGCTTCGAGGCCATGGTCGACGCCACCCCGTTCGGCCTCGGTCGCGACCCGGCCGCCGTCGCCCGCATCAGCGCCGCGACCGGACTGCACGTGGTCGCCACGACGGGTCGGCACCGCGAGGCCCACTACGGCCCCGATCATCCGATGCAGGTGTGGGGCGCGGACCGCCTCGCCGCCCTGTTCGTGTCCGACCTCACGCGGGGGATGCCGGCGGACGACACCGCGGTGTTCGAGACCCCCGACGTGCCTCTCGCCGCGGGTCCCGACGGGCAGCCCGTCCGCGCCGGCATGCTCAAGGGCGGGGCCGACTACTGGCGCCTCAGTCCGTTCGAGCGGACGACCCTCGTCGCCGTCGCTCAGGCGCACCGGGAGACCGGAGCCCCCGTCATGGTGCATCTGGAGTTCGGCACCGCGGCCCACGAGGTCCTCGACCTGCTGGCGGCCGAGGGGGTGCCGGCGGATCGCGTCGTGCTGGCCCACGCCGACCGCGACCCCGATCCCGGTCTGCACGTCGCGTTGGCCGAGCGCGGCGCCCACCTCGGGTACGACGGCTTCGCCCGCCCGCGCACCCGCTCCGACGCCGAGCTGCTGGCGCTCACGGTCGCCGTGGTGGAGCGGGGAGCCGGCGACCGGATCCTGCTCGGAGGCGACGTCGCCCGGCGCACCCGGTACATCGCCTACGGCGGCATGCCGGGTCTCGCCTACCTCGGCGACCGCTACCTTCCCCGGCTCCGCGAGGCCGTGGGTGACGACGCCGTGCACCGGATGCTCGTGACGACCCCCGCGCGCTTCCTGGCCCTCCGCTCCTGACCACCCGAACCCGAGGAGTCGTCATGCCCGAACCCACCGTCCTCCACGCCGTCTTCACCGCGCAGCCCGGAGCCGCCGACCGGGTCGCCGCGCTGCTGCGGGACTTCGCCGAGGTCGTCCGCGCCGAGGAGGGCAACATCGTCTTCGACGCCCACCGCCTCGTCGACGACCCCGACCGCTTCTTCGTCTACGAGGTCTACCGCGACGAGGACGCCTTCCAGGCCCACCTCCACGCACCCGCCGGCGTCCCCTTCAACGCCGCCCTGCAGGAGCTCATCGTCGAGCCCACCTCGATCCTCACGTTCCTCCGCCCCCTCTGACCCCCTCCTCCCCTCCGTCTCCCCCTCCCCGTTTCACCTGCACGACCTCGCGACGCCCGCACGCCCGTTCCGGCCTCCCCGTCGTGCCCTCGTCCCCCCGTCGTGCATCCGTCCCTCGTCGTGCCCCGTCCCCCGGGGACGGTCCCCTCGGGCTGACCGTCCCCGGCCCGAACGACTCACTCGGCCACCCGGTTTCACCTGCACACCCCTGTCACGACTGCACGACCGAACTACCCATCCGGCCACACATCGGTCCCCACGTCGTGCATCCGTCTCACAGTCGTGGATCGGTCCCTCAGGCCGACCGTCCCCCGTGCCGAACGACGCCACTCGGCCCTCCGGTTTCGCCCGCACACCCCTGTCACGACTGCACGACCGAACCGCCCATCCGGCCACGCATCGGTCCCCGCGTCGTGCATTCGTCCCTCGTCGTGTCCCGTCCCAGACCCCAGACCCATCCCAGGCGCAGAGCTGGACCCCCATACCCACCCGACTCCGGACCCGGTTCGTCTGCACGACCCCGATACGGGTGCACGAGGAAACCGGGGATCCGGTCGTGCAGTCGCCCCGGGATCGTGCACCCGGACCCACGGACCACGGACCGGAACCGGAACCGAAGTCCCCCGGACACGACGAAGCCCCCCGCCCGAAGGCGAGGGGCTCCGTCGTGCGGGTCACTCGTAGAGGACCGCCGCGATCTTGTCGTCGTCGATGTTGTTCTTGTCGTACCAGTAGGAACCGGTGTCGTAGAACTCCTCGACGTCGTCCCCGTTGGCCGCGTCGTAGGCCGCCTGCACGACCTGGGCGCCGATGCCGATCGGGTCCTGCGTGATGGCGCCGGCCATGGTGCCGTCCTTGATGGCGTTGATCTGGGCCGCACCGGAGTCGAAGCCGACGATGGTGATCTTGCCCTTCTCGAGGCCGAGCTCGTTCACGGCGTTCACGACGCCGATGGCCGAGCCCTCGTTGGTGCCGTAGATGCCCTTGAGGTCGGGGTGGGCCGCGA
Source organism: Microbacterium sp. LEMMJ01 (assembly GCF_002114135.1). Classification (NCBI taxonomy): domain Bacteria; kingdom Bacillati; phylum Actinomycetota; class Actinomycetes; order Micrococcales; family Microbacteriaceae; genus Microbacterium; species Microbacterium sp. LEMMJ01. Next base: position 65,614 of record NZ_NCTV01000024.1, read on the forward strand.
TGAGCGTCTTGGCGATGTCGGCCGACTTCAGGTGGTCGCCGTCACCGTACTGGATGTCGACGATCTCGATGTCGGGGTAGTCCGCCTCGATCTTCTCGACGAAGCCGTCGCGACGCTCGACACCGGTCGAGTTAATCTGCGAGTGGCCGACGATGGCGACCTCACCCTCGCCGCCGATCAGCTCGGCCATGTGCTCGGCCGCCAGCGCGCCGGCGACCTTGCTGTCCGTCGCGGAGAGGCTGAGTCCGACGTCGCCGTTGCACGGGGCGTCGAAGTAGACGACGGGGATGTCCTTCGACTTCGCCTGCTCGAGCGGGGCGACGCACGCCTCGGGGTCGAGGGCGGCGTAGGCGATGGCGTCCGGGTTCTTGTCGATCGCGGCGGTCAGCATCTCGAGCTGCTGTGCGATCTCGGTCTCGGCGGCCGGGCCCTCGAAGGTGATCTTGACGCCCAGCTCCTGGGCCTTCTCCTCCGCGCCCTTCTTGACGGCCTGCCAGAACTGGTGCTGGAAGCCCTTCGAGACCATGGCGATGTACATCTCGCCGTCGCTGCTGCCGGTGTCGCCGCCCGAGCCCTCTTCGATCACGTCGCCGCCGCCGGCACAGCCGGCGAACACGAGCGCGGATGCGGCCACGAGTGCCGCGAATGCGGTCTTCTTGCCGAATTTCATGGAAACTCCGTTGTTCTGTGTGGGTGCCGGCCAGGACCGGCGGGTGGACATTCGTGGTGCCTGTGCGGAGGGTTCCGCGGGGTCCGGCCGGAGCCGGGGACGGCGGCGGGCACGGGTTTCGCCGCCGCCGTGTCTCAGGTCCGCTGGCGGTTGCGCAGCGAGTCGAGGAAGACGGCCAGCAGGACGACGACGCCGACGACGATGTTCTGCCACTCGGGCTGGATCGACATGATCCGGAGGCCGTTGACGAGGACGCTCATGATGAGCGCACCGATCACGGTGCCGAGGATCGAGCCGCGGCCGCCGAGCAGCGAGGTGCCGCCGATGATCACGGCCGCGATGGCCTGCAGCTCGTAGCCGGTGCCGATCTGCGGCTGCGCCGAGTCGAGGCGGGCGGCGATCACGATGCCCGCGATGCCGGTGAAGGCGCCGGCGAACATGTAGATGAGGATCGTCCAGCGGCGGGTGTTGACGCCGGAGAGGCGCGTGGCCTCCTCGTTCGATCCGATCGCGAAGGTGTACCGGCCGAGCAGCGTCTTCGACAGCACGAGCCAGGCGACGATCGCGAGGGCCGCGGTGATGAGCACCGCGTTCGGGATGCCGGGGATGAGCACGCCGAGCGCGATCTTCTTGAAGTCGGGAGCCGAGGTCGAGAAGTAGATCGGCGCGACGTTCGAGATCACGAGGGCGAGGCCGCCCGCGATCATCATCATGGCCAGGGTCGCGATGAACGGAGGCAGTCGCAGGAACGTGATGTTGACGCCGTTCACCAGCCCCATGAGCACACCGGTCGCGATGCCGCCGAGCACGCCCACCCACACCGGCAGGCCGAGGTTGGTGATGAGGACACCGGTCATCACCGCGCAGAGCGCCATGCCGGTGCCGATCGACAGGTCGATGCCGCCCGTGATGATGACGAACGTCGTGCCGAGGGCGAGGATGCCGATGACCGCGGTGGACAGCAGCACCGTGGCGATGTTGCTGAAGGTGAAGAAGTTCGGGCTGGCGATCGAGAAGAAGATGACCAGGACGATCAGGGTGCCGAACGCGAGCGACTGCTGGAACTGCCGCTTGAGGAACCCGGCGACGTCGCGCTTGTCGGTGTCCTCGTTGACGGCCGTCTGGATGATCGTCGTCGTCGACGATCCGGACTGCTGTGGGGTGCTCATCAGTCTTCCTCCCCGTGGGCTGCGAGTTGCATGATCTTCTCCTGGCTGGCTTCCTCGTTGCGGAGCGTCCCGGTGATGCGACCGTTCGCGAACACGGCGATGCGGTTCGCGACCCGGAGGATCTCGGGGAGCTCCGACGAGATGACGATGATGGACTTGCCCGCGTCGGCGAGCTGCTGCATGAGGCGGTAGATCTCCTCCTTCGCGCCGACGTCGATGCCTCGCGTCGGCTCGTCGAAGATGAGGATGTCGCAGTCGCGCATCAGCCACCGGGCGATGACGACCTTCTGCTGGTTCCCTCCGGAGAGGAGCTTGACGACCTGGTTGACCGAGGGGGTCTTCACCCGCAGCTGCTGGACGTACTCCTTGGTGCGGTTCTTGGCCTTGCTGTCGCCCATCCACCCGATGCCGTTGGCGTAGGAGCCGAGCGACGCGAGCACGGTGTTGAAGGTGACGTCCTGCTCGAGCATGAGGCCGAGCAGCTTGCGGTCCTCGGAGAGGTAGCCGACGCCGTGCTTGACCGCGTCCGCGGGCTGCGCGATGCGGACGGTGCGCCCGCCGATCGTGATCGTGCCGCCGTCACGGTGGTCCGCGCCGATGACGGCACGGGCGGTCTCGGTGCGGCCGGCGCCCATGAGGCCGGCGAATCCGAGGATCTCGCCCTTGTGCAGCTGGAACGACACGTCCTTGAGGAGCTTCCGCGTGGAGAGCCCCTGCACGTCGAGCACGATCGGGTCGTTGAGGTGCTCCCGCGCCTGCGGGCGGGTGCCCTCGTCGATCACGCGGCCGACCATCATCTCGATGATCGTCGGAATCGTGATCTCGGACTTGTCGAGTGATCCGATGTATGTGCCGTCGCGGAGCACGGTCACCCGGTCCGCCAGGCGGCGCAGCTCGTCCATGCGGTGCGAGATGTACACGATGCCGGTGCCGCGCGCCTTGAGCTGCTCGATGAGGACGAAGAGGGTCTCGACCTCACTGTCGGTGAGGGCCGACGTCGGCTCGTCCATGATGAGGACCTTGGCGTTGAAGGACAGCGCCTTGGCGATCTCGACCATCTGCTGCTCGGCCACCGTCAGCTCGCCCACGCGCTGGCGCGGGTCGAGGTGGATGTCGAGGCGCTGCAGCAGCTCGGCCGTCTGCCGGTTGAGCTTCCGCTCCGACAGGAACGGGCCCGTCGTGGGCTCGCGGCCGACGTAGATGTTCTGCGCGACCGTGAGGTCGGGCATCAGGTTGAGCTCCTGGTGGATGATCGTGATCCCCAGCTCCTGCGCCTGCAGCGGGCTGGTGAGCTCGACCTCCTGCCCCTCGAACGTGATCGTGCCCTCGTCCTTGGTGTAGATCCCGGAGAGGATCTTCATCAGGGTGGACTTGCCGGCACCGTTCTCACCCACGAGCACGAGCACCTCGCCGGCGCGCACCTCGAGATGCACGTCCTTCAGCGCCTGGACACCGGGGAATCCCTTGCTGATCCCCTCGACCCTCAGGATGGGTCCACTCATGCGCTCACCTGCTTCCTTGAAGGTTCTGTCGCGATTGCGGCGGACCGTTCCGCCGTAAACATCGGATCAATTCTGCGACCTGCACCCGGGTCAGTGCAAGTTGTATCTAAATGTATCTAACGATCGGCGGCGAGGGAAGACCTGTAATAACATCTTGGTCTCGAACCGCCGCCCGGGCGTCAGTGGAGGCGGATCGAGTCCACCGCGACGAGCTTGTCGCGGATGTAGGCGTTCGCGTGCGCACCCAGCTCGTCGTTGTCGGTCCAGAGGTTGCGCCAGATGCCGAGCATGCGGCTGAGGTCGGGCGCCACCACCGCCGAGGAGAACGACTCGAACACGATGGGGCCGTCGTAGCCGATGCGCCCGAGCGCCTTGAAGAACGTGTCGAAGTCGACCGTCCCGGTGCCGAGATAGCCGCGGTGGCTCTCGCCGATGTGCACGTACCGCAGGGCGGGAGCCGCATCGAGCACCGGCGCGAACATATCCGACTCCTCGATGTTCATGTGATACGTGTCCAGGTGGATCCCGAGGTTCGGGCGGTCGACCTCGCCGAGGTACGCCTGCGCCTGCCGTGCGGTGTTCAGCACGTTGGTCTCGTAGCGGTTGACGACCTCGAGCGAGACCGAGACCCCCCGCTCGGCGGCGTGGTCGGCCACCCGGGCGATCGTGCGACGGCTCGATGCGAGACCCTCGGGCGTGACCGGATCCATGTACTTCTTCATGGCGCTGTAGATCACCCCGCAGAAGTGCGCACCGCCGAGGTCGGCGAGCACGTCGACCGCGCGGAGCAGGAGCGCCTCGCCCGCGGCGACCACGGCAGGGTCACCGCTCGTGATGTCGGTCTCATCGGAGAGCCCGAGCGAGGCGCTGACCGCGAGTCCGTGCTCCGCGAGGGCGGCCTGGGCGGCGGCGACGTCGAACGAGAACGGGTCCATCAAGGGGAACTCGATGAGGTCGAAGCCCGCCTGCTTCGTCTTCTCGACCGCGAGCCGGATGCCGTCCGCGTCGAAGGTCCCCGTCCAGACGAGTCCGTGGCAGCCGATGTTCATGAGCGCTCCTCCGGCGGGTGTCCGGCACCGTCGCCGCGCGGACTTGGCACGTTACAAGCCCGGTGTGCGAGTCACGCTACGTCGCCATCCGCCAGGGTGTCAAGAACTTTCTTGGCACGTTACAACTGGTCCGCTAGCCTGGGCCTCATCCGGCCGCGCCTGCGGTCCATCGCCGAAGGAGGCCCATGTCCGCGAGCGTGAAGGATGTCGCGGCTCTCGCGGGGGTGTCGGCATCGACCGTGTCGAACTACCTCAACCACCCGCACGTCCTCGGGGCCGCCAGCCGGGAGCGGGTGCGGGCGGCGATCGCCGAGCTCGGCTTCGTGCCGAACGAGTCGGCCCGCCAGCTCCGCGCAGGATCGAGCAAGGCCCTCGCCCTCATCCTCCTCGACGCCTGGCTGCCCTACTTCAACGACCTGTCCCGCGGCGTCGACGACGTGGCCCGTGAGGGCGGCTGGTCGCTCTTCTTCAGCGACAGCGCCCGCGATGCCGCTCGCGAAGAGCAGAACATCGACATGTTCGAGGCCCACCGGGTGCAGGGCATCGTGATCTACCCGCGCGGCGATGTCGTGCCACGGCTGGAACAGCTCGCGACTCGCGGGATCCGCTCGGTGGTCGTCGGCCCCATCCGGGATTCGCCTTCCGTCGCCGCGGTCACCTTCGACGACCGCGGCGGCGGACGCCTGGCCGGGGAGCACCTGCTCTCCCTCGGCCGTCGCCGCATCCTGTTCCTCGGAGCCCCGACGGTGAGCCAGTCGAACGATCGTCTCGCCGGGCTGCGCGACGCGGTGGCGGGGACCGACGCCCGCGTCTCCGTCCTCGACGTCGAGCATCTCACGACCGAAGACGGCCTCCGGGCCGGGGCGCACCTGACGGATCTCCCGGCGGAAGAGCGTCCCGACGCGGTCTTCGCCGCGAACGACGGGGTGGCCCTCGGCGTGCTGACACAGCTGCTCCGCCACGGCATCCGGGTGCCGGAGGAGATCGCCCTCGTCGGGTTCGACGACGTGGCCGCCGCACACCAGGGCGTGGTGCCGCTGACGAGCATCCGGCAGCCCGGCTACGAGATCGGTCGCGCCGCCGGGGCCGCGCTGCTGCAGCTCCTCGCCGATCCGACCGCCGCGCCTCCGGCACCCACGCCGTTCCCCGCCGAGCTCATCGTGCGGGAGTCGACCGTCGGGCGCTGAACCCCCGGGTCAGGCCGAGGGGTGGCCGACCACACCCTTCCGGAGTAGTGCGTTGCCGTACTTGCGCGTCTCTCCCGTGCGCACCATGAGGTACGCCTCCTTCGCCACCTCGTAGTACGCGAAGCGCTCGACGAAGCGCGTGGTGTCGAGTTCCGTGCCGGCGGCGGCCATGAGTTCGCGCTGCACGTCCAGCACCTCGCCGTCGGCAGAGGTCATCAGATCGATGCCGGGCGCGTCGTCGAGCGGCAGCACGCTGCGGATGGCCGCGACGACCTCGGGCGTGGTGGTGCCGGGAAGATCGACCACGCGCGCCCCGAGGCCCCAGGCCGGGAAGTGCGCGTCGGCGACGACCACGGCGTCGGAGTGCCCCATCCGGTCGAGATGCAGCAGCAGCTCCCCGGTCAGCAGCGGGTGGATTCCTTCGAGCACGGCGGCTCCTCTCGGTGGATGGAGGTCAGGAGGCGGGGATCAGGCCCTCGGCCGCGAGGTTGTCCCACAGGGCCGACGGGATCTCCCGGGCAGCGTACTCCGCGTTCTGCCGGAGCTGCGCCGGGCGACTGCCGCCGACCACCACGGAGCGCACCACGTCGGACTGGAGCGGGAACCGGATCGCCGCGGCCGGCAGGGGCACGTCGTGATCGGCACACACCGCGGCGATGCGCACGAGGCGGTCCCACAGCTCGTCGGGGAGCTGTCCGTACTCGTAGCGACCGTCCCGACGCGGCTCGTTCGCCGCGAGGAGTCCGGAGTTGAACACCGACGCCGCGACGATCCCCGTCCCGGTCTCGCGGCACGCGGGCAGCACGTCGACCGCGGCGGGCTGCTCCAGCAGCGTGTACCGACCGGCCACCATCACGAGGTCGAGGTCGGCGGAGCGCACGGATGCCGCGAGGGCGTCCGACACCATCGACCCGATGCCGATCGCGGTCACCTCGCCGTCCGCGCGCAGCTGCTCCAGGGCGGGAAGGGCCTCGGCGAGCGCGAGGTCGAGGTCGTGCCGCTCCGGGTCGTGCAGGTACAGGAGGTCGATGCGCTCGATGCCGAGCCGCTCGCGGGACTCGTCCAGGCTCGTCCGGATGCCGTCCGCCGAGAAGTCCCACACGCGCTGGAGATCGTCCGGCACGTGGAAATCGTTCGCGGTGTCGAGGCCGCCGGCGTGGTCGGGGTTCGGGCGCAGCAGTCGGCCGACCTTGGTCGAGAGCACGTACTCGTCCCGCGGCTTGGTCTGCAGAAAGGCTCCGAGGCGACGCTCGGACAGCCCGAGGCCGTAGTGCGGAGCGGTGTCGTAGAAGCGGATGCCGCTCTCCCACGCCGCATCCAGCACCGCCCACGCGTCGTCGTCGGACAGCTCACGGAAGAGGTTGCCGACGTTCGCGGCACCGTAGCCGAGGGTCGGGACGGTCAGGCGGTCAGGCGTGGACATGCGCACCCGTCCAGGTGTACTCCGCGATGCTGTCGGCCTTCATCTCCATGCCCGTGCCCGGTGCGGTGGGAGCCATGTAGGAGCCGCCCTGGATGTCGGTCGGCACGACGAAGTGCTCGTGCAGGTGGTCGACGAACTCGATCAGGCGGCCCTCGCGGGTGCCGGAGACGGCGACGAAATCGAACATCGACAGGTGCTGCACGGCCTCGCACAGCCCCACGCCTCCGGCGTGCGGGCACACCGGCACGTCGAACTTCGCCGCGAGCAGCAGGTTGGCGATGTTCTCGTTGACCCCCGCGACGCGGACGGCGTCGATCTGCATGACCGAGATCGCGTCGGCCTGCAGGAGCTGCTTGAAGATCATCCGGTTCTGCGCGTGCTCACCGGTGGCGACACGGATGGGCGCGACGCCGCGGGCGATCTCGGCGTGGCCGAGGATGTCGTCGGGGCTCGTGGGCTCCTCGATCCAGGCGGGGTCGAACTCGGCGAGCGCGTTCACCCATTCGATCGCCTCGGACACCTCCCAGCGCTGGTTCGCGTCGATCGCGATGGGGAAGTCCGGGCCGCACACCTCCCGCGCCTTGCGGAAGCGGCGGATGTCGTCGTCGAGGTCCGCGCCCACCTTGAGCTTGATCTGCGTGAAGCCGTCGGCCATGGCCTCGCGGGCGAGGCGCTCGAGCTTCTCGTCGGAGTAGCCGAGCCAGCCGGGGCTGGTCGTGTATCCGGGGTAGCCGGTGGCGAGGAGCTGCTGCTCGCGCTCGGCCCGGCCGGGCTCCGCCGCGCGCAGGATCTCCAGTGCCTCCTCGCGGGTGAGGGCGTTGGTGAGGTAGCGGAAGTCGATGAGGTCGACGAGCTCCTCCGGGGTCATCCGGGCGAGCAGCTGCCAGAGCGGCAGGCCCGCGCGCTTGGCCTTGATGTCCCACAGCGCGTTGACGACCGCGCCGATGGCCATGTGCATGACGCCCTTCTCCGGGCCCAGCCAGCGGAGCTGCGAGTCGCCGATGATCTCGCGGAAGGTGCCGCCCATGTCGTCGAGCAGCGGCTCGATCTCACGCCCGACGAGGTGCCCGGCGAGCGCGTCGATGGCGGCGACCTGCACGTCGTTGCCGCGGCCGATCGTGAAGACGAAGGCGTGCCCCTCGATGCCGTCGCCGGCGTCCGTGCGGACGATGACGTACGCGGCGGAGTAGTCGGGGTCCGGGTTCATCGCGTCGGAGCCGTCCAGGCTCAGCGACGTGGGGAAGCGGATGTCGGTGGTGTCGAGGGCGACGATACGGCTCACGGGGTTCCTCTCCATGCGCGGGTCGTTCTTCCGCGCGGATCTCTTGGAGTGTAAACATCCGATGTCTATACTGTCAACGAGACCGGCCGCTGAGCAGCGGCCTCCCGAACGATCAGGAGAATCATGAAGTTCGCGCGGCTCGGCACCCCGGGGGCGGAGATCCCCGTCCTCCTGGAGGGTGACCGCTACCTCGACCTCCGCCCGGTGACATCCGATGTCAACGGCGACTTCCTTGCGGGAGACTTCGTCGCCCGCGTCGCCGCCGCCCGCGACGCCGGGGAGCTCTCCGAGCTGCCGGACGCCGCGACGATGCGCATCGGCGCCCCGATCGCCCGCCCGAGCGCGGTGATCTGCATCGGGATGAACTACGCCGCCCATGCCGCGGAGTCGGGGTCGGAGCCGCCGACCATCCCCATCATCTTCCTCAAGACGCCCAACACGGTGGTCGGCCCGAACGACGCCGTGACGATCCCGCGGGGGAGCGAGAAGACCGACTGGGAGGTCGAGCTCGGCATCGTCATCGGCACCCGCACCGCGTACCTCGACTCCCCGGACGAGTCGATGGCGCACGTCGCCGGCTTCGTCGCCGCGAACGACGTGTCGGAGCGCGACTTCCAGATGGCGGTCTCCGGCGGGCAGTGGTCGAAGGGCAAGATCGCCTTCGGCTTCAACCCCACGGGTCCGTGGCTGGTCACGCCGGACGAGGTCGACCACCAGGCGCTCGGCCTCCGCAGCTTCGTGAACGGCGAGCCGCGACAGGACTCGAACACGAGCGACATGATCTTCACGGTCGAGCAGATCGTGCATCACCTGTCGCAGTATGTGACGCTCGAGCCCGGTGACCTGATCCTCACCGGCACCCCGCAGGGCGTGGCCCTGTCCGGCAAATACCCCTACCTCAGCGCGGGCGACGTGGTCGAGATCGAGATCGACGGCCTCGGCCGCCAGCGCCAGGACTTCATCGCATGGGAGGCAGAGAAGTGACCCTTCGACAGGCTCAGGGACCCGACGGCGGCACGGAAGGACTCGTGGCCATCGTCACCGGTGGCGCGTCCGGCATCGGCGCGGCGATCGCCGACCGTCTGCACGCGGACGGCGTCACCGTCGCGGTCCTCGACCGCGACACCACCCACGCCGACGAGCGCTTCGCCGCGTTCACCGCCGATGTCTCCGACCGCGCGAGCGTGGACGCCGCCGTCGCCGCCGTCGCCGAGCGCTTCGGCCGCATCGACATCGTCGTCAACAACGCCGGCATCGGCGCACAGGGCGACATCGCCGCGAACGACGACGACGAGTGGGCCCGCGTCCTCTCCATCAACGTCACCGGCATCGCACGGGTGACGTCGGCGGCACTGCCGTGGCTCCGGAAGTCCCCGGCCGCCGCGGTGTGCAACACGGCCTCGATCGCCTCGACCACCGGGCTCCCGCAGCGCGCCCTTTACTCCGCGTCGAAGGGCGCCGTGTCGGCGCTGACCCGCGCGATGGCCGCCGACCACCTGCGCGAGGGCATCCGCGTCAATGCGGTCAACCCCGGCACGGCGGACACGCCCTGGGTCGGACGACTGCTCGACTCCGCGGCCGACCCCGCCGCCGAGCGGGCCGCGTTGGAGGCACGACAGCCCCACGGACGCCTGGTGAGCCCCGACGAGGTCGCCGCCGCGGTGGCCTACCTCGTGAGTCCCGCCGCGGGCTCCACCACGGGCACCTTCATCGAGGTCGACGGGGGGATGGCGCAGCTCCGCCTCCGCCCCGAGTGACCCGATCTTCCCGACGGCCCGGTGTCTCCCGCGAGACCCCGGGCCGTCCCCGTCTCGTCCCGCCGTTCCGCCCCCAGCCGGGATCAATTCCGCTCCCCCACCCCGCCCCGCAGGCCCCTTTCTCGTCCCGCACGCCGCCTCGCCGCGCGGGCGGGATCAGAATCGCTCCCCGGTCCCGCTGCCGCGGGCCGTTTCCCATCCGGCACGCCCCGAGGCGCTCTGGAGGGACGACCGTGAGCGGCACGGCACCCATCCGGCCGGGATCAGAAACGGGCCCGGACGGGGCTCCGGAGGTGGCATATCGCACTCCCCCGCGTAAGGGGGGTTAGAGGGAGTAGACGGAGGTGGCGGTGACGTGGAAGAGGGCGTCGTGATCGATGCCGCGGGAGGAGGCCCACGTCGCCACGGCGTCGGCCCAGCGGCTGCGGGCGGACGGCTGATACACCGGCGCACCGTCGGCGGGAGCGTGCGGGCCGTCATGCTCGACGGGGCCGACCGCCGACACGGGCCAGTCGCTCCCCCACATCAGGCGCTCGGGACCGAAGACGTCGGCCGCGGTGTCGAGGAAGGGTTCGAGCTGCGCGAGGCTCCAGTCCCCTCCGGCCTCCGCGGGCAGTCCGGACACCTTGCAGAACACCCCGGGGTGTCGCGCGAGCTCGGCGAGGTCCCGCTCCCACTCCACCGAGGGCGTGCGCGGAGCAGAAGCCGTCCCGACCTCCGGCTTGCCCAGGTGGTCGAGCACGATCCGCAGCTCGGGGATCGCGCCCGACAGTCGTGCGAGGTCCGGGAGCTGCGCGGCACGCACGCACGCGTCGAAGGTCCACCCGTGCGCCGCGACCTCCCGGGCTCCGGTGATGAAGGCCGACGAGAGCATCACGCCGTCCGGCTCCCCCTGCAGGAGGTGACGCACCCCGACCACCAGGGGCTCCGCGGTGAGACTCTCCAGGTGCACCGTGGTGTCGGTACCGCGATCGAGCCGAGCGCCGGCGACGATGCCGACCACCCCGAGCCGCTCCGCCTGCCCGGCCACCCACCGCACCTCCGCGAGGAAGTCATCCTCGATGGTCTCGGCCTGCACGAACACGGCCCGCTCGTCCGTGGCCCGCTCCACCCGCGCACGCTCGAGCTCGTCGGCGCCGAAGCGCCCCGCGAGCGGTCCTTCGAGCCACGTGTACCCGAGGGCTTCCGGGTCCCACAGGTGCAGGTGCGAGTCGAGGATGCGCATGTCCCCATCCTGCCGCAGACATCGGATGTTGTGCGAGGATGAGCGCCATGGCAGTCACGGACGAGGCGATCGAGAAGATCAAGGCGATGATCGTGTCGGGCGAACTGGCCCCCGGCGATCGCCTGCCCCCGGAGAAGGAGCTGTCCGAGCGCCTCGGCCTCTCCCGCAACTCCATGCGCGAGGCGGTCAAGGCACTGGAGGTCATCCGCGTGCTCGACGTACGCCGCGGCGACGGCACCTACGTCACGAGCCTGGAGCCGCACCTGCTGCTGGAGGCGATCGCCTTCGTCGTGGACATGCACGACGACGACTCGATGCTGGAGATGTTCGCCGTCCGCCGGATGCTCGAATCGCAGGCCACCGGTCTCGCGGCGACCCTCGGCACGGACGAGGCGATCGCGGCCCTGCAGGAGGAGGTAGAGGCCGTCGACGCGTCCGTCGGGATCGAGGAGCTCGTCGACCACGACATCCGCTTCCACCGCGAGATCGTGGGCATGGCGGGCAACGCCTACCTCGCGAGCCTCATCGAGCACCTGAGCAGCCAGACGGTCCGGGCGCGCGTGTGGCGGGGTCTCACGGAGGGCGGCGCCGTGGAGCGCACCCTGTCGGAGCACCGCGCCATCGCCGATGCCATCGCCCAGCGCGACTCGGCGCTGGCGACCTCCCTCGCCACGGCCCACATCGCGGGTGTCGAACGGTGGCTGCGGCAGGCCGCGTCGGCTTGAGCCGTCAGGCCCCGAGGCGCTGCATCGCGGCGTCGAACTCCGCTGCCGAGCTGTCGCTCACCTCGTGGAACAGCAGCTGGTCGAGCACGTCGGGCGCGGCGGTGAAGTAGGGCACCCCGGCTGCGCGCAGCCCCGTGATGTCGTCGGCGGAGCGCAGGGAGGCGGCGAGGACGTTGGAGCCGCTGCCCGCGCACATCTCCTGCATCCGGGCGATGAGCGCGTCGCCGTCCATGCCCGCGTCGCGCATGCGTCCGAGGTAGGGCGCGATGTACTGGGCGCCGATCGAGGCGCACGCGAGCGCCTGCGCGACGGAGTAGACCGCCGTGACGAGGACCGTGGCCCCGTCGCGGACGAGGGCCGAGGCCGCCGCGAAACCCGCTGCGGTCGCGGGCACCTTGACCGCCACCCGGTCGCCGAGCGCGCGGATGCCCTCCGCGTTCCGGAGGAAGGAGTCCGTGTCGCCGCCCCACGTCTGGAAGAAGACCTCCCGTGCACCCTCGTCCACCCAGCGGGCATAGAGGTCGGGGATCTCCGCGGCCGTCCGCCCGCCGCGTTCGAGGATCGTGGGGTTCGTCGTGACGCCCTGCACCACCCCGGCGGAGAGCAGCCGCGAGACGCGGTCGGTGTCGGCGCTGTCGACGTATAGGCGGGGGGCGATCGCGGTCATCGGGGTCTCCTCGCGGGCAACCTGTCGTTACAGGTGGGGCTTCGGCTAATGTAATGACAGCTCCCGAACCTTGTCAAAGACCGGGAGCCCCGCGCTGTCGAGGAGGATCAGGAGCGAGATGACACCCGCACACCCCGGCGACCGCTCCGGCGTCGTCATCGTCGGCAGCGTGACGGCCGACGTCACGACCTTCTCCCAGCGGCTCCCCGCCCGCGGCGAGACCATCCTCGGCGACGAGTTCACGCTGATGCTCGGCGGCAAGGGCGCGAACCAGGCCGTCGCGGCCGGGCGCTCCGGAGCCCGCACGAGCTTCGTCGGCTGCGTCGGCGACGACCTGTTCCACGACCTCGTGGTGGACGGGCTCACCGCGGCCGGCGTCGACCTCGCGCACCTGCGTACCGTGCCGGGCCCCACCGGCATCGCGCACATCCGCGTCGACGCCTCCGCGCAGAACGACATCGTCATGGTGCCGCTCGCCAACGCCGCCCTCAGCACGGCGCAGATCGACGAGGCCCTCGCGGCTCTCGCCCCGACGACCTCCGTCCTGCTCACCCAGCTCGAAACCCCGTCCGCGCTGACCGCGCACATCACCGCGCGCGGTCGCGAGCACGGGATGACCGTGATCCTCGACCCGGCACCGGCGGCGGAGCTGGCACCGGAGATCTGGCGCAGCATCGACATCGTCACCCCGAACGAGACCGAGGCGTCGCTCATCAGCGGCATCGAGGTGACCGACGCCGCCTCCGCCGAGCGCGCCGGGCACTGGTTCCTGGAGCAGGGCGTGGGCGCCGCGGTCATCACCCTGGCCGGGCAGGGGTCGTGCGTCGTCACCACCGAAGGCGCCACCGTCGTCCCGCCGTTCCCCGTGGAGGCGGTCGACACCACCGCCGCGGGCGACGCCTACGCCGGCTACCTCGGTGCCGCGCTCGCGAGCGGAGCGGCCCTCACCGATGCGGTGCGGCTGGCGACCGCCGCGGGCGCCCTCACCGTCACGAAGCAGGGGGCGTCACCGAGCCTCCCCCACCGCGCCGACGTCGAGGCCTTCCTCGCCGCGCGCACCGCGGCCCCCGTCGCGAACTGAACCAGGAGCACACGATGCGCAAGACCTCGACCACGATCAACCCCGCGCTCTCCCGCGTCATCAGCGAGACCGGGCACACCGATCTGATCGTCGTGACGGACGCCGGGCTGCCGATCCCGCCGGGCTCCGAGCGCATCGACCTCGCCTACCGTCCCGGCGCTCCCGCGTTCCTCGACGTGCTCGACACGGTGCTCGCGGAGCTCGTGGTCGAGGGGGCGACGGTGTCGGCCGAGGTCGCCGAGAAGAGTCCGGAGGTGCTCGACGCCCTGCGCGAGCGCTTCGCCGACGCAGGCTTCGAGATCGAGCTCGTCCCGCACGTCGAGTTCAAGGAGCGCACGCACGCCGCCCGTGCCTTCGTGCGCTCGGGGGAGTTCACCCCGTATGCGAACGTGATCCTGCACGCGGGGGTGGCGTACTGATGTCTCTCATCGAGGATGCGATCGACCGCCACAGCGCGGCGCCGATGTACGACCAGCTCCGGCAGCTCATCATCGACGGCATCGCGCGCGACGGTCTGCAGCCGGGCGATCCCCTCCCCGGCGAGCACCGGCTGTGCGAGCGCTACGGCATCTCCCGCACGGTCGTGCGCCAGGCCCTCGCCCAGCTCGAGCACGAGGGACTCGTCGAGCGCGTGAAGGGCAAGGGCACGTTCGTCTCCCGCCCGCGCACGAGCGAGAGTCTCGTGCACACGCTGGTCGGGCTGTACGACGACGTCGAGCGGCGCGGCGGCCACGTGCACAGCGACGTCCTCCGGCACGAGCAGACCGTCGCGGACGAGGAGGTCGCCCTCGCCCTGGAGGTGCCGGTCGGATCGCCGGTGATCGTGCTGGAGCGGCTGCGGCACGTCGATGGTGAGCCCTGGTCGCTCTCGACCACGTGGATGCCGGAGGCGGTGGGGGCGGTGACGCTCGGCGCCGACCTCACCGAGGCGTCGCTGTACCGGCTGCTCGCCGACCACGGCATCATCGCCACGCACGGTGTCCGCTCCGCCGAGGCGACGGTCGCCACGCACGAGCAGGCTCAGCATCTCGGCGTGAGCGCCGGCTCCGCCCTCCTCCGCCTGCGCAGCATCAGCCGCAGTGAGGATGGCCTGCCGATCGAGTACTTCATCGCGTACCACCGGGGCGACCGCTCGCGCTTCGAGTTCCAGCTCCAGCAGGAGCAGTCCCAGGCGTCGCTGATGCACGTGGACGGATCGGGCGGCGCCTCCCCGGCGGGCACGGTGGGCTGACCCCGGCCGGTACGCTCGAGGGCATGAGTGACTGGACCAGCACCGCGATCGCCCTGCTGGAAGCCGATGCCAACCGCAGCGCCGACACGCACCTGCACCTGTTCCCGCTGCCGCCGGAGTGGGGCATCGACCTCTACCTCAAGGACGAGTCGGTGCACCCGACCGGCTCCCTCAAGCACCGCCTCGCGCGCTCCCTCCTCCTGTACGGACTCGTCAACGGGCGCATCCGCGAGGACACGACCCTCGTGGAGTCGTCGAGCGGGTCGACCGCGGTGTCGGAGGCCTACTTCGCCCGGATGCTGGGGCTGAAGTTCATCACGGTCGTGCCCCGATCGACGGTGCAGGAGAAGATCGACCTCATCGAGTTCTACGGCGGCACCTGCCATTTCGTGGATCGCGCGGAGGACATGTCACCCGAGGCGCAGCGCCTGGCGGCGGACTGCACCGGGCACTACCTCGACCAGTTCACCTACGCGGAGCGTGCGACCGACTGGCGCGGCAACAACAACATCGCCGACAGCGTGTTCGGCCAGCTCGCCCAGGAGCGGCATCCGATCCCCCGCTGGATAGTCACGGGTGCCGGCACCGGGGGCACCAGCGCCACGTTCGGCCGCTACGTGAAGTACCGCCGCCATGACACCCGGATCGCCGTCGTCGACCCCGAGGGCTCGGCCTTCTACGACGGCTGGGCGGGCACGGTCGACCCGCCGGCCGGACACCCGAGCCGCATCGAGGGCATCGGGCGGCCGCGGGTGGAGGCCTCCTTCGTGCCGTCCGTGATCGACGAGATGATCCAGGTGCCGGACGCGGGCTCCATCGCCGCGATCCGGCTCCTCCGCGAGCGCACCCTGCACTGGGCGGGCGGCTCCACCGGCACGAACCTCTACGGCGCGTTCCAGCTCATCGCCCGGATGCGTGCCGCGGGCGAGACCGGCAGCGTCGTGACCCTGATCTGCGACAGCGGTGTGCGGTACGCCGGCACGTACTACTCGGACGAGTGGGTCGCGCAGCAGGGGTGGGACCTCGCCCCGCACCGTGCGCGGCTGGAGCGATTCCTGGAGACCGGGGTCTGGGCGGAGTGATCCTCGGGTTACGCTGACCCCATGACCACACTCATCCTCACTGTCGCGGGTGCCGATCGTCCGGGCCTCGTGGCCGCCGTCGCCGATGTCGTCGATGCCCATGGCGGCAACTGGGAGAACAGCTCCCTCGCCGAGCTCGCCGGCACGTTCGCGGGTGTCATCGAGGTGTCCGTGCCGACGGAGCGCGCCGGGGAGCTCGAGACCGCGCTCCGGGGGATCCAGGGCCAGGGTCTGCTCACGCTCTCGGTGCTCACCGGCACGCCAGGGCCGTCCGAGGACGAGGAGCAGCTGCTCGTGATGCAGGTGCTCGGCAACGACCGCCCCGGCATCGTGCGCGAGGTCTCGGCGGTGCTGAATGCGCATGCCCTGAGCATCGAGGAGCTCACGACCGAGACCCGGGAGGCCGCGATGGCCGGCGGGCGGCTGTTCGAGGCCTCGGTGATCGCGAAGGTCCCGCCGACGGTCGACCTCGACGCCCTGCGTGCCGACCTGGAGCGCCTCGCGTCCGAGATCCAAGTCGACATCAACCTCGGCTGACCCCGTTCGCCGACCCACCCCCTTCGGTGCCGCCCACCCCCTTCCGGACGTCCGAATAGGGCCGGGGCGCACGAAAGAGGGTGGCTCGGCCGGGAAACCAGGAGTCAGAGGCCGGAGTACCGCCGCACCCAGTACTCGGTGTAGGCGACGTGGGCGGACGCGGCGGCCGAGGCGGCCACCGGATCCGCGGCGGCGAGGCCGCGCAGGATCGCGCGGTGGCCGGCGTCGGAGTGGATCTTGAGCTCCGCGGCATCCTCCGGGTCGGAGATCCGGTAGGCACGGGAGCGGGAGCGCAGCACGTCGATCAGGCTCGTCAGGGCCTCGTTGCCCGCGACCGACGAGATCGCCATGTGGAACTCGTGGTCGAGGCGGGACTGCGCCTCGAAGTCCGTCGTCGACTCGATCTCCGTGAGCACCTCGTCGAGCGCGGCGACCGTGTCCTCGTCGATCCGGGCCGCGGCGAGCGCCGCCGCGTGCGGCTCGAGCACCCGTCGGAGCTCCGTCAGCTCCAGCACCCCGGCCATCGGCAGCAGTCCGACCGTGAGGGAGAGACTGCCGATGAGGTCGGCCGCGCGGAGCTCGCTGACGTAGCTGCCGGAACCGTGCCGCGTCTCCAGCACGCCCAGTGCGGCGAGGGTCCGGATGGCTTCGCGCAGCGACCCGCGCGAGACACCGAGCCGTTCGCACAGCTCCCCCTCGCTCGGCAGCCGGTCACCGGGGCGCAGGGCGCCGTCGGCGATGAGAGCCCGCAGGCCGTGCAGCGCCGTGTCCAGTGCGCTCATCGTCATCCTCTCTGCCACTCCCCCACCCCTCGTGAAGTCTGTCGGACGCCCCCGGCGTCGCAAACTCGTATGACAACTATGTTTCATCTTCGCGGTTTCGTAGCCAAAACCGAAGGCGTGTGGCAAAGTTGTGCAACAACTCGCCCCCGCTCACCGATGAGGTCCGATGCCCGCTCCGCAGTTCCCCGCTCCGCTCACGCTGAACTCCGGCCTGCGAGCGCGCGATGCCTGGCCCCTCGACCCGACGGTGATCCACCTCAACCACGGATCCTTCGGGGCGGTGCCGTCGGTCGTGGTCGCCCATCAGGACGCCCTGCGCCGCCGTGCCGACCTGAGCCCCGTGGAGTGGTTCCCGCGGATCGCGGAGCGCGTGCAGGAGGCGAGGCAGCGGACGGCTCCGTTCGTCGGCGCCCGCGCGGAGGACAGCGTGTTCGTGCCCAACGCCTCCGCCGCGGCCACGGTCGTCTACAACGCCCTCCAGCTCGACAGCGGCGACGAGATCCTCGTGACCGACCAGGGCTACGGTGCCATCACCATGGGCGCCGAGCGTCTCGCCCGCCGGTTCGGCGCCGCCGTCCGCACGGTCGCCCTGCCCCTGCTCGCTGATGACGACGAGATCGTGCAGCTCTTCGCCGACGCCCTCACCCCGCGCACGCGGCTGCTCGTGGTGGACCAGATCACCTCGCCCACCGCCCGCCTGCTGCCCACCCGCCGCATCGCCGACCTCGCGGCCGAGCGCGGCGTGCGCACCCTCGTCGACGGCGCCCACGCCCCCGGCCTCATCCCGGACGCGGCGGCCGTCGCCGGCGGCGACTGGTGGTTCGGGAATCTGCACAAGTGGCCCTGCGCGCCTCGCGGCTCCGCCCTCCTCGTCACCACCGCCCCCGACCGCGACGAGCTCTGGCCGCTGATCGACTCCTGGGCCGCGCGCGAGCCGTACCCCGAGCGCTTCGACACGCAGGGCACGATCGACGCGACGACGTACCTCGCCACCCCCACCGCGATCGAGTTCATCGACGCGGAGTTCGGATGGGCGGCCGCCCGCGACGCCATGGCCGCACGGGCCGACGCCGGTGCCGAGCTCATCGCGGAAGCCCTGCGCCGCTTCAGCGACGAGGACCCGCTGACCCCCCTCCCCTCCCCAGTGCCGTCCATGCGACTCATCCGGCTGCCGCTCGGCCTCGGCGCCACCCGCGAGGAGGCCGACGCGCTGCGCATGGACCTCCTCGACGAGGTCGGCGTGGAGACCGCGTTCACGAGCTTCCGGGGCGTCGGCTATCTCCGCCTGTCCGCGCACCTGTACACGGAGGCGTCCGACATCGAGGCGTTCGTCGAGCGCTGCGTCCCCGCGATCCTGCGCCGCGCCGGCATCCGCCCCGCCGACGCCCTCATCCTCCCCTGACCCGCACCACCTCCCGCACGACCCACCCGAACACCACCCACCCCCACCGAGAGGCACATCGTGAAGAACAAGATCTTGACGACCGCAGCCGGAGTCGGCACCGTCGCCGTCCTCGCACTCACCGGCTGCTCCGGAGGCTCCGGCTCGTCCGGCGGCGACGGCAGCGTCACCCTCCAGATGGTCGAGAGCCTGACGAACCCGGCGCGTACCGAGCTGCTCCGCGGACTGCTCGACGAGTTCGAGAAGGACAACCCCGACATCACCGTCACCCTGGTCTCCCCGCCCACCGAGCAGGCCGACCAGAAGATCCAGCAGATGCTGCAGTCCGGCAAGGGCGTCGATGTGCTCGAGGTGCGCGACATCACCGTCGGGCCGTTCGCGAACAACGGCTGGCTCTACGACCTCGGTCCCGATCTGAAGAAGTGGGACGGCTGGGACGCCCTGACCGAGAACGCGCAGTCGGCCTCGGTCGCGGAGGACGGCAAGAGCTACTTCGTCCCCTACGGCTTCTACGGCCTGTCGCTGTTCTACCGCACCGACCTCGTCGAGCAGGCCGGCTTCGACGGCCCGCCGCACAGCTGGAAGGATCTGCTGGAGCAGGCGTCGGCGATCCAGGACCCGTCGAACAACATCTACGGGTACGCGTTCCGCGGCGGTCAGAACGCGAACAGCAACGTCGTCGCCGCGATCGAGGCCTACACGATCGATGGCCTCGACACGGAGGACGCGTTCCTCATGGAGGACGGCTCGACGATCTTCGCCGCCCCCGAGGCGCAGGAGGCGGTCGACGACTACTTCGATCTGTTCAAGGAGGCCTCGCCGCCCTCGGCCGTCTCGTGGGGCTACCCCGAGATGGTCGCCGGATTCACGAACGGCACCACGGCCTTCCTCCTGCAGGACCCGGAGGTCATCGCGACGGTGCAGGACTCCTCGCTGACAGAGGACCAGTGGGACACCGCGCCGCTGCTCGTCGGCCCGTCCGGCAAGGCCGCACAGCCCCTCGCCGTCGCCGGCTGGGGTGTCGCGGAGAACAGCGAGCACAAGGAGGCGGCGGTGAAGCTCGTCGAGTTCCTGTCGTCCGCCGAGCCCGCCACCGAGTTCGCGCAGGCGAACAGCCTCGTCCCGATCATCGCGGCCGCCGCGGACGACGAGTTCTACTCCACCGGCCCCTGGACCAGCTACGTCACCATGACCGAGGACCCGGAGACCTACGTCAACGTGCGGCAGCCGCGCGGCGTGAGCTGGTGGACCGAGTGGATCCAGAAGTCCGACCAGGACGTGCAGAGCGTGCTGCTGGGCAACATGTCCACCAAGGACCTCCTCGCCTCGTGGGACGCGTTCTGGACCGAGAAGTACGCCGCGGAGAAGGGTTGATCCGTGGCCCGCACCATCCGTGAAGGGGGCTCCGTCGGCACCGCCGGCGGGGCCTCCCCGGCATCGCGTCGTCGCCCCTTCCGGGGCCGCACCGCCCTCACGCTGCTGGCCTTCCTCGCGCCCGCGATCGTCTTCGTCTGCTGGTTCACCTACTGGCCGATGCTGCAGGGCGCCCGCATGGCCTTCCACGACTGGAACCTGTGGGACCTGACGTCGACGCCGTTCGTGGGTTTCGACAACTTCCTCGCCGTCTTCCGCGACCCGGCGTTCCCGACCGTGGCGTGGAACTCCGTGCTCTGGGTGGTCGGCTCGCTCGTGCCGCAGCTCGTGATCGGGTTCCTCATCGCGCTCGCCCTGCGCAAGCGGTTCCGCTTCCGCGGCCTCTACCAGGCGCTGGTGTTCTTCCCGTGGGCGGTGTCCGGCTTCCTCATCGGCATGCTGTTCCGCTGGATGTTCAACGCCGAGTTCGGCGTCGTCAACGACCTGCTCATGAAGGCCGGTCTGATCGACGCCCCGCTGCCGTGGCTGGCGGACCCGAAGCTCGCGATGTTCGCCGTGATCGTCGCGAACATCTGGTACGGCGTGACCTTCTTCGCGATCATGATCCTCGCCGCTCTCCAGTCGGTGCCGGACGAGATGCTGGAGGCGGCGAGCCTCGACGGCGCCGGCAAAGTGCGGCAGCTGTTCTCCATCATCATCCCGTACATCTCGATGACGCTGCTGCTGACGATCCTGCTGCGCGTGATCTGGATCTTCAACTTCCCCGACATCATCTACGCGATGACGAACGGCGGCCCGGCCAACCAGACCCACATCATCACGACGTGGATGATCAACTACACGCAGCAGGGCAACTACGGCATCGCGAGCGCCATCGGGCTCATCGTCGTGGCGTTCCTCATGGTGTTCTGCGCGTTCTACCTGATGGCGATGCGGAGAGTGCAGCGATGACCATCACCTCATCCGTCCGGACCGGATCCTCGGTCACGGAGACCCGTCGCATCACGGTGCCCGACCCGAAGGCCGCCCCGCGCTCCAAGCCCCGCGTCACGGTGGGCGGCGTGGTGCGTGTCGTCGGCCTGGGCCTGTGGCTGCTCATCACGCTGTTCCCGCTGTACTGGATCACGCTCACCGCGTTCAAGTCGCCGGGGACCATCAACCGCTTCCCGATCGAGTACTGGCCGAGCGAGCCCTCGCTGGACAACTTCACGAGCCTGTTCGAGAAGAGCTCGTTCGGGACGTTCCTGGCGAACTCGGCCATCGTGGCGGTGTCGGCCGGCGCGGTGGCGACGCTCATCGCCCTGCTCAGCGCCTACGTGCTGGCACGGTTCGAGTTCCGCGGCAAAGGCACGGTGCTCATCGCGTTCCTGTTGACGCAGATGATCCCGGCGTTCATCGCCCTCGGACCGCTGTACTCGATGATGACCGACCTGGGACTCGTCGACACCAAGCCCGGTCTCATCCTCGTCTACATCGCGATCTGCATCCCGTTCTCCACGGTCATGCTGCGGGGCTTCTTCGAGAACGTCCCCGACGCGCTGGAGGAGGCAGCGATGATCGACGGCTGCTCGCGCCTGGGCGCCCTGTTCCGGGTGCTCGTGCCGGTGATGACCCCTGGCATCATCGCCGCGTTCATCTTCAACTTCGTGAACTGCTGGAACGAGCTGTTCCTGTCGGTCGTGCTGATGAACACCGATGCGAACCGCACCGTGCCCTCGGCGCTGAACGGCTTCATCTCCACGTTCAACATCGACTGGGGCTCCATGAGCGCCGCGGCCGTGCTGACGATCCTCCCGACGATGGTGATGTTCGCCCTCGCCAGCCGCTGGATCGTCCAGGGCCTCACGGCCGGGGCCGTCAAGGAGTAACCCGCCCGAATCGCGCAAATGGTCCCATTCCTTGACGGAATGGGACCATTTGCGCGATTCGAAGGCCTAGACGAGCCGGGACTTCGGCGACACGGAGTACGTGTGCTCGGCGTCGCGGTTGACCGTGTCACCGAGGGCCTCGTCGATCGCGGCCATGGTGTCGGCGTCGAGCGTCACGCCGGAGGCCTTGACCGTGTCGGCGAGCTGCTCCGGACGGGAGGCGCCGACGAGGGCCGCCGCGACGTTCGGGTTCTGCAGCACCCACGCGATCGCGAGCTGCGGCATCGACAGCCCCGCCTGCTCCGCGATCGGCTTGAGGCGCTGCACCGCGGTGAGGATCTCGTCCTGCAGGAAGCTCTTGATGAAGCCCGCGCCCGAATTCTGATCCGTCGCCCGCGACCCCTCCGGCACCGGCTGGCCAGGGAGGTACTTCCCGCTCAGCACGCCCTGCGCCATCGGCGACCAGACGATCTGCGAGATGCCGAGCTCCTCCGACGCGGGGACCACCTTGCCCTCGATGACCCGCCACAGCATGGAGTACTGGGGCTGGTTGGAGATGAGCTGGATGCCGAGCTGCTTCGCCAGCGCGTGTCCTTCGCGGAGCTGCTCCGCGGTCCACTCCGAGACGCCGATGTAGAGCGCCTTGCCCTGACGGACCACGTCGGCGAAGGCCTGGAACGTCTCCTCCAGCGGGGTCTCGTAGTCGAAGCGGTGTGCCTGGTAGAGATCGACGTAGTCGGTGCCGAGGCGCTGCAGCGAGCCGTTGATCGACTCCATGATGTGCTTCCGGCTCAGGCCGGTGTCGTTCGGACCCTTGGGGCCGGTCGGGAAGTAGACCTTCGTGAAGATCTCGAGGCTCTCGCGACGCTGGCCTTCGAGAGCCTTGCCGAGCACGACCTCGGCGGCCGTGTTGGCGTAGGTGTCCGCGGTGTCGAACGTGGTGATGCCGGCGTCCAGGGCGGCGTGCACGGTCTTGACCGCGGCGTCGTCCTCGACCTGCGAGGCGTGCGTGACCCAGTTGCCGTACGTGATCTCCGAGACCTTGAGACCGCTGTTGCCGAGATAGCGATAGTTGACCATGGACCAACGCTAGTCCCGCCAAGGGGAGCAGCGGGCCGGATCGGCCGCGATCGTCAGACGGTGGCGGGCGCCGGTCCGCGGCGGCGGGACGTGAGCGCGGCCCCGACCAGCACCCCGACCGCGGCGAGCGCGCTGACCGCGTACAGGGGCAGCGCCCACGGGGAGGCATCGGCGCCGCTGATGCCGAAGGTGTCGGCGAGCCCCATGCCCGGGCCGAACGACGCGACGAAGTAGGCCGGAGCCCCGCCCATGAGCAGCGCGAGGAACGTCATGCCGGCCACCACCGCCGGAGCCCGCGTGAGGAGGCAGACGACGGCCGTCCCGACTCCCAGGCACACGCCCGCGCCGAGGATGCCGAGGACGGTCGGCGGCATGAGGCTCTCCCCGGCGTTGGACATCGCGGCCCGGACCTCGTCGAGCGAGAGGTCGCCCGGAGCCGCGGCCAGCGGGTTCAGCACGAGGATCTGCACCGCGGCGAGGGCGGCGTACGCGGTGACGGCGAGCACGCCCGCGACGCAGATCCAGAGGGTGGGACGCGGCACCGGTGTCATGCGGTCACCCTAGGCAGGGCTGCTGAGAGTCTCCCGGTATTCACGCCAGGCGTCGCCCAGCCGTCGCACCCCTTCGGTGAGCACGTCGTCCGGCGCGGTGAACGGCAGGCGCACGTGGTCGTCCGGCGCGGCGGCCGAGACCGCGAAGGCCCCGGTTCCCGCGATCGAGACCCCGTGCGCGGCGGCGACTCGCGCGAGAGCCGATGCGGAGCCCCGAGGCAGCGCCGCCCACAGCGCGAGTCCGCCCCGAGGGGCATCGGAGGTCCAGTCGGGGAGGTGCGCGGCCATCAGCTCCTGCAGCAGGAGGAGCCGCTGCTGGTGCACGCGGCTGTTGGCGCGGCGGAGCTCCGTCGCGTGCGCGATGAGGTCGAGTGCGAGGAGCTGGCCGGGCACGCTCGTGGACTGGTCGGCGAGCTGCCGGGCGCCGCGGAGCCGCCGGACCAGCACCGGGTCGGCCCGCAGCCACCCGATCCGCAGCCCGGCCCAGGCCCACTTCGACACGGATTCGACGACGAGCACCGGGGCGTCCGGCCGCTCCGAGGCGAGCGTGGGCGGGACGACCCCGTCGAACGAGATGCCGGCGACGACGCGATCCTCGATCACGGGAACCCCGTACTGCGCGGCGAGCTCGGCCACGCGGTGGCGCGCCGCCGCGGGCAGCCGCGTCCCCGTCGGGTTCTGGTGGTGCGGGTTGAGCGCGACGAGCACGGGACGCAGCCGGGCCATCGCCTGCTCCAGCGCGTCGACGTCGAGGCCGTCCGCGCCCATCGGCACGCCGTGCACGGTGCCGCCGCGCAGCCCCACGGAGTCGGTCACGCCCGGCCAGGTGATCTCCTCCGCGAGCACGACGTCGCCGGGCTCCACGAGCGCGTTGACGACGAGGCTGATGGCCTGCTGCGCGCCGTGGGTCACGAGGATCTGCTCGGGCGTGGTCGGCGTCCCCTCGGCGCGGTACATGTCGGCGATGAGTTCGCGGAGGGCGGGGAGCCCCGCGGGGTCGGTCTCCGGGAGCAGGGCGAGGTCGAGCCGCGGCTGGTGGTCGCGGATGAGCTGCACACCGAGGTCCGGGATCTGCGGCACCGTGCGGAGCAGGTCGATCGCGTTGGGGAGAGCCGAGAACAGGGCCTCGCCGCGGCCGGGACGGCGGTCCGCCGCGGGGGTCGTCCTCGCCCCCGTGACCGTGGTCCCGCTCCCCTGCCGGCGCTCGACGAGGCCCTGCTCGGCGAGGGACGCATAGGCCGACACGACCGTGCCCCGCGAGACCGCGACCGCCGCGGAGAGGGCGCGTTCGGCAGGCAGGCGGTCGGCGGGACGCAGCTCACCCCCGCCGATCAGGGCCGTGATCGCCGCGGCGAGGCGGGTGGAGAGGGTGCCGTCGCCGTGGGCCCAGCGGCCGAGGCGTGCGGCGAGAGCGCCCGCAGCGACCTCACCGCCCTGCACGAGGGGACCGGGGGCCGATCCGTGGGCCACCGGCGTCGCATTGGCCCTGTCGAGGGTGTCCATGAGAGCCGATTCTGGACCAATGACAGCTTCCACGACCATCTTCGGGCTCGATCTCGGTCCAATTCAGCAGGATTGGACCATCGGCGAGCTTCTCGCATGGCTCCAGGACGACGCCCGCACGCACGACCCGGCCCTCCGCGAACCGCTCGCCCGCATCGAGGCCGCCG
The DNA here is from genome assembly GCF_002114135.1 of Microbacterium sp. LEMMJ01. Classification (NCBI taxonomy): domain Bacteria; kingdom Bacillati; phylum Actinomycetota; class Actinomycetes; order Micrococcales; family Microbacteriaceae; genus Microbacterium; species Microbacterium sp. LEMMJ01. The sequence goes on from NZ_NCTV01000024.1 coordinate 90,928, forward strand.
TGACCGGCACCCCGTGGCCGAGCTCCCCGTCCACGGTGGCCTTGATCCGTTCTCTCGTGGCGGCGTCGCGGTCCGGAGGCCTCTCCCGCGTTCGAATCGCCCACTTTGCTCCAAATCCGGCCGGGATGGAGCACAGTGAGCGATTCGAAACGAGTCAGGTGGCCTGAGCCCCGGGAGTGGTGACGATGTCGGCGCGGTCGCGGAAGCCCTCCGCCGTGACCCTGTCCAGCGCGACCTGCTTGCGGATGGCCAGCGCCTTCTCGTACAGGCTCGGGTCGCCGTAGCTCGTGAGCACCTTCACCAGCACCGGCAGCAGCTCGATCATGAAGAACAGCGCCGCGATGAGGATGTGCGCCCAGAGGATCGCGGGCTCCTTCTCGCTCAGGCGGTTGAGGCCGCTGATCTGACTCAGCAGCCCCACCGCCCCGGCGTTGCCCTGCGCCACGGAATCCGCGCGGGCGTTGTAGGCCGCGAGCGCCTGCTCGTACGTGTCGCGCGCGGCGGGGAGCTCGTCCTGCGCCTGCTGACGGTTCTGCGACTCCGAGGCCGTGGTGTTCTCCTTGGCGGCGCTTCCGGCAGCGGCGAGCTCCTCGTTCGCGGTGCGGAGCTGGGCCGCGAGCGCGTCGTAGGTCTGCTGGGCCTCGGCGAGCTGGGCCTGGGCGGCCTGAGAGCTCGCGCCCTCGCCGTTCACGCCGGTGCAGCCGGGGACGGTGCCCGCACCCTCGCCCGTGAGCTCGCACTGGTACAGCGTCCGCGCCTGGTCGATCACCGCCTGCTGCTCGGTGAGCTTGGCCGTCAGGTCGTCGACCGTGGACTGGGCGGCGGACTCGGTCGCCGACGACGACTCGGTCCCCGCGACGATGCCCGTCGCCGCCTGGTTCTCGAGCGCCGCGACACGCTCGGACGCCGCATCCAGCGCCTTCTTCTCGGGGCCGGTCTCGAGCGCCTCCTGGTCGGCCTGCGCCTGGACGATGTTGGTCGCGGCGACCTCGCGCGAGATGTCGTTGTGGAAGATCTGCAGAACGAGTGGCTCCGCGACGACGAAACCGATGATCGCGGCCATGATGACGCGGGGGATCGCCAGACCGATGAGCTTCCAGACGTTGCGGGTCGACGTCATGGTCGAGGTCAGGAAGCGGTCGAGGTTGAAGATGATGAGCGCCCACACGATCGCGAGCGGGATGGCGAGCCAGACCGCCGCGCGCACGCCCGTGGTGAGGGCGAAGAGCATGGAGATCGCGCTGACGAGGGCGGTCCCGGCGAGCACGAAGAACATCTGCACGAAGCGCGGGGTCTCGCCGGGGACACGGTCGAGGATCTCGCCCTCGGCCCCGCCGAGGATCGCGAGAGCACGGAGGCGCTCGGCGGCGGTGCGACGACGACGCGGTTTCCGGACGCGCGGCGGACGCGCCTTCCGGTCGGGGACGGGCTCCGCGTCGACCGGGGCGTCGGGCGCCGTCACCGGCTCGGGCGTCGGGTCGTCGGACGCGACGTCGGACTGCGCGGGCGTGTCGCCGGTCGGCTCGTACTCGCGCAGGAAGTCGAGGTCATCCGTCTCGGCGTTCGGGTCGCCGTCGAGGATGATCCGACCCTGCGAGTCGAAGCGACCCGGGCGGTGGGCGGAATAGGGCATCCCGATAATCTACGAAACTCCGCCTGTGCATACCGTGGAAGATCCCTTGGACGGGCCTTCGAGTCGCGCGAATGGCGGCATCCGGGCCGGATGTGGAGCCAGGTAAGCGATTCGAACCGGGGTCAGGCCATCGCCGCGGCGGCAGCCTCGTCCTCGGTCGTCGCGACGAGCTGTCCGCAGGCGCCGTCGATCTCCTTGCCGCGGGTGTCGCGGAGGGTCGTCGGGATGCCGGCGTCGTTCAGCCGTCGCACGAACTCGTCCGTGACGTCCTTCTCCGACGAGGTCCAGATCGAGCCCGGCGTCGGGTTCAGCGGGATCGGGTTCACGTGCACCCATCCGCGACCGCGCTGGTTCAGCTTCTCCGCCAACATGTCGGCCCGCCAGGCGTGGTCGTTCATGTCCTTGATGAGGGCGTACTCGATGGACACGCGGCGCCCGGTCTTGGCGTAGTAGTCGTAGGCCGCGTCGAGCGCCTCGTCGACCTTCCACCGCGAGTTCACGGGGATGAGCTCGTCGCGCAGGTGGTCGTCGGGGGCGTGCAGCGACAGGGCGAACGTGACGGGGATGTTCTCGTCGGCCAGCTTCCTGATCGCGGGCACGAGCCCCACCGTCGACACCGTGATGCCGCGGGCGCTCATGCCGAGACCGTCGGGCTGCGGGGCGACCATGGTGCGCACCGCGTCCATGACGCGCTTGTAGTTGGCCAGCGGCTCCCCCATGCCCATGAAGACGATGTTGGAGACGCGCTCCATGCTGTGATCGTCGCGCTTCTTGCCGCCCAGCTCGCCGTTCGCGATGGCCCGGTTGGCCCGGACGATCTGCTCGATGATCTCGGCGGTGGACATGTTGCGCGTCAGCCCCGCCTGACCCGTGGCACAGAACGGGCAGTTCATGCCGCAGCCGGCCTGGCTCGACACGCACAGCGTGATGCGTCCGGGGTAGCGCATGAGGACCGACTCGACGAGCGCGCCGTCGTGCAGGCGCCAGAGGAACTTGATGGTGTCGCCGCGGTCGGTCTCCAGCCGCCGCACCTCGGTCATGAGGGGCGGGAGCATGCCGGCGACGAGCTCGTCGCGGATACCGGCGGGGAGGTCCGTCATCTCCGCGGGGTCGGACGTGTAGTGGCGGAAGTAGTGCGTGGCGAGCTGCTTGGCGCGGAACCCGGGGAGTCCGAGCTCCTTCACCTTCTCGATGCGCTCGGCCGGGGTGAGGTCGGCGAGGTGGACCGGCGGCTTGCCGCGCTTCGGGCTCGCGAACTGCAGCAGGGGGCGCCCCTCGGCGTCCTTCTTCTGGGTCCAGCCCTCGGTCGCGGGGCGCACCTGCGGGGCGCGGGTCTCGCGGATCGCCCCCGAACGGGACGACGCGGGCGCAGTCGCGGGGCGCGTCTCGGGTGTGCGGGGGTTCTCGGCCATCCCTCCAGGGTACCGGGATGCGGGTGGGAGGCGGCTGGGCACGATCCCTGTCGCGGAGCGGGGCCCGAGGCTACTTGTAATGACAAGTTGCGGTGCGGAAGAATGGGCGCATCCCCCTCGATCAAGGAGCAGCATGTCCGACCGTCTCGCCCGCGCCCGCACCACCGGCATCCTCGCCGTCCTCCGCGCCCCGTCGCCGGAGCTGGCTCTGGAGGCCTCGGAGGCGATCATCCGCGGCGGAGTCTCCGGTATCGAGGTGACCTTCTCGACCCCCGACGCGCCGGCCGTGATCCGCGAGCTCATCGCCCGCCATGGAGACGCCGCGTACATCGGCGCCGGCACCGTCACGACGGCGGAGCAGGCGACCCAGGCCGCCGACGCGGGTGCCGCGTTCCTCGTCAGCCCGGGAACCCTCCCCGACCTCACGCGCGCCATGCTCGACACCGGCCGCGTCGTGATGACCGGCGCGATGACCCCGACCGAGGTCATGGGCGCCCTCGAACTCGGGGTCGACGTCGTGAAGATCTTCCCCGCCTCCCTCGGCGGCCCCTCCTACCTCGGTGCGCTGCGCGGACCCTTCCCCGACGCCCCGCTGATGCCCACGGGCGGCGTGAAGCCCGACAACCTCGCCGACTGGTTCGCGGCCGGCGCGGTCGCCGTGGGGGCCGGTGGCGACCTCGCGAACGGCACCGCGATCGCGAACGCGGACTGGGCGGACATCGAGGAGCGCGCCGCGCGCTTCGCGGCCGCCCTCGCTGCCACGCGGAGCTGAGCCGCCGACCTCCGGGATCATTTGGTATACCGGATGCATGCGGATGCGACGGAGTGCGGCGGTCGGCGTGCTCGCGGGGGCACTGCTTCTCGCCCCAGCCTGCACCGCTGCACCCTCGTCGCCCCACACGGCACGGATCCCGGAGGTTCCCATGACCGACGCCACGTCCGACCTGCTCGCCGCGGCCGCCGCGGGGGACGCTGACGCCGTCCGCCGCGCGCTCGACGCGGGCGCCGACATCGAGGCCCGTGGCGACGGCGGCATGACCCCCCTGATCACGGCCACCAAGGCGAACCACGTCGACGCGGCACGGCTCCTGATCGAGGCCGGCGCCGACGTGAACGCGAAGGACGACATCCAGGACTCCGCCTACCTCTACGCCGGCGCCCGCGGGCATGACGGGATCCTGCGGATGACCCTGGCGCACGGAGCGGACCTCCGCAGCACGAACCGCTTCGGCGGCACCGCACTGATCCCCGCGTCCGAGCGCGGCCTGCTGCCGACGGTGGAGATCCTGCTGGAGGCGGGGGTCGATCCGGATCACATCAACAACCTCGGCTGGACCGCCCTGCACGAGGCGATCGTGCTCGGCGACGGCTCCGCCCGCTACGTCGAGGTGGTGCGCGCTCTCCTCGACGGCGGGGCCGACGCGACCATCCGCGACGGCGACGGGGTGCTGCCGGTCGACCTCGCGACCGACCGCGGGTACGACGCCATCGCCGCCGAGCTCCGGCGGTGACAGCGCTCGATCCCTGGGCCTGGGCGGCGCTCGGCGTGGCCGCGGTCGTCATCGGGATCTCGAAGACCGCTCTTCCGGGCGGCAGCATCCTCGCGATCGCCCTGTTCGCCGCCGTCCTCCCCGCACGCACCTCCACGGCCGCGACGCTCCTGCTGCTGATGGTGGGCGACGTGTTCGCGCTCCTCGCCTATCGACGGCACGCGCACTGGCCCACGCTGCTGCGCCTCGCACCCGCGGTCGTGGCGGGACTCCTCCTGGGCTTCGCCTTCCTCGCCCTGACCGGAGACGGAGTCGTGCGCCGCGCCATCGGCGTGATCCTGCTGCTCATGATCGCCGTGACGCTGTGGCGGCGATGGCGGCAGGCGCGGGCGGAGCAGGAGGCGGCGGCGCGGGGCGGCGCGCTGCTGGCCGGCGTCTACGGCACGCTCGGCGGTTTCACGACCATGGTGGCCAACGCGGGCGGGCCGGTCATGTCGATGTACTTCCTCGCCACGCGCACGCCCGTCCAGGTGTTCCTCGGCACCTCCGCCTGGTTCTTCGCGATCATCAACGTGATCAAGGTGCCGTTCCTCGCCGGCATCGGGCTGTTCACCGGGCCCGTGCTGCTCACCGATGCGATCCTCGCGCCGCTCGTGGTGCTCGGCGCGAGGCTCGGGCTGCGGGTGGCGCGGCGCCTGGACCAGCGGCTCTTCGACCGCATCGTGATCGTGCTGACGATCCTCGGCGCCGTGTATCTGCTGCTCTAGCCCTTCGACAGGCTCAGCCCCTTCGACAGGCTCAGGGACCCACCGTGGGTCGCTGAGCCTGTCGAAGCGCGTCAGTCCAGGAAGATGTCCGGGAACAGCGCGCTGTCCGGAGTCCCCGGCACCGCGGCGTAGCCCGAGAAGTCGGTGACGCCGTTCGCCTCGAGCACGTCCTCCACGATCAGCGACTGTCCCGTGTACGTGCGCGCCGGCTGGGTGAGCACGGCGTAGGCGGCGTCGGCGTAGATGTCAGCCGTCCGGCTCGCGGCCATCACCTTGTCGCCGCCGAGGAGGTTCTGCACCGCGGCGGTCGCGATCGTCGTGCGCGGCCACAGCGTGTTGGCGGCGATGCCGTCGGCCGCGAACTCCGCCGCGAGCCCGAGCGTGACCATCGTCATCCCGTACTTCGCGAGCGTGTACCCGGTGTGCGCGCCCAGCCACTTCGGGGTGGGATTCAGGGGCGGCGAGAGCGAGAGGATGTGCGGGTTCTCGGCGTCCTTGAGGATGGGCACCGCGGCCCGGGAGAGCATGAAGGTGCCGCGGACGTTCACATCCTGCATCAGGTCGTACTTCTTCGCGGAGAGGTCGAGCGATCGGGAGAGGTCGATGACGCTGGCGTTGTTGAGGACGATGTCGATCCCGCCGAACTCGCCCTGGGTCTTCATGACGGCCTCGGTGATGTGGTCGTCGTCCCGCACGTCGCCCACGATCGGCAGCGCCTGGCCGCCGGCGGCGCGGATCTGCTCGGCCGCGCTGTGCACGGTGCCCTCGAGCTTCGGGTGCGGGGAGTCGGTCTTGGCGAGCATCGCGATGTTCGCGCCGTCCGCGGCCGCGCGCAGGGCGATCGCGAGGCCGATCCCGCGGCTGCCGCCCGACATGAGGATGGTCTTTCCGGCGAGTGTGCTCATGGTTCTCGTTTCGAATCGCTTGATTGGCTGGATTTCCGGGTCGAATCGGGTCATTCAGGCGATTCGAAGCCGGGAGGGGTCACCGCGGGGCCATGCGGATGGCGCCGTCGAGGCGGATGGTCTCGCCGTTGAGGTAGCCGTTCTCGACGATCTGCTGCACGAGGGCGGCGTACTCGTCGGGGCGTCCGAGGCGAGCGGGGAACGGCACCTGCTGTCCGAGCGAGTCCTGCGCCTCCTGCGGCAGGCCCATGAGCATCGGGGTCTCCATGATGCCCGGGGCGATCGTGCACACGCGGATGGCGTGACGGGCGAGCTCGCGGGCGATCGGCAGGGTCATGGCGTGCACGCCGCCCTTGGACGCCGAGTACGCCGGCTGCCCGATCTGTCCGTCGAACGCGGCGACGCTCGCGGTGTTGACGATGACCCCCCGCTCCTCGTCGTGCAGCTCGTTCGCGGCGATGACGGCGGCGGCCTGGGAGATCACGTTGAATGTGCCGACGAGGTTGATGCGGACGATCCGCTCGAAGTCGGCGAGGACGGCGGGCGTGCCGTCCCGGTCGAGCACCTTGGCGGGCGGGGCGATGCCAGCGCAGTTCACGACCACCCGCAGCGGCGCGGCGGCCTGTGCCGCGGCGACGGCGGCCTTGACCTCGTCGACGCTCGTCACATCCGCGGGCACGAAGAGACCGCCGAGCTCTGCGGCGATCTCCTCCCCCTTCGACGAGGCGAGGTCGATGATCGTGACGTGCGCGCCTGCGGCCGTGAGCCGACGGGCGGTGGCCAGCCCGAGTCCGGAGGCGCCGCCGGTGACGAGGGCACCCTGTCCGCTGATCTGCATCTGATGTTCTCCTTCGAACGTCGTCGTGCGACATGCATGGAACGCAGTCCCAGCCTATGCGGTTCTTGGTGTCACCGCAGGCCCGCCGCGTCGACCCGAGCCTACGACACCGAGGTTCCGGCAGGATGGAGAGGTGAGCATCCCCGCCGCCTCCGTCGAGGTCCCCGCCCCGGTCCGCGAACTCGCCGCCGGGGCCGCGCTGACCCCCGCGTGGCGCAACGCGATCGGCGGCCTGACCTTCCGCACCGACGACGGCCGCTACATCAAATGGGGTCCCCACGATCCCGAGGCGAGCATGCGCGACGAGGCCGAGCGGATGCGCTGGGCCCGCACCTGGACCACCGTGCCCGAGGTGCTCTCCCAGGGCCAGGACGAGGCGCACGAATGGCTCGTGACGGCGGCCCTGCCCGGCAGCAGCGCCGTGGATCCGCGGTGGGCCGCCTCTCCCGAGTCCGCCGTGCGCGCGGTCGGGCTCGGCCTGCGCCTCCTGCACGATGCGCTCCCCGTCGCGGAGTGCCCGTGGACCTGGAGCCCTGAGGAGCGCATCGCGAACGCCGCCGCCCGTGGCACGCTGGTGCCGACGGACCTGCAGGAGCCCCCGTCGATCGACCGGCTCGTGGTCTGCCACGGCGACGCGTGCCTCCCCAACACCCTGCTCGACGACGACGGCCGTCCGGTGGCCCACGTCGACCTCGCCGCGCTCGGCGTCGCCGACCGGTGGGCCGACATCGCCGTGGCCGCCATGAGCACGCTGTGGAACTTCGGTCCCGGGTGGGAGGACACGCTCATCGCGGCCTACGGCGTCGACCCCGATCCCCCGCGGCTGGAGTACTACCGACGGCTCTGGAACGAGACCTGAGCCGCGCTCACGCCTCGGGATGCGCGTCGCTGAGGAGACTCCCGTCGGGCGGCCGCCGATCCCACGACGGTTTGCGCAGCGCATAGAACAGCAGCGGCGGCACGCCGAGCACGACGATCACCAGACCGACGATCCACGGGTACGCGGCGGCCGGGAAGGCGGTGAACCCCTGCGGCGGGATGAAGGCGAGCACGAACGCGGCGAGGCAGGCGACGAAACCGACCCCGGCGACGAACGGCAGGGCCTTCACGCGATAGGCCCGGTGGACGTCGGGCGCCTTCCGCCGCAGCACCATCGCCGAGGCGAACATGAGCATGTACATGATGAGGTACAGCGCGGCGGCCATGTCGATGAGGGCGACGAAGGCCGCGCTGACGTTCGGCACGATGATGAAGATCGCCGCGAGGATCGTGACGATCGTGCCCTGGAGCATGAGGATGCCCGACTGGACCCCGGCCTTGTTGCGCTTCTGCAGCAGCGGCGGGAGCAGACCCGTCTCCGCCGCCGCCAGCACGCCCTTGGACGGACCGGCGACCCAGGTCACCACCGAGGCGAGGGCCCCGGCGGCGATGAGCGCGGACACGACGGCCGTCGCCCACCCCATGTCCCAGTGGTCGAAGTACTCCCCGAACGCGAGCATGATGCCGTTCGTCAGCCCGAGCTCCTTCTCCGGCACCGCGACCGCGATCGCGATGGTGGGCAGGATGAAGACGAGCAGGATGAGGCCGGCGGCGAGGAACACCGAGCGCGGATAGCCCTTGCCGGGATCCTTCATCTGGTTCACGTGGACGGCGTTCACCTCCATACCGGCGTAGGCGAGCACGTTCGACACGATCAGCACGATGGAGGCCAGCCCCGTGAACGGCGGGATCATCGCCGAGGCATCCAGCGGCACCTGACTCTTCTCTCCGCTGAACACCCACACCGCCCCGAACACGATGAGCAGCACCGCCGGGAACAGGGTGCCGAGGATGCCGCCCCAGGAGCCGAGCTTCGCGAAGAGGTCGCCGCCGCGGAGGGTGACCAGGGTGGAGCCCCAGTAGAAGACGATGATGACGACCGCGGTGAAGAACCCGGAGCTGGACAGCGAGGGGTCGAGGAAGACGAAGGCGAGGGCGCCGGCCACGAACGCGAGCTGCGTCGGGAACCAGACCACGTTCTGGATCCACTGCAGCCACACCGCGGTGAACCCCCAGCGGTTGCCGAGGGCCTCGCGCACCCAGACGTACACGCCGCCCTTCCACCCCGTCGCGAGCTCGGCCGCGACGAGGGCCGTGGGGATGAGGAAGAGGATCGCCGGGATGATGTAGAGCGTGACGCTGCCGAGGCCGTAGATCGCCATCGCCGGAAGCGAGCGCAGGCTCGCCACGACCACGAGGGTGAGCAGGGCGAGCTGTCCGACGCCGAGGACGGCGACGGCGGGACGGGAGACGCGCGGCGTGGAGGCGGCGCCGGCGGCACCGGACTGCGGGGCGGACATATCGGCCCCCTAGTGGTGGAACGCCGAGTCGGGGTGGTCGGACGGCATCGGAGCCGTGAGCGCGTCGAGGTGTGCCACCTCGGCGGTGATGGCCTCGAGCAGTTCGGCGGCCAGGTCCATGCTGAGCCCGTTGCGCACGACGATCCGCTGCACCGTGAGGTCTTCGAGGTCCGCGGGCATGGGATAGGCGGGCACGAGCCAGCCGCGCATCCGGAGGCGGTCCTGGAGGTGGTAGAGCGTCCACTTGTCGGTGTGCCCGTCCTTCAGGCGCCAGGCGAAGACGGGGATGTCGCTGCCGTCGTTCCACAGCTCGAACGCATCGAGCTTCGCGATGCCCGCGGAGAGGAACTTCGCCACGTCCTGCGAGGCCTGCTGCACGGCCCGGTAGCCCTCGAACCCGAGGCGGAGGAACAGGTAGTACTGCAGCAGCACCTGAGCGCCAGGGCGGGAGAAGTTCAGGGCGAAGGTCGGCATCTCCCCGCCGAGATAGCTCACCTTGAACACCAGGTCCTCCGGCAGCCAGTGCGCGTCGCGCCAGACCACCCACCCGAGACCCGGGTAGACGAGACCGTACTTGTGTCCCGAGGTGCTGATGGAATGCACGCGCTCCAGCCGGAAGTCCCAGACCAGGTCGGGCTGGAGGAACGGGGCGATCATCGCGCCCGAGGCGCCGTCCACGTGGATCGGGATGTCGAGACCCGTCTTCTCCTGGATCGCGTCGAGCGCCGCGGCGATCTCGGCCACCGGCTCGTACATGCCGGTGTAGGTGACGCCCATGATGGCGACCACCCCGATGGTGTTCTCGTCCACGTACTTCTCGAGGTCATGGCCGTCGAGCGTCTTGTGCTCCTCGCTGATGGGCACGTAGCGCGGTTCGACGTCGAAGTAGTTGCAGAACTTCTCCCAGCACACCTGCACCGCGCTCGACATCACGAGGTTCGGCGTGGAGGCGTCCTTGCCGGCGGCACGGCGGGCCTGCTGCCAGCGACGCTTGAACGCGAGACCGCCGAGCATGCACGCCTCGGAGGAGCCGATGGTCGACGTGCCGATGCTGCGGGAGGCGTCCGGCGCCTTCCACAGGTTCGCGAGCATGTGCCAGCAGTTGTCCTCGATGGCGGCGGTCTGCGGATACTCGTCCTTGTCGATCATGTTCTTGTCGAAGGAGGCCATGTAGACCTGCTTCGCCTCGTCATCCATCCAGGTGCTGACGAAGGTGGCGAGGTTGAGGCGCGCGTTGCCGTCGAGGATGGTCTCGTCCTCGACGATCTGCTTCGCCGTCGCGGGAAGCGACTCGGAATCCGGGATGACGTGTCGCGGTGCGACGGTGGCCTCACCCGGCCGCGTGAACAGCGGCTGGTCGTCGGCGGAGGAGATGCTCATGGGACGTCCCTTTCGGTCGGTGTCGATTGGCACTGTCTCCAGCGGACGCTAGACCGGCCGTCGAGTCACCTCCAGGGGCCCTCGTCCGAAAGGGGTGAGGTCAGGACGGCCCGAGGATGAAGTTCCAGGCGCCGGTGGCGACCGCCGCGGCGATCGCGATCCCGGAGATCGCGGCCCCGACGGCCAGGAGGGCCCACTCGGGGGCGCCGAAGCGGGACTCGCGCGCCCAGGTGCGACGGCCGGGGGCACCGAAGCCCCTCGCCTCCATCGCGGTGGCGAGCTTCGCGCCGCGGCGGATCGACAGGACGAGCAGGGCGAAGGCCATCCCGAGGAAGCGCCGGATGCGGCCGCGGTCGGCCACGCCGCGGGCTCGACGCGCCAGTTCCAGAGCCCGCCAGTCGTCGAGGAACAGCCCCACCATGCGCAGTCCGGCGAGCGCGCCGAGCACGAATCGGGCGGGCAGGCGCAGGATCTGCCCGAGGCCGTCGGCGAGATCGGTCGGATCGACCGTGATGAAGAGCACCACCGAGGGCAGGGCGATCGCGAGCACCCGGAGCATCGTGGCGACGGCGAGCGCGAGCGACCCCTCGCTGATGCGCAGCACGAACCAGTCGACGTAGACCGTGCCGCTCGTCTCGCCGTACAGGGCGATGGTGAGCCCTGTGAGCGGCGCTGCGAGCCAGACCGGCCAGGTGCGCACCCAGAACTCCCGCCACCCGATGCCGGCGAACAGGAACAGCACCGCTTCGAGCACCAGGGCGACCGCCGCCGAGACGGGATCCAGCGTGAGGATCAACGGCACGGCGATGAGCGCGCTCACGCCGAGCTTCGCGACCGGGTTGATCCGGGCCACGACGCCGGCGCGGGCGCGGGTGTCGGCGAGATCCGTCATGCCGGCGCCTCCAGGGCGAAGCGGGTGGCGTGCAGGGCGCGCGCCACGTCGAGGTCGTGCGTGACGGTGACGATCGCGGAGCCCTCATCCCGGAGGGTGGCGAGCATCGCGACGAGCTCGGCCCAGGTGCGGGCGTCCTGTCCGAACGTCGGCTCGTCGAGGATCAGCACCCGGGGTCGCGTGGCGATCGCGGCCGCGACGGTGAGACGGCGCTTCTCCCCACCCGAGAGCGTGTACGGGTTCGCGGCTCCCAGCGCGGACAGGCGCAGGCGGGCGAGCAGCTCGTCGACGCGGGCCTCGACCTCGTCCTCGGGGACGCCCAGCGCGCGCGGGCCAATGGCGAGCTCGTCCCGCACAGTGGTGGCGAGGAGCTGGTGCTCCGGCTCCTGGAAGACCATGCCGATCCGGGTGAGGAGGTCGCGGGACGCCCAGCGGATCGGCGCGGGATCGGCACCCTGCGCGAGCATCGGCGCCGCGATCACGGCCCCCTCCGCGGGCGGGAGCAGGCCCGCTAGGGTCAGGCCCAGCGTGGACTTGCCCGCGCCGTTCGGACCGGTGATCGCGAGGGCCTCGCCCGCCCGCACGTCGAGGTCGATGCCGCGGGCCACCGGACGCCCCTTCACCCGCGCCACGGCGAGTGCTCGGGCCGACAGCAGCACCTCGCCGGGCACTGTCCTCGGTGCCGGGGGCTCGGCGGGAGGACGCCCGGGCACCCAGACGCCGTCCGCCGCCAGGCGCTCTCCCTGCGCACCGAGCACCGCGGCGGGAGGGCCGTCCGCGACCACCCCGCCGGCACCGAGCACGATGACCCGGGTGAGGAGCGGCAACCACACCTCGAGTCGATGCTCCACGACCACGAGGGTGGCGGGGTGCGCGGCGAGCATCCGCTCCACCGCCTCCCTGACCTCGCGCACCCCGTCCGGATCGAGGTTCGCCGTCGGCTCGTCGAGGAGGACGAGGCCGGGGCGCATCGCGAGCATGCCGGCGAGGGCGAGACGTTGCTTCTGGCCGCCCGACAGCGCCTTGGTCGGATGATCGAGCGGCACGTCGAGGCCGACGGCAGCGAGCGCCGCCTCGACACGCGGCCAGATCTCCGCACGCGGCACGCCGAGGTTCTCGCACCCGAACGCGACGTCGTCGCCCGCGCGGGCGAGGATCACCTGGGAGTCGGGGTCCTGGAGCACGAGCCCGGCGCGCCCGCGAGTCGCCACCGCCGGAGCGTCGTCGACGAGGAGCTCCCCCGCGCTCTCGCCCTCCTCCTCGCCGCCGAGCACGCCCGCGAGGCCGTGCAGCAGGGTCGACTTGCCCGCCCCGGACGCGCCGAGCACGAGAACCCGCTCGCCGGGCTCGATGCGGAACGAGACGTCGCGCAGCGCCCATGCCCGGCGGCTCGCATGCCGCCAGCCCCAGCCGCGCGCCTCGACGACCGCGGGAGCGACCTGCGCCGCCATCAGACGCGCACGCGCGCCTCGCGCCCGGAGCCGAAGCGGTCCAGCGCCCCCGTCGCCGCGATGCCGCGGGCGAGCACCCACGACAGGGCACCGGCGATGACGGCGCCGGAGATCACGGTGCTCACGAGGTAGATCACGGTGAACGCGGGACCGGAGCCGGCGTACCAGAGGATGAGGTTGTTGATGCCTCCCGCGAGCGCAGCGCCGGCACCGGCGAGGATCGCGACGGGCAGCGACCAGCGACGGTAGAAGAACAGCAGGAAGACGAGCTCGGCGCCGAGACCCTGCACGAGGCCCGCTTCGAGCGTGAGGAAGCCACCCCACTGGTTGCCGATGAGCGCCGAGACGACGGCGGCCAGCAGTTCGACGTAGATCGCCGCACCGGCCTTGCGGATGATGAGGCCGCCGAGCACTCCGGCGAACAGCCACGGTCCGTCCAGGAGCCCCTGGAGCCCGGGGAGCAGCGGCTCGAGCAGGGCCTTGGGGCCGAGGTACCCGACGTTCCAGGCCAGGAAGATCAGGCCGGCGGCGACGCCGAGCACGCTGGCGACGACGATGTCGACGATGCGCCACCGCAGATAGCCGCGCGCCGGAGCGCCGGTCGTCTTCGTGGACGAGGATGCGGACGTGGACGTACTCATGTGAACTCCTCCCTGCGCTGGCATGACCCAGATCAGGTTCGACGGTCGAAGCGCGATTCGCTCCCTCTCAGCCCGGCTCGCCGGACTCCCGTGGTTGTGCTGTCGATCCTAGCGTCTTCCGCCCGCGCGTCCCGAGCCGCGCACGGCGGATTCCTGGCGGCATTCGGTACCGTAAGCGAGTGACCGCTTCCGATCCCCCTGAAGAGGCGTCCGGCGGCGTCGGCGTCGACGCGCGGCCCGAGGACTCCACCCCCGCGTCCTCGCAAACCGTCGACACGCTGCCTGCGACCACGACGGAGACCGTCGCGTGGGCCGATGCCTCGACACCGGCGACCGCGCTGACCTGGGTCGACACGGACGTGGTCGAGTCCGGGTCGTCGACGCCGGAGTTCGACGCCACCCCGGAAGCCGAGGCCGCCCCCGGCCTGCTGCGCGAGGCGACGCTGCGTCCGGCGATCGCCGGCCCCGGCCTGCTCGTCCCGCTCGGGGTCCTCGCCGGGCTCGTCGCCTCCTACGCCGGAAGCACGCTGCTCTGGCCGTTGCACGAGGTCGCCCCCACCGTCCAGGCCGTGGAGGTCACCCCGGTGGCCGCCCCCACCGCCGCGCTCGCCTGGCCGGAGGTGGGCGACGGCGCCGTGGGCATCGCCGGGATGACCACGGCCGCGTCCACGACCGCCCCGGTCAGCATCGCGAGCATCACCAAGGTCGTCAGCACGCTCATGGTGCTCGACCGCCTGCCCCTCGCCCCCGGGGAGCAGGGCCCCGAGTTCTCCTTCACCTACGCCGACAGCATCCGGTACTGGGACTACCGGATCTCGAACCAGTCCGCGCTGGATGTCCCCGTGGGCGGGGTGCTGACCGAGTACCAGCTCCTGCAGGGCACCCTGCTCGGTTCGGCCAACAACTACATCGATCGGCTCGCCGCGGAGATCTGGGGCTCCAATCGGGAGTTCGCGGCCGCCGCCGAGGTCTGGCTCGGCGAGCGCGGGCTCTCCGGGATCACCGTGGTCACGCCGTCCGGGTTCGACGCGCGCAACGTCGCCACCCCGGAGGCGCTCGTGGCTCTCGGCGAGCTCGCGATGCAGAATCCCGTGTTCGCGGAGATCGTGGGCACCCGGTCGGTCGAGCTGCCGGGGGCCGGCACGGTGGAGAACACGAACGGCATGCTCGCGGACCCGGGGGTCGTCGGCATCAAGACCGGCACACTCGTCGGCTGGAACCTGCTGACGGCGAAGGACGTCTCCGTGGGGGACTCGACGGTCCGCCTCTACGCCGCGGCGCTGAACCAGGAGGACGACGAGGCGCGTCTCGCCCTCACCCGAGCCCTCTTCGCGCAGACCGAGGCGGCGCTGCAGGCGCAGGGCCCCGCCGTTCCCGCCGGGACGGTGGTCGGACGCGTCCGCACCGCCTGGGGCGAGGAGGTCGACGTCGTGACCGGTGAGGACGCGGATGTGGTGCTGTGGAACGGGGCGAGCGCGACCGCGTCGGCTGTGTTCGATCTCGGCGAGGAGCGCGAGGCGGACGGCGACGTCGGCACCCTCACCACGGCCGGCCCCATCGACACCACCGAGACCGCACTCGTCCTCGCCGAAGACGTGGACGGCCCGAGCCCGTGGTGGCGCCTCACCCATCCCCTCGAGCTGTTCGGCATCGACGCGGACCGCTCCTGACGACTGACGCCCCGCTCCGAGTCCGGAGCGGGGCGTCAGGGCGATGACGATCAGGGACGAGGCGACGCGCCGTCCGCCCCGTCGTCGAGGAGCGCCTGCGCGGCGGCCGCCTCCGCTCCGGGAAGCTGGGCACCGACGGCGGCACCCGCCACGGCATCGGCCGCCTGCTCCTCCGCGCGGACCTCGGCGTCGGCCTCTCCCGTCACCACGACCGGAGACGACCCGGTCAGGGCCGCTTCCGCGTCGAGGTCGGTCGCCGCCTGCTCGAACTGCGACTGGTACAGCCGCCAGTACGCGCCCTGGGCGGCGATGAGCTCGTCGTGCGTGCCCTTCTCGACGATGTCGCCGTGCTCCATCACGAGGATGAGGTCCGCGTCGCGGATGGTCGACAGCCGGTGCGCGATGACGAACGAGGTGCGCCCCTGCCGGAGAGCGGCCATGGCGTTCTGCAGCAGCAGCTCGGTGCGGGTATCGACCGCCGAGGTGGCCTCGTCAAGGATGAGGATCGACGGCTGCGCCACGAACGCCCGGGCGATCGTGATGAGCTGCCGCTCACCGGCCGAGACATTCGACGCGTCCTCGTCGAGCACGGTGTCGTACCCATCCGGAAGCGCGTGCACGAAGCGGTCGACGTAGGTCGCCCGCGCGGCGGCCAGCACCTCCTCGTCCGTCGCGGTCGAGCGTCCGTAGCGGATGTTCTCGCGGATGCTCCCGGCGAACAGCCAGGGGTCCTGGAGCACCATGCCGGTGCGGGACCGGAGGTCGTCACGCGTGATGGTCGAGATGTCCTGACCGTCCAGCGTGATCCGTCCGCCGCTGAGTTCGTAGAACCGCATGATGAGGTTCACGAGCGTCGTCTTGCCGGCACCCGTGGGTCCGACGATCGCGACGGTCTGCCCCGGCTCCACCCGGAACGACAGATCGGTGATGAGCGGACGCTCCGGCGAGTAGGAGAAGGAGACGTTCTCGAACTCGATCACGCCCTCCCCTTCGCGCAGAGCAGGGGCGTCGGGGGCGTCGGCGTCCTGCTCATCGGCGTCGAGCAGGTCGAACACCCGCTCCGCCGAGGCGGTGCCGGACTGCACGACCGCGGCCATGCCGCCCAGCTCGGACAGCGGCTGCGTGAACTGCTGCGAGTACTGGATGAACGCCTGCACGTCGCCGAGCCGGAGCTGCCCGCTCGCGACCATGAGCCCGCCGAGCACCGCGATGCCGACGTAGGTGAGGCTGCCGACGAAGGTCATCGCGGGCATGATGATGCCCGAGAGGAACTGCGCCTTGAAGCTCGCCTGGAAGAGCTCCTCGTTCTCGGCCTTGAACTTGTCCAGCGCGTCCTGCTCGCGGCCGAACACCTTGACCAGCGCGTGGCCGGAGAAGGCCTCCTCGACCCGGGCGTTGAGCCGGCCGACCTTGCGCCACTGCGTGCCGAAGGCCTTCTGCGACCGCGGTCCGATGACGCCGAAGATCACGCCCATGAGCGGAAGCGCCACGAGGGCGACGAGGGCGAGCTGCCACGAGATCGAGAACATCATCACGAGCACGCCGATCACCGTCAGCACGGCGGTCAGTGCTCCCGACAGCGACTGCTGCATGGTCTGGGTGATGTTGTCGATGTCGTTCGTCACCCGCGAGATCAGCTCGCCGCGCTGCACCCTGTCGAAGTACGCCAGCGGGAGCCGGTTGATCTTCGCCTCGACGGCCTCGCGCAGCCGCCACATGGTGCGCACCATGATGACGTTGATGACGTATCCCTGCAGCCAGCTGAGGAACGCGGCCACGACGTAGATCGCGAGAACCGCGGCGATCACCCAGCGCAGCGCGTCGAAGTCGATGCCGTCGCCGACCCGGAAGTCGCCGAGCGCGCCCACCTGGTTGGCGAAGTCGTTCTGCCCGGCGTCCCGCAGCGCGTCGACGACGACGTCCTGCGGGGTCCCGGCGGGGAAGCCCGGGAAGTCGCCGGTGGGCTGACCGAGCTGGATCGAGATGAAGCCGCGATAGACGATGTTCGTCGCCTCGGCGAGCACCTTCGGGGCGGCGACGGTCAGCACGACCCCGATCGCACCGAGGATCGACACGAAAACGAACCACACCGCAGAGGGCTTGAGCAGCCCGGTCATCCGCGCGAAGCTCGGGCCGAAGTTGTCGGCCTTGCCCGGCGCGACGCTGTCCCAGTCGCCGGAGTTCTGCCGCGCCTGCTCGGCGAGCTCCGCCTCGTACTGCGCCTCGGCGGTGAGCTCCCGCTCGACCGTGGGCGCGGCGGCCGAGCCCCGTCCGCGACGGCGCCGCCCCTGGGTCCCTGAGCTTGTCGAAGGGTCCTGCTCGCTCATGCGTCCACCCCCAGCTGCGACTCGACGATCTCGCGATAGGTCTCGCTGGTCTCCAGCAGCTCCTCATGGGTGCCGACGCCGACCATGGTGCCGCCCTCGAGGACCACGATGCGGTCCGCGTCGGTGATCGTCGAGACGCGCTGCGCGACCACGATCTTCGTCACGTGCGGGAGCTCGCGCCACAGCGCCTGCCGCAGCCGGGCATCCGTCGTGAGGTCGAGCGCGGAGAAGGAGTCGTCGAACACGAGCACCTGCGGCCGGTGCACGATGGCCCGCGCGATCGCCAGGCGCTGGCGCTGACCGCCGGACACGTTCGTGCCGCCCTGGGCGATGCGGGAGTCGAGACCGTCCGGCATCTCCTCCACGAAGTCGCGACCCTGGGCGATCTCCAGCGCGTGCCAGAGCTCCTCGTCGGTGGCGTCCTCGCGGCCGTAGCGCAGGTTGGACGCGACGGTGCCGGTGAAGAGGAAGGGACGCTGCGGCACCAGGCCGATGCTGTCCCACAGCGCCTCGACGTCGGCCTCGCGGACGTCTACGCCGCCGACGTGCACGGACCCGCCGGACACGTCGAACAGGCGCGGGATGAGCGAGACGAGCGTGGTCTTGCCCGACCCGGTGGAGCCGACGATCGCGACGGTCTCGCCCGGCTCCGCGGCGAAGCTGATGCCGGTGAGGACGGGGGCGTCGGCGCCGGGGTACGTGAACTCCACGTCGTCGAACGCGACGGCACCCGGGGTCGGGAAGACGGTGACGCCGTCCACCGGGCGGGTCATCGTGGACTCCGTGTTCAGCACCTCGCCGATGCGCTCGGCGGAGACCGCGGCGCGCGGGATCATCATCGCCATGAAGCTCGCCATGATGACGCCGCCCATGATCTGGCCGATGTACTGCATGAAGGCGAACAGGGTGCCCACCTGCACGGTGCCGTTGTTGACCTCGATGCCGCCGAACCAGATGACGGCGACGACCGTCACGTTGAGGATGAGCATGAAGAGCGGGAACAGCAGCACGAACAGCGAGCCGACCTTGCGGCCGACGACCATGATGTCGGTGTTCGCGCCGCGGAAGCGCTCCTCCTCGATGCGCTCCCGGACGAAGGCCCGCACCACGCGCACGCCGGTGAGCTGCTCGCGCATGATGCGGTTCACGTTGTCGAGCTTGCCCTGGTAGCTGCGGAAGAGCGGGACCATCCGGCCGATGACGAGCGCCGCGAGGACGAGGAGCACGGGGACGGCGACGGCGATCAGCCAGCTCAGCTCGGCGCTGGTGCGCACGGCGAAGATGATGCCGCCGATCGCGAGCAGCGGGGCGGTGACGAGCATGGTCGCGCCCATCATCGCCAGCATCTGCACCTGCTGCACGTCGTTCGTGTTGCGGGTGATGAGGGATCCGGCACCGAACTGCGAGACCTCGCGCTCGGAGAAGCCGCTCACCTTGCCGAACACGTCGGCGCGGATGTCACGGCCGGCGCCCATCGCGGCGCGGGCGGCGAAGAAGGTCGCGATGACCGAGGCCACGATCTGGCCGAACGACACGGCCAGCATGAACAGGCCGGTGCGCCAGATGTACGCGGTGTCGCCCTGCGCGACGCCCTTGTCGATGATGTCGGCGTTCAGGTACGGCAGGTAGAGGGTGGCGGCCGCGCTGGCGAACTGGAAGACCAGCACGGCGACGAGGAGCCACTTGTAGCGTGACAGATATCGGAGGAGGAGTTTTCCCAGCACAGGCGTACTTTCTCGGAAGGAGGAGGCGGCGGGTCTCCCGGCAGACGGATGCCGACCGACGACCGGCCATAGGACAGGGTGCCACGAAGCGGCGACATTCGGATCCCCCTCCGGGAGGACCTTCGCTCACAGCGAACCGGTGCCGTGTCACCCACGTCTTTCTGCACGCAGGCGATCAATGGCCGCCCCTAGAGAACTGAGGCGCGCGTCAGAACAGCGCGGGCTGTGGCACGTAGTCGCGGGCAGGCGCCCCGGCGTCGGGTCCGAGCTCGGCGAGGGTGGCGGGCTGCCACCGCGGATTGCGATCCTTGTCGACGAGCTGCGCGCGGATGCCCTCCACCAGGTCGGGGTGTTCGTTCACGAACCAGAGCACCCGGCGGTACTCGCCCTCCAGCGCGGCGCGGAGCCCGGTCATCTCCCGGGCCTCCCGCACGGCGTCGAGCGTCACGACGAGGCCCGTCGGAGCCAGATCGTCGAGCAGGTCGGCGACGGCCGCCGCGTCCTCGGTGCCGAGCGCGCGGAGCCGCTCGAGGATCTCGGGCACGGTCGGGGCGGCGAACGCCTCGTCGATCCACTCCCGCGCGGCGGGAAGCGAGGACGGCTCCGGCGTCTCGTCGAAGAGCAGGACGATCTCGCTGGGACTCGTCGGGTCGGCGCGATAGGCCAGAGCCTCGCGCAGCGCGTCGAGGCGGTCGGAGGGGACGAAGTGATCCGCGAAGCCCGCGTATACGGCATCGGCACCGTTCATCGTGGCCCCGGTGAGGCCGAGGTACTCGCCGAGCCGTCCGGGTGCCCGCCCCAGCAGCCAGGTGCCGCCGACGTCGGGCGTGAAGCCGATCCGGGTCTCCGGCATGGCGAGCTTCGAGCGTTCGGTGACCACGCGGATCGCGGCATGCCCTGCCAGACCGATACCGCCGCCCATCGTGATCCCGTCGGCGAGCGCGACCACGGGCTTCGGGTACTCCGCGATCATGGCGTTCATCGCGTACTCGCCTCGGAAGAACTCCGCAGACTGCTCCGGATGGCCGGACGTGATCTGGCCGTGCAGGCGACGCACGTCGCCGCCCGCGCACATGCCGCGCTCCCCCGCGCCGTCGATGAGGACGATCTGCACGTCGGAGTCGTCGCGCCAGGCCACCAGCGCCTCCGTGATGGTCGCGATCATGTCCTCATCGAGCGCATTGATCGCCTCGGGGCGGTTGAGCGTGAGCCGCCCGAGCGCTCCTTCGGTGCGGATGAGGACACGGGGCGCGGCGGGGGTATCGGTCACGGGTGCCAGGCTACCCCGTCGCGTGCGGCCGGATTCCGCACGAAATGCGGGTTCCGGGGCGGTTTTCCGGCAGGATAGGAGGAACTGTTCATCGCAACGAGAGGTCCCGGATGCCCGAAGGACAGGTGCTCGAGTTCACGAATGTGACGAAGCGCTTCAACGAGGTGACGGCCGTCTCGGATTTCTCCGCCCGTGTCGAGCCCGGCGCCGTCACCGCCTTCCTCGGCCCCAACGGTGCCGGCAAGACGACGACCCTGCGCATCCTGCTCGGCCAGGTGCGCGCCACGTCCGGCACCGCCACGATCGGCGGGGCCGCCTATGCCGAGCTGCGGCAGCCGCTGCGCACGATCGGCGCCGTGCTGGAGGAGACGGCCTATCGGCCGCGCCGCACGGCGAGCCGTCAGCTCACCATCGCCGCGAAGGCCAACGGCATCCGCCTGGCCCGCGTCGACGAGGTCATCTCCCTCGTCGGCCTGGAGGGCGAGGCGGACACGCGCATCGGCGGGTTCTCGCTCGGCATGCGCCAGCGCCTCAGCGTCGCCCACGCGCTCCTCGGCGACCCCGGCGCCCTCGTCTTCGACGAGCCGGCGAACGGCCTCGACCCGGAGGGCATCCGCTGGATGCGGCTGCTGATGCGTCGCCTCGCCGACGAAGGGCGCACGGTGCTGGTCTCCTCCCACGTGCTCAGCGAGATCGAGCAGGTCGCCGACCACGTGCTCGTGCTCTCCAAGGGACGCCTCGTGCTGTCGAGCGGCATCGAGACCCTGGCCGATCCGGCCGGCGGCTCCGTGGTCGTCGACTCAGCCGATCGCCCCGGCCTCACGACCGCGCTGGTCGCCGCCGGGTTCGACATCGAAGTGCTCCGCTCCGGGCTGACCGTGCGCGGGACCGACGCCAGCCGCGTCGGCGCCGTCGCTGCGGACGCCGGTATCGCTCTCAGCACGCTCGTGCAGCGCGGCCCGACGCTGGAGGACGTCTTCATCGACCTCATGCGGGGCGGCCGCTTCGATACCGCCCCGGCGCTCGATCAGACGGAGGCTCCCGCCGAGGAGGATCCCGAGTCCGCGACCGCCGCCGAGGCTCCGGCAGAGGAGTCTGCGACGGACGGCCCGTCGACGGATGAAGCCGCAGGGACCGCCGCTGCGGCTCTCGCAGCCGGCGGTACCGCCGCGCTCGCGGACGACCTGATGCCTCAGGCCACGGGCCCTGTCACCGCCGAGACGATCGCCGACGACACCGCTCCGACCGACGAGGCGGAGGCCACCGCGGACGAGGATGCGACCCGGGCCCTTCCCGTCGTCGCCGCCGACGACGACGCGACCCGGGTCCTGCCCGTGGTCGACGCGACCGCAGACGCGCAGCCCGCGGATGCGGATGCCGACGCGGAGGCCGAGGACTCGCCGTCGTTCGACGACATCCTCTTCGGTGCGCCCGCGCCCGTCGCCGAGTCTCCGCGGCGGTCCTTCGCCGCCCTGTTCGCAGCCGCCTCCGCAGACGCGGAGACCGAGTCATCCGCGCAGCCGGCGGCGACGGAGGCTCCGGGCGAGACCGAGACCGAGGGCGAGACCGGGACCGAGTCCGAGTCCGAGTCGCCGTCGACGACCGACGAGACCCCCGCCGAGGCCGTCGGCTCCGCTGCCGATGCACCGGCCGACAGCACGAGCACCGACGCGCCCGACAGCGCCTCCGGTGGCGAGGAGCCCGCGGGCGTGGAGTTCTTCACCGGTCTGGACGCCTCGTCGGCGGACGATGAGATCGCGCCGTCCGAGGACACCGCCGAGGCCGCAGCGCAGGGCGAGGACGCCTCTCCTGCGTCCGACGACGACCCGCGATCGGCCGCCGTGAGCTCGATGCTGGCCGCCGCCGCACGCGCCTACTACGAGGACGAGCCGCGCGACTACCCGCTCGCTCCGGCGGAGGAGACGTCGTCCGGCGACGGGGCTCCGCAGGACGAGATCGCGAGCGACGAGTCCGCAGTCGATACGGAGACTCCGGCGGAGCAGCACGCCCCCGCGGACGACCGTGGCGACGAGCACCACGACGACGAGCACCACGGCTGAGCCCCCGCAGCAGAACGCCCTCCCGGTCGACCGGGAGGGCGTTCTGCATCCGGGATCAGGCCGGACGTGGTCGGATGACCGGGCGCCGACTGCCCTTCGACACCGGGGTCGGAGCCGTGGCGACGATCTCCTCGACCGTCGTGGGCTCCTCGGACACCGGGAGGCGCAGCGCCTGCGTCAGCGCCAGGCCGTGCCGTGTGGTCAGGATCAGACGGTTGTACTGCGGATCGCCCTCGAGATCGACGACCACGCTCGGACGTCGACGGCGGATCAGCACGAAGTCGAGGCTCCCCGCGGCCTTCCAGCTCCCGGCGGCCAGCACGCCCGGGATGTGGGTACCCGGATTCGGGACGCCGCGGAGCCAGGTCCAGGCGTCGTCTGTCAGCTGGACCTTGGTGATCGTGTCGCGCACGATGCGGACGTTCTCGCGGTGGAAGGTGGCGGCACGTTCGATGGGCGAGAGCACGACCTCGAGTTGCGTCTGGTCCAGCAACAACGTCACCATGCCCCCAGTCTGCCAGCGCCGTCCTCCCGGTTGGCTGGAAGTTGCTCACAGGAACGCAACGATCCCTTGTCGGAATCCCTCAGTCCTGCCCTCACGACTCCTTCGCGAGGACAGGCTCCCACGCACGAACAGGCGCTGCCGTGGGCGTAAGCCTGGCTCCGCGCGAAGGCCTGTTGCCGACGACCTTCGGGCCTGCAGGCGTTCGCGGGAGATCAGGCAACGGTGTCCAAGGGTGCCTGCCCCCGCGCGGCTGCCTGTTCTCACGCGAACGAGTCACGCGAACGAACAGCGGGAGCAGCGATCAGGGGCGCGCGGTGTGGGCGGCCTGGGCGGCGTGCGGCAGGGCGGCCTCGATGCGCTGGAGCTCGTCCTCGCCGTGCGCGGCGGTGAGGAACCAGGCCTCGAAGACGCTCGGCGGCAGCGCGACGCCGTGCTCGCGCATCGCGTGGAAGAACGCCGCGTACCGGAACGACTCCTGCGCCTGCGCCTCGGCGTAGTCGCGCGGGGCGGAGGCGCGGAACGAGGCGCTGAAGAGGTTGCCGGCGGAGGCGAGGGCGTGGGTCACTCCGGCCTCGGCGAGTGCGCGGTCGAGAGCCGACGAGACCCGAGCGGCTGCGGCGTCGACGGTCGCGTAGACCTCCGGCGTCGCGAGGCGGAGCGTGGCCAGGCCCGCGGCCACGGACAGCGGGTTCCCGGAGAGCGTCCCCGCCTGGTAGACGGGGCCAAGGGGCGCCAGGAGGTCCATGACCTCGGCACGGCCACCGAGCGCCGCCAGCGGCATACCGCCGCCGACGACCTTGCCGAAGGTGAGGATGTCGGGAAGGTAGTCCTCCCCCGCCTGCGCCTGGAGGCCCCAGAAGCCGGCCGGGTGCACCCGGAAGCCGGTGAGGACCTCGTCGAGGATCATGAGGGCGCCGTGGGCGTGCGCGGTCTCCGCGATGAGGCGGTTGAAGCCCGGGAGCGGGGGCACCACGCCCATGTTCGCGGCCGAGGCCTCCACGATGACGGCCGCGATGCGGGGACCGTGCTCGGCGAAGACGGCGGCGAGCGCCTCGGGGTCGTTGTAGCGGATCACGAGCGTCTGCGCGGCGATCGGTGCGGGCACGCCGGCAGAACCGGGTAGCGCGAGCGTGGCGACCCCGGAGCCCGCCTCGGCGAGCAGGCCGTCGGAGTGGCCGTGATAGTGGCCGGCGAACTTCACGAGCAGATCGCGGCCGGTCGCACCGCGGGCGAGGCGGATCGCGGTCATGGTGGCCTCGGTGCCCGTCGAGACGAGACGGACGCGCTCCACGGGACGGATCTCGCCGAAGCGGACGCGGTCGGCGATGAGCGCGGCGAGCTCGACCTCCCCCTCGGTCGGAGCGCCGAAGGAGAGCCCGCGGGTGGCGGCCTCCTGCACGGCGGCGACGACCTCGGGCTGCGCGTGTCCGAGCAGTGCGGGACCCCAGGAGGCGACGAGGTCGACGTACTCGCGACCCGCGGCGTCGGTCACGGTGGCGCCGCGCGCCGAGGCGAGGAACCGCGGCGTCCCGCCGACCGACCCGTAGGCCCGCACCGGAGAGTTCACCCCGCCGGGGATCACCGCACGGGCGGCAGAGAAAAGGTCGTCATTGCGGTCGGTCATCGAGGCTCCTCCGTGATGCACGGAACTCTCCCGGCATCCCTTCCAGGCTAACCCGCCGCGTCTCCCCCGGAGGCCGCCGGCCGACGAAGGCTCAGCCGCGCAGCCAGCGGGCTGCTTCGGTGGCCCAGTACGTCAGCACCGCATCGGCGCCCGCCCGGCGGATCGACAGCAGCGACTCGAGGACCGCGGCGCGCCGATCGATCCAGCCGTTCGCGGCGGCGGCCTCGATCATCGCGTACTCGCCCGACACCTGGTACGCCCAGACCGGGACGGTCACGGCGTCGCGGACCTCGCGGAGCACGTCGAGGAAGGCCATCGCCGGCTTCACCATGACGATGTCCGCGCCCTCGTCCTCGTCGACCAGCGCCTCCCGCACGCCCTCGCGACGGTTGCCGGGGTCGAGCTGATACGTGCGGCGGTCGCCCTGGAGCTGCGAGTCCACGGCTTCGCGGAACGGGCCGTAGAACGCGCTCGCGTACTTCGCGGCATACGCCAGGATCAGGGTGTCGGTGAAGCCCTCGGCGTCGAGCGCCTGACGGATCACGGCGACCTGGCCGTCCATCATCCCGGACAGCCCCAGCAGCTGCGATCCCGCGTGCGCCTGGGCGAGGGCCATCGAGGCGTATCGCTCCAGGGTCGCGTCGTTGTCCACCGAGCCGTCGGCGGCGAGGACGCCGCAGTGCCCGTGATCGGTGAACTCGTCGAGGCAGAGGTCGGTCTGCACGACGAGCGCGTCGCCGACCTCGGCCGCCAGCGCCTCGGTGGCGACGTTCAGGATGCCCTGCGGGTCGTCCGCGCCGGAGCCCCGGGCGTCGCGCACCGCGGGAACGCCGAACAGCATGACCCCGCCGACCCCGGCCTCCGCGGCCTCCACGGCCGCGGAACGCAGCGAGTCGATCGAGTGCTGGGCGACGCCGGGCATCGACCCGATGGCGACCGGCTCGCTGATGCCCTCGCGGACGAAGAGCGGGAGCACGAGCTGACGCGGCTCGAGAGAGGTCTCGCGCACGAGGTCGCGGACGGCGCGCGACTGACGCAGTCGGCGCAGGCGGATGTCGGGGAAGCTCACGGCGCGAACTCGTCTGCCGCGTGCGGAAGGGTGAACTGCGACACGGCCTCGATCAGCGCATCGATGGTCTGCCGGTCGGCGACCACCGAGACGGGCAGGCCGGCGCGCTCGGCGTCCTTGGCCGTCCGCGGGCCGATCGCCGCGAGCAGCGTCTCGTCCGGGATCTCGGGGAACTGCTCCCGCACCTGCTCGGCCACCGAACCGCTGGTGATGAGGATCGCGTTGATCCGGCCGTTCTCGACGTCGCGGCGGATGCGCTCCGTCACCGGCACACCGACCGTGCGATAGGCGACGACGCCGTGCACGTCGTGTCCCGCCTCGGACAGCAGGATGCTCAGGACGGGCTTGGCGATCTCGCTGCGCAGCGCCAGGATGCGGCGCGGCTCGTGCTCCAGAGCGATGAGCTGCTGCGCCATGCCCTGCGCGGAGTTGTCCTGTTCGGGGACCAGGGCCACCTCGTAGCCCACGGCCTGCAGCGCCGCGGCCGTCGTCTCCCCCACGGCCGCGATCTTCGTGGTCTTCGGCACGACGGCGCGGTGGGCGAACAGCACGTCCACCGTGGTCGCGCTCGTGACGGTCAGCCAGTCGAACTCGCCGGCCGCGAGCTGCTCCAGCGCACGGTCGAGGGTCGCCTGATCCGTGGTCGGAGCGAAGTTGATGAGCGGGGCGACGACGGGGACGGCGCCGAGAGCGCGGAGGCTCGCGGCGACGCTGTCGCCCCAGGGGCCGCCACGGGGCACGAGGATGCGCCAGCCGTCCAGCGGTCGGTCCTGCTTGCTTTCAGAAGTGGTCATGACAATTCGGATTGCTCTTGAGGGACGAGGTCGGCCGCCCCTTGATCGAGCAGCCGACGGGCAACAGCGAGCCCGAGCTCACGCGCTGCGTGCATCGGGTCTGCACCATCGGCAGCATCCGCACCATTGCCACTGCCGTTCCGATGAATATACTCCCCGTTCAGGGCTTCCGTGACGTCCAGACCGATCCGCCGACCGCCGTCCAGGGCGTAGACGACCGTCCTGACGCGGATCTCGGAGTCCTGGACGACGGCGTGCGCCGCCATGGGGGCTTGACAACCGGCATCCAGTCCCTCCAAGATGGCGCGCTCGACGGTGATCGCGAGCCGCGTCTCCCGATGATCCAGCGCCGACAGCGCCGTGCGCAGCTCCTCCGGCGCGTCCGCCCGTGTCTCGACCGCCAGGGATCCCTGGCCGGGAGCGGTCGGCCATTCCGCGAGGCCGAGCTCCTCGCGCTGCAGCGGCGAATCCGTGCCGAGTCGGGAGAGGCCGGCGGCGGCGAGGATCACGGCGTCCAGCTCTCCGGAAGTGACGCGCGCGAGGCGGGAGTCGACGTTGCCGCGGATGTCCACGACGTGGGCGCGAGGCGCACGGCGGTGGACCTGGGCGATACGTCGCGGCGACCCGGTACCCACGGCGCTCCCCGCCGGGAGCTCGTGCAGCGGGATGCCGTGTCGGGTGAGCACGACGTCGCGGGCATCCTCCCGTCGGGGCGTCGCGGCGATGACGAGCGACTCCGGCACCGCGGTGGGGAGGTCCTTGAGGGAGTGCACGAGGAAGTCGCACTCGCCGGCGAGGAGGGCTTCGCGGAGACGGGTGGCGAAGATGCCGAGGCCGCCGATCTCCGACAGCGAGGCGCGATTGGTGTCGCCCTCGCTGGTGATCGGGACGAGCTCGACGCGGCGGCCGGTGACCTTCTCGAGCGCGGCGGCGACGTGACCCGACTGCGCCTGCGCGAGCGCGCTGCGGCGGGTGCCGAGACGGATGGGGGTGCTCATGGCGCTTACTGCAGCACGTCCGCGATCTCGTCGAAGCGCAGGCGGCGCCCCGTGTAGAAGGGCACCTCCTCCTTCACGAACATGCGGGCGTCGGTGTAGCGGAGGTCGCGCATCATGTCGACGAGGTCGGTCAGCTCGTCGGCTTCCAGCGGCAGCAGCCACTCGTAGTCGCCGAGGGCGAAGGAGGCCACCGTGTTCGCGATGACGCCGGTGAACGCCGCACCCTTGCGCCCGTGGTCGGCGAGCATCGCGCGACGCTCGCTCTCCGGCGCGAGATACCACTCCGGCGTGCGGACGAACGGGTAGAGGCAGAGCCAGTCCTTGGGCTCGATGCCGCGGAGGAAGCCGGGGACGTGCGCGCGGTTGAACTCCGCGTCACGGTGGACACCTAGGACGTTCCACACCGGGAGGAGCGAGCGCAGCATCTCGGTGCGGCGCAGGCGGCGGAGAGCCTTCTGCAGCTCCTCGGCGGTGGCGCCGTGCAGCCACACCATGAGATCGGCGTCGGCCTTGAGCCCGGAGACGTCGTAGAAGCCGCGGACGGTGACGCCGGAGTCCTCGACGTGCGAGACGATCGACTCGAGCTCGGTCGCATCGTTCTCGGTGACGGGGGCGTCAGGATTGCGTCGCCAGACGGCCCAGAGGGTGTAACCGGACGGGTTCTCTTCGCGCAGGTCGGACATGATCCCAGTCTGCCCCCTTTGCCGAGGCGCCGCTAATCAGGGGAATACTGCCCCCGCCCGAGGGCGGTGCGGGGGGTGGCTCAGCGCGCGATGGCGCGGGCGATGGCCCACACGGCCCCGCCGACGGCGGCGGCGATCCCGACCGTCGCGGCGATCGCGGCAGCGGGATTGCGGTCCGCGAACGCACGCGCCTTGACGGCGGCGCGCGCCGACGCCTTCTCGACGCGCCGCGGGATGTTCCCCTTGACCTCGATGGCGGCGAGGGCCGCCTTCAGCTCGGCGCGCGCGGAGGCGACGGGGTCGACGATTCCCGCGGGGACCGCGGTACGCGGCAGCGACTCAGGGGTGCTCATCGCCGGCCTCCTTCACGATTCGGATGTCTTCGGCCACGGCCTGTGCGGGGTTCTGGCGACGGAGCACCTTGCGGAACTTCAGGATGCCGAGCAGTGCGAACAGCAGCACGGCGATGATGAGGATGCCGAACACCGCCAGCGCGGACAGCCAGACCGGCCACCACGACGACAGTCCCGCGATCGCGAAGACGAGGATGACGGGCACGGCCCAGAACAGGAAGAACAGCGCGACGAGGAACCAGACGGAGCCGACCCCCGCGTCCTTCGCGGTGCGCGACACCCACGCCTTGGCCGCGTCGATCTCGGCCTTGACGAGATTGGTGACGAGCTCCGGCAGGTCGCCGAGCAGAGTCAGCAGACTGTCGTCGGCGCGATCCCGATATCCGCGGGGCATGTCAGTCGTCGGACTTCCGCGGGGCGGGCTTCTTCGCGGCCGGCTTCGCCACGGCGGGCTTCTGGGCCTCGGCGGCGCGCTCCTTGACCTCGTCGACCGCGTCCTCCGCGGCGTCCGAGATCTCCTCGGCCGCGTCCTTGCCGGAGGCGATGACGGCATCGAGCTTCTGCCCGGGCGTGCCGTCCCCGGTGACCGACTTCACGATCTTCACGGCACCGGTCCAGACGGCTCCCGGGACCGCGGCGGCCTTGTCGCCGACGAAGCCCTTGACCTTGTCGACGCGCTCCTGCACGGGGTCGGTGTTCCAGACCTTCAGCCACTGCGTCTTGATCTGCTCGTAGCGCTCGCGTCCTGCGCGGGTGCCGAGCACATAGCCGACGCCGAGTCCGACGACGAGTCCGATCTTCCCCTTCATGGGGTCTCCTCACGTTGTTCCGGCTGTGGTCCGTCCCGGGGGACGCCGATCGCCCGCGTCTCCACCGCGATCAGGTACCCAGCGTAACGCCGTATGCCGTTTTCGGCATCAATCGATCAGAGGGTTGACACAGAGGCGTCGAGCGCACTCGCGCGTGCTCGGCGGACGCTCAGTCCCAGAGGAGAGCGCGGCGCAGGCGGTCCGCCTCCTCCGCAGCGTCGGGCACGACCTGCGCGAGCCCCGTGCCCGCGAGCCAGGCGCCCACAGCGGCCAGTCCTGGCACGGCCTGCACGGCCTGACGCGCTGCGGCACGCCGCTCCCCCGAGCCGATGATCGACGCGGGCTGCGCCTGCACGAAGCGCCCACGATGACCCGCCACGACCTGGGCGGGCGACAGCGGGACGCCCAGGAGCGCCGAGGCCTCCCGACGGGCGAGGTCAATTGCGGCCTCGTCCTCCAGCGCCGCGGTGGCCGCCGGTTCCCCCTGCGCGCCGAAGGAGACGCGGACCACCTCGCGGTCGCCCGCGGCCTCCCGCACCCACGACCACTTCGCCGTGGAGTGTGTGAGCGCCTTCGCCGTGTGGCTGTGCGGAACGGTGAGCACGCCGGTGCCGCGGGGCGGGGTGCGCAGCGCCGGCGCGTCGAGCAGCAGACTGATGATCTCGATCTCGGGGGCGGGCGCGGCGTCGGCGGCCGCGAGGGCGGGTACGGCGCCCGCGAGCAGCTCCCGCGCGCCGTGCTCGGAGGTCGCGACGATCACGGCGTCGGCGACGAGCTCCGCCTCCTGGGTCGCCTCCTCCCCCTCGATCGGCTCGTCTGCGGCGGGCTCCTCGACCACGATGCGCCAGGTCGTGCCGTCGGTGGTGAGGCGACGGGCCCGGACGCGAGTACGCACGGTCGC
Source organism: Microbacterium sp. LEMMJ01 (assembly GCF_002114135.1). NCBI lineage: Bacteria > Bacillati > Actinomycetota > Actinomycetes > Micrococcales > Microbacteriaceae > Microbacterium > Microbacterium sp. LEMMJ01. The sequence goes on from NZ_NCTV01000024.1 coordinate 121,463, forward strand.
ACCGAGTTCGTCGAGGTCGGCCGCGAGGGCGTCGACGAGCACGCTCATGCCGCCGACGAGGCCCTCGACGGCGGCACCGGGGGTCTTCGCGCCGCGCGACGCACCCTCTCCGCGGAGGGCCAGCACCGCACCGGACAGCGATCCGACGCGGGTGAGGGCGGCGTTGAGCCCGGGGGCGGCGACATCGATGTCCACGTCGTCCGGGGATGCCGAGTAGACGCCCGTGGTGACGGGGGCGACGAGGCGGTCGCGCACCTTCTCCCCCATGCGCGAGGCGACGAGGCGGCCGAGGCTCAGCTGGTGCCCGATCGTGAGCGGCGGTCGCACCCGGTCGAGGTAGGCCCGCCAGGCGCCGGACCAGCCGATGATGCGGCGGACGTCGTCCTGGAACGGGTTGCCGGGGATGCCGAGGATGCCGCCGGCCGGAAGCGGAGCCGCGCCGCCGCCGGGGAGCCCGGCGAGCCACGCCCCTCCCGCCTGCGGCGTCACGACGCGGTCGGAGAGGCCGAGGTCGTCCACGAGGGCGCGGACGTGCCCGCCCTTCGTCGCGTAGCTCTCCGCCCCGGCGTCGACGACGACTCCGTCCAGGGCGACCCTGCGTATCACGCCGCCCAGGGCCTCGGACCCCTCGAGCAGCGTCACCCGCATGCCGACCTTCGCGCACTCACGGGCGGCCACCAGTCCGCCGACGCCGCCTCCCACCACGACGACGTGCTTCTGTGCGGCACGGGCGGCCAGGTCGGCCGGTTCGGCGGGTGCGGGGCGCTCAGGGCTCATGCCTCCATCCTTTCACCGCCCCTGTGCTTCGAATCGCCCGATTGGCCGGATAATCGCCGCGGATGCAGCCAGGTACGCGATTCGAGCGGAGGTCAGGCCCGACTACGCTTGCGGACCTCGCGGAGGACGATCTGCTCGGGGCAAACGGTGGAGAGGAAGTCGCCGACCGAGAGGGCCAGGCGTTCGCCGACGAGCGAGTAGAAGATGCGATTGGCGTCGCGACGCTCGGAGACGAGGCCCGCCTGCCGCAGCACGCTCAGGTGCCGGGAGATGGTCGGCCCGCTCGCGGAGAACCGCGACGCGATCTCCCCGGCGGCGAGCTCCCCCTCCTTGAGGTCCTGCAGGATCTGCCGCCGGGTGGGATGGGCGAGCGCCGCGAAGATGTCGGATGCGCTGTCGGCCATGCTTGCAATATAGCACCTTCGCTAGATACAGTTTCGCCAGATAGCTAATTAGCGAAGGAGAACACCATGAAGGTCGCCATCACCGGAGGCAGTGGATTCGTCGGCCGCGCCCTCGCCGATCGCCTGGAGGAGCCCGTGGTGATCTCCCGACGCTCCGGCACGGACATCACGGACGTCGATGCGCTGACCGCAGCCTTCGCCGGATGCGACGCCGTGGCCCACTGCGCCGGGATCAACCGGGAGATCGGCGACCAGACCTTCCGGCGTGTGCACGTGGAGGGGACGGCCGCCGTCGTCGAAGCCGCTCGCCGCGCCGGTGTCCGACGCCTCGTCATGGTGAGCTTCCTCCGCGCCCGTCCCGACTGCGGCTCCGGCTACCACGAGTCGAAGTGGGAGGCCGAGGAGATCGTCCGCGGCTCCGGGCTGCCGCACACGATCCTGAAGTCCGGGATGATCTACGGCCCCGGCGATCACATGGTCGATCACGTGACCCGCGCCGTCCGCACCCTCCCCTTCTTCTGGACGGTCGGCTACCGCGAACGCACCGCCCGCCCGGTCCCGGTCGAGGATGCCGCGGACGTGCTGGTGGCCGCGCTGGAGGGGCGGATCCCGGAGCCGACGGTCGCGGTGATGGGCGCGGACGAGGTGACGCTCGGAGAGGCCATCCGCCGGATCGCCCGTGTCGCCGGACGCCGCCCCGCCTTCCTCCCGGTGCCGACCTGGGTCGTGCGGGTGCTCGCGCAGCTCACGGAGTGGACCATGGTCGTGCCCCTGGTGGCGAAGGCGCAGGCGCGGATGCTCGCGGAGGGTGTGAGCGAGCCGGCGCCGTGGGCACCGGAGCCGCCGGAGGGTATCCGCCCCTCACGACCGTTCGACGACGACAGCATCCGCGCGGCACTGCCCACCGGGCGCTTCGGCCTGTCGGACCTGCGGATGGCGCGCGCGCTTCGAATCGCGTGAATGGCTGCATCTGGGCCGCAGATGCAGCAAAGCAGGCGATTCGAACGGAGGTCAGCCGGCGTGCACGAGCTCGACGATGCGCGTGAGCTGGTCGGGGTCGGTCTCCGGGGGCACGCCGTGGCCGAGGTTGAGGATGTGCCCGCGGGCCGCGCGACCGCGCTCGAGCACGTCGCGGACATGCGCCTCGAGCACCGGCCACGGCGCGCCGAGGAACGCGGGGTCGATGTTGCCCTGCACCGACACGTCGGGGCCGAGGATCGCGGCGGCCTCATCGAGGGGCAGCCGCCAGTCGACCCCCACGCCGTCCGCGATGCCGTCGAGCCGCATGTCGCCGAGGAAGGGCCCGGTGCCGACGCCGAAGTGGATGGTCGGGACGCCGATGCCGTCCAGAGCCGTGCGGGAGTGCGGCGCCACGAAGGTGCGGTAGTCGGCGGGGCTGAGGGAGCCCGCCCAGCTGTCGAAGAGCTGCACGACCGCGGCGCCGGCATCGCGCTGCGTCTCCAGGAACCGCCGCGAGATCTGCGCCAGCCAGCCCGCGAGACGGTGCCAGGCCTCGGGCTCCGCATGCATCATGCCGCGGGCGCGCAGGTGCTCCTTGGACGGACCGCCCTCGACGAGGTACGCGGCGAGGGTGAAGGGCGCCCCCGCGAAGCCGATGACCGGAGTGTCGCCGAGCTCCGCGACGACGATGCCGACGGCCTCCGCGATGGCGCTGCCGTCCAGGCTCTCCGGGTCGATGGCCGTGATGCGGTCGACGTCCGCGACCGTCCGCACCGGGTTCGCGAAGACGGGGCCGCGGCCGGGCTCGATCTCGACCTCCACGCCGGCGAGACGCAGCGGGATGACGATATCGCTGAAGAACACCGCCGCGTCGACGCCGTGCCGTCGCACCGGCTGGAGGGTGATCTCGGCGGCGAGGTCGGGGGTGAGGCAGGCGTCGAGCATCCTCGTGCCGACCCGCAGCTCCCGGTACTCGGGCAGGGAGCGGCCGGCCTGGCGCATGAACCAGACCGGAGCGGTGGCGGGGCGGTCGCCGGTGAGGGCGCGCAGCAGCGGGGCGTCGGAGAGTGCCATGCCCCCATCCTCCCATCCGGCGTATAGGGAGCAGCCGAGTCCCGGGTTCGGATGCTCGGGTACAATCGAAGGGTGCTGCTGTGTGTGACGGCGAGTCACAAGACCGCCTCCTTCGAACTGCTCGAACGCCTGAGCCGCACCCCCGACGACGTCGCTCCCACCATCGTGGGCATGGCGCCGTGCGTGCAGGGTGCCGTGGTCCTGGCGACGTGCAACCGCTTCGAGGCGTACGTGGAGATGGACGAGCCGGTGACCGCGGCCGGCGCCATCGGCGTGGAAGCCGTCATCGAGGCGGTCGAGTCCGCCACCGGAATCCCCGCTGCCGACCTCGACGGCGCCTACGCCGTGCACTCCGGTCGCCGCGTCGCCGAGCACCTCTTCTCCGTCGCCTCCGGCCTCGAGTCCGTCGTCTCCGGTGAGGGCGAGATCGCCGGCCAGGTCCGTCGGGCGCTGAAGTCCGCCCGGAAGGACGGCACCACCTCCCCCGAGCTCGAGCGGCTGTTCCAGCGCGCGAGCCAGGCGCAGCGCAAGGTCAAGAACGTCACCGCCCTCGGCCGCGCCGGTCGCTCGCTCGCTCGTCTCGCGCTGGAGCTCGCCGACAGCCGCATCGCCGACTGGTCCGCAGAGCGCGTGCTGCTGGTCGGCACGGGCGCCTACGCGGCCGTCACCCTCGCGACGCTGCGCGAGCGCGGCGCCGTCGACATCTCCGTCTACTCTCCCTCCGGCCGCGCGGAGATCTTCGCAGCCAAGCACGACATCCGCCCGGTGCCGGCCGAGGAGTACGCGCGCACGGCGGCGCACTCCACGCTGCTGATCACCTGCACCACCGCGACCGAGCCCGTGCTCGGCCCCGTGCACCTGCAACTCCCGGTCGGCCTCGCCGCCGCGGGCTGCCCCGTCGCCGCGACCAGCGGCACCACCGGTGTCCCGAGCCGGCTGGTGGTCGACCTCGGCATGCCGCGGAACGTCGACCCGGCCGTGGCTGCGCTGGAGGGCGTCGCGCTGCTCGACCTGGAGACCATCCGCCTGCACGCCCCGCTGGAGGAGCTGCAGGCGACGGACGCCGCCCGGAGCGTCGTCCGCGAGGCCGCGGAGACCTTCCACGTGGTCGGTGCCCGCCAGAGCGTGACCCCGTCGGTCGTCGCCTTCCGCTCGCACATCTTCGAGCTGCTGGAGCGCGAGATCGACCGCGCCCGCGCCCGTGGTGACGAGGACGGCAAGGTCGAGCAGGCGCTGCGGCACCTCTCGGGCGTGCTGCTGCACACGCCGACCGTGCGGGCTCATGAGCTCGCCGCCGCCGGTCGCGCGGACGAGTTCGCCGCCGCGCTCGCGACGCTGTACGGGATCACCCCTGCCGCGGACACGGTCGAGGACGCCGCAACAGCCTGATCCGGCGGGGTGGGAGACTGGAGGCATGGCCCTTCACATCACCGGAGACACCGCCGCCGACGCCCTGCTGACCGAGAACTCGACGGCTCTGCTCATCGGCATGCTGCTGGACCAGCAGATCCCCATGGAGACCGCGTTCACCGGACCGCTCAAGATCGAGCAGCGGACGGGAGCCGCGGATGCTGCGGCGATCGCGGGCATGGCACCCGAGGAGTTCCTGGAGGCCTTCCGCCAGACCCCCGCGGTGCACCGGTTCCCCGGCTCCATGGCGACGCGGGTGCAGACCCTGTGCCAGGCGCTCGTCGACGACTGGGACGGGGATGCCGCCGCCCTCTGGACGCGCCCGTCGACAGACTCAGGGACCCAGCCGAGCGGTGCCGAGGTACTCAGACGACTCAAGGCCCTTCCCGGCTTCGGCGAGCAGAAGGCGAAGATCTTCCTCGCCCTCCTCGGCAAGCAGTACGGGTTCACCGGCGAGGGCTGGCGGGAGGCTTCGGCGCCCTACGGCGAGGACGGGTCGTACCGCAGCGTCGCCGACATCGTGTCGCCGGAGTCGCTGACGAAGGTGCGCGAGTACAAGAAGGCGATGAAGGCCGCGGCGAAGGCGGCGAAGTAGTGCAGCCGACCGGGGACGACGTCGCGGGCCTGATCGCCCGCTCCTCCCCGGCCGTGCGTCGCCGTGATGCGGAGACGCTGACCGCTCTCCTGCAGGACATCACCGGGCGCGAGCCGCAGACCTGGGGGTCGATCATCGGGTTCGGCTCCTGCCATTACCGCTATCCCACCGGGACGGAGGGCGACAGCGGCATTCTGAGCTTCGCCCCCCGGAAGGCCGCGACCACGATCTACCTCCTCGACGGGGTGGACGCCCACGCGGAGGCTCTCGGCGCGCTCGGCCCGCACACGACGGGGGTGGGCTGCCTCTACCTCAAGGACCTCGACGAGGTCGACCTCGACGTGCTGCGCGGGATCCTCGAGCGTTCGCGCGCCTGGGTCGAGTCCGGCGGCGACGCGCGCATGCAGCTGACGGTCACGTCGTAGCTCCCCCTCTCCTGCCGCCGAGACCCCGGGTTCCCGCCGAAACCCCGGCGTGCGGACGTGCGGAGTCCGGGGTCTCGGCGGGAAGGCGGGGTCTCAGGTGGTAGCCACCCCCTCGTCAACCTGCACGCGCTGTGCGTCCGCCGCGTGACGACGCCACCGCCGATCGTGCGTCACCGTGACGACGGCGGCGGGGTGGTCCGCGAGAGCGTGCTCGAGCTGCTCCACGAACTCGGGATCGAGATGGTTCGTCGGCTCATCGAGCAGCAGCAGATCGAATGGCGACGACAGGGCGACCGCGAGATCCAGCCGCCGACGCTGCCCGACGGAGAGAGCCCGCACGTCGCGGTCCACCTCCGACCCGCGGAAGAGTCCATGAGCCAGGAGAGCGTCGTGCGCATCCGCCGGCGGCGTCCCGGTCCGAGCCGCGAAGACCTCGACGGCGGAACCCCGCGGGCGCGTATCGACCTCCTGCCGGAGGAACGCGATCCGCAGCCCGTCCCCGCGGACGAGCGTCCCGGATGCGGGGAGGAGCTCGCCGGCGAGGAGACGGAGGAGTGTCGTCTTCCCGGCTCCGTTCGGCCCGGTCACGAGCCACCGCGAACCGGCCTCGATCGTCCATTGCGACACGGCGAGCCGTCGTCCGGGTTCGCGGAGGGACACGGCATCGAGCGTCAGGAGCGGGTCGTCGAGCGGTGCGCGATCCTCTGCCGCGACCGTGAACCGCAGGGGCTCGGGCGGCGCCGGGCACGGGTTCTCCCGCAGCCGCGACAACCTCTCCTTCGCCATGCGGATGCGCCCGACGGCCCCGTGGTCGCGGCTCCGCGCCCGGAACGCGCCGTGACCGAAGCCGTCGAGCTCGAGCTTGCGCGGGATCGCCTGCAGCCGGAACGCGTTGGCGGCGAGCAGGGCGTCGGTGCGGGCGACCTCGGCCTTCCACTCCTCGTGGCGCGCGACCGCCGCCCGGCGTTCGGCCTCGCGCGCCCGCAGGAACCCGGCGTAACCATCGCCGTAGCGCCGGATCCGACCGTCCTCCACCTGCACGACAGCGGTCGCGAAACGGTCCAGGACGTCACGGTCGTGCGTCACGACCACCAGCGCTCCCCGGTGCGCCGCGAGACGGTCCTCGAGCCAGGTCAGCGCCCGGTCATCGAGGTCGTTCGTGGGCTCGTCCAGGAGCAGCAGCTCGGCTCCGGAAGAGAGGGCGACCGCGAGAGCGAGCCGCGCCCGCTCTCCGCCCGATAGCGTGGCCACCGATCGCCCGCGGTCCAGCCCGCCCACCCCGAGCTGTTCGAGGGCGGTGTCGATGCGACGGTCGACCTCGTATCCGCCGCGGGACTCGAAACGGTCCTGCAACAGGGCCACGGCGGCCATCTGCTGCGCACGCTCGGAAGGGGTCGCGGCGGCGAGGAGGTCGTACGCACGGGCGAGGTCGTGCTCCAGCGCGCGGAGGTCGCCGAGGAGCTCGTCGATGGCGTCGGCCACTGTCGCTCCGTCCGCGAACACCGGGTTCTGCCGGGCATGCGCGATCCCGCCGGGGAGGTCGAGCCGCACCTCCCCGGACGTCGGCGCGAGAACACCGGCGAGCAGATCGAGCAGCGTCGACTTCCCGGCGCCGTTGTCGCCGATGACGGCGAGGCGGTCGGCGGGGCCGACGACGAGGTCGATCCGGTCCAGGACGAGTCGGTCGGCGAACCGGACGGAGGCGGCCTGCAGCGCGCACTCGCGATGAGCGCGGGCCGAGGAGTCGGAAGGGGTCGAGAGTACAGGGAACATGAGGGATCCTCTCCAGCGGCGCACGCGCACCGCCGGGATCTGCGTCGATGACGCGGGGAACAGGAACCTCGACCGCACCCGGAGTCGGGCGCGTTCGCTCAGGACCCACCGCGGAGAAGAGCTCTCGACGCGGCGTCCCGATCTAGCGAATCAGAGTACCCACGAGGAGCGACCATAGCAGGGTCGCTCAGCGCCCGCCAGACCCCGCTTTCTCGGCGAGACCCCGACGTACCCCCGCACGCGCCCCGGGGTCTCGGCGAGAACCCGGGGTCTCGGCGTCAACGGCGACGGCGAGGGAGGGAGGAGAGGGAGGAGAGGCGGGAGTGGGCGGCGGGGACGGCGAAGAGGAGGACGATCGCGAGGACGATGCCGCGGACGATCCAGAGGCCGGGCTCCCAGATCACCTCGTAGTTCCCGGGAAGACCGAGGAACGCGGCGATGATCGATCCCCACGACGCGCGGCCGCTGCTGTCCGTGTCGATCGAGAGTCCGCCCACGATGCTCAGCACGCCGAGGCTCAGCAGCACGATCGGCATGATGAGGGCGCCGGGCTTCGCCTCCCCGCGCGCGATCAGGCGGATCACCGTCACGAGCGAGACGAGCGGAAACACGAAGAAGAACCAGACGAGGGCGCCGAGCAGCAGCCCCACGACGATGAAGACCGGCACCCAGAGGAGCATCCAAGGGCCTTCGTCGGCGACGAAGTAGTCCGGGTCGCGGAGGATCGCGACGACGAAGCCCGCCAGGGTCCCCAGCGGGAGCACCGCCAGCACCCACCAGAACACGGCCTTCGGCACGCGTTTCCGGTCCCCCAGCCGCGTCATCACGATCTGGATGATGACCGCGGCGGCGAGCGCCGGGAGGCCGAACATCGCGATGATGGGCCCGGCGCCGTCGTTCTCCCGCAGGTCGAGCACCGTGAGGATCATCCACGACACGGCGAGCGCCCCGAGCACGATGGCCGCGACCGGACGCACGGGGGAGGCTTCTCCCCGTGCGTCGGCTCCCCCCGGTGCCGACACGTCAGGCGCCGCGGAGGCGCTCCGCCAGGTAGGCGTGCAGCTCGTCGATCGGGACGCGCTCCTGCGCCATCGTGTCGCGGTCGCGCACGGTCACGGCACGGTCGTCGAGCGAGTCGAAGTCGACCGTGACGCAGAACGGCGTGCCGATCTCGTCCTGGCGGCGGTAGCGACGACCGATCGCACCGGCGTCGTCGAAGTCGACGGCCCACGAACCGCGGAGTGTGTCGGCCACCTCGCGGGCGAGCGGCGACAGGTTCTCGTTGCGCGACAGCGGGAGCACCGCCGCCTTGACCGGAGCCAGGCGCGGGTCGAGCTTGAGCACGGTGCGGGTGTCGGTGCCGCCCTTGGCGTTGGGCACCTGCTCCTCGACGTACGCGTCGACGAGGAAGGCCATCATCGCGCGGGTGAGTCCGAACGACGGCTCGATCACGTACGGCGTGTAGCGCTCGCCCGTGGCCTGGTCGAAGTACGTCAGGCTCTGGCCGGAGGCCTCGCTGTGGCTGGAGAGGTCGTAGTCGGTGCGGTTGGCGACGCCCATGAGCTCGCCCCACTCCTTGCCCGCGAAGCCGAAGCGGTACTCGACGTCGATGGTGCCGGCCGAGTAGTGCGCGCGGTCCTCCTCCGGCACGTCGAACTGCCGCATGTTCTCCGGGTCGATGCCGAGGTCGATGAACCAGTTCCAGCACGCCTCGACCCAGTGGTCGAACCACTGCGGCGCCTCGGCGGGCGGCGTGAAGAACTCGATCTCCATCTGCTCGAACTCGCGGGTGCGGAAGATGAAGTTGCCGGGGGTGATCTCGTTGCGGAACGCCTTGCCGACCTGGCCGATGCCGAACGGCGGCTTCTTGCGGCTCGCGGTGAGCACGTTCGAGAAGTTCACGAAGATGCCCTGCGCGGTCTCGGGGCGCAGGTAGTAGAGGCCGGACTCGTCGTCGACGACGCCGAGGTAGGTCTTCACCAGACCGGAGAAGGCCTTCGGCTCGGTGTACTGCCCCTTGGTGCCGCAGTTCGGGCAGGGGATGTCGGCGAGACCGTTCTCGGCCTTGCGACCCTTGCGCGCCTCGAAGTCCTCGATGAGGTTGTCGGCACGGAAGCGCTTGTGGCACTGCAGGCACTCGACGAGCGGGTCGGTGAAGGTCGCGACGTGACCCGAGGCCTCCCACACGCGCTTCGGCAGGATGATGCTGGAGTCGAGACCGACCATGTCGCCGCGGCCGCGCACGAAGGTCTGCCACCACTGCCGCCGGATGTTCTCCTTCAGCTCGGTGCCGAGGGGTCCGTAGTCCCAGGCCGACCGGGAACCGCCGTAGATCTCACCCGCCTGGAACACGAAACCGCGGTGGCGGGCGAGGGCGATGACCTTGTCGAGGCGGGACTGTTCGGCCACGGTGGCTCCAATGGTCGGATGCGGAGAATGCCCGTGAGCACGGGCACCCCCATTCTATCCGGGGCGGGAGCGCAACCCCTGGCTGCGGGACCCGCGGGAGGAGTACCGTCCCACGCATGAGCACCACCGCGCAGCCGCCCGCCTCCCGCGACGAGGACACCCGCTTCTTCGGACAGCCGTGGTCGCTCGTGCACATCTTCGGCGTGGAGATGTGGGAGCGCTTCAGCTTCTACGGCATGCAGGGCATCCTGCTCATCTACCTGTACTTCTCGGTGGCCGATGGCGGTCTCGGCCTTCCGGAGGCGGTGGCGGGCGGGATCGTCGGCGCGTACGGCGGCTCGGTGTACCTGTCCACCATCCTCGGGGCCTGGCTCGCCGATCGGCTGTTCGGCTCCGAGCGGGTGCTGTTCGTCAGCGCCATCGTCATCGTCTCGGGCCACCTCGCCCTCGCCCTCCTGCCGGGATTCGTCGGCGTGGGGGTCGGACTCGTGCTCGTGGCCCTCGGCTCGGGAGGCCTGAAGGCGAACGCGACGTCGGTCGTGGGGACGCTGTACCGTCCGGACGACGTGCGGCGCGACGCCGGGTTCTCGCTGTTCTACCTCGGCATCAACCTGGGCGCGTTCCTCGGTCCGATCCTCACCGGGCTGCTGCAGTCGACCCTGGGCTTCCACTGGGGATTCGGCCTCGCCGCCCTCGGCATGACCCTGGGTCTCGTGCAGTACTCGTTCGGCCGCCGCGGCCTGCCCGCCTCCGCGCGCGCGGTGCCGAACCCGCTCCCCCGCTCGCGCTATCCGCTGGTCGCCGGCATCGCCGTCGGCGCGGTCGTCGTCATCGCGGTGCTCGTGCTGACCGGGGTCATCCAGGCCGACAACCTCGCCACCATCGTGATCGTGGTCACGGTGGTCGCCGCCGTCGCCTACTTCGCGGTGATCCTCGGCAGTCGCCGTATCGACGCCACCGAGCGCTCGCGTGTCTGGGGCTTCCTGCCGCTGTTCCTCACCAGCGTCGCGTTCTGGTCGCTGTACCAGCAGCAGTTCACGGTGCTGACGATCTACTCCGACAAGCGCCTCGACCGCGACCTGTTCGGGTGGGAGATGCCGGTGTCGTGGGTGCAGTCGATCAACCCGGTGTTCATCATCATCCTGTCCGGGGTCTTCGCGGCCATCTGGACGAAGCTGGGGACGCGTCAGCCGTCGACCCCCGTCAAGTTCGGGCTGGCCGCGATCATCATGGGCTCCGCGTTCCTGCTGTTCCTGCCGTTCTCCGGCGGTGGTGCGAACTCGACGCCGCTGCTCGCGATCGTCGGCATCCTCTTCGTGTTCACGGTCGCCGAGCTGTTGCTCTCGCCCGTGGGGCTGTCGGTGACGACGAAGCTCGCCCCGGCCGTGTTCCACACGCAGATGGTCGCGCTGTTCTTCCTGTCGATTGCCCTCGGCACCGCCATCTCGGGCGAGCTCGTGAAGTTCTACGATCCGGAGAACGAGGTGCCGTACTTCTCGATCCTCGGCGGCATCGCGATCCTCGTCGGCATCGGCCTGCTGCTGAGCGTGAAGCCCGTGCTGCGGCTCATGCGGGGCGTGCGGTGACGGCCCCGGCGATCACGCGGTGAAGAGGTAGCCCCGGCCGGTCTCGAAGCCCGCGATGTGGAGGCCGCTGCCGAGCAGCCCCTCCATCTGCGCGCGCAGCCGCAGCCGCCACTCGTGCGCGGCCGCCGGGTCGGACTCCCGCATGCCCTCGATGTCGTCCGGGATCTCCAGCGTCTCGACGACGGCGTCCTCCGCCGGGGGCTTGGCGATGTCCGCGAGCGCCCACTCGACGTCGAGGCGGTCGCTCTCGTCGCCCGCGTCGCCGCCGCCGAAGATGCCGTACCGGTTCACCGAGTAGCCCGTGGCGCGCGCGCCGAGGACGGTGAGGAAGAAGTGCGCGTTCCGGGCGACCAGCGGGTCGAAGGTCCAGGTGATGCGGCCGACGTCGCGGGAGAACGCCCACTGCCGCTGGTGCTCCTTGAGCTCACGGCCCCATCCGCGCCCCCGGTACTCGGGCAGCAGAGCCGTGATGTGCGAGTGCATGGCGCGACGGGCCGGTTCGCCGAAGAAGGCGATCGAGGCGCCGACCATGCGCTCCTCGTCGCCCTCGCCGTCGAAGAAGCCGACGACGTAGTTGCCCGACTGCTGCAGGGCACGGAGGGTCCCGGCGTCCACCACGCGCTGCGGGCCCCGGATGGAGTCGAGCAGGCTCTGGGCGTCGAGGATGAGTTCAACGGTGTCGAGATCGCGGATGGTTCGCACGATCCCAGTCTGCCCCTCCTCCGCCCGTTCGCGGAAACCGACTCCGGCTCACCGGTACGGGAAGGCCTCGCCCCCACCCGCGGCGAGCGCCTCCGCGACGATGCGGAGGTGGTCCTCGGCCATGTCCGCCGGCAGCGGCGGCAGGATCCCGTCCCAGAACGCGAGCACCGCGCCGCGGCCCTGCATCATCCCGGCAGGACGACCCAGCGCCCACATGTGCATGTGCGCGGAGCCGTCGTTCCAGCGCCCGAAGTGACAGCGGGCGACGCCGGGGATGCTCTTCACCGCCTCGGACACGCGCTGCATCAGCGGCCCGAGCGCGGCGAGCACGTCCTGCGGGGCGTTCTCCAGGAGCCAGTGCTCGCGCGGTGCGACGCCGCCGATGAAGGGCAGACCGCCGACGTCCCACCCGGCGCGCACCTGCCAGAGGTCGTCGTGCCAGATGGTGTGCACGCTCGGACCGCAGTGGCCGCACGCGGCCGGATCGTGCTCGCCGGCGCGGGGCTTCTCCGGCACGAGCATCGGCTCGAGCGGCCGCATCGTGACGCTCTCGAACGCCCAGGGCAGACCCTCCGCGAGCGCCGAGGCGTCGAGCACCTCGCCGATCGGGAGCCGGCGGTGGTATGCGGTGTCGGCGGGGTGCTGCGCGGGCGCGGTGTCGTCGGTCATCCGGCCATGCAACCACATCGGCCCCTCCCCTCCGGGAACGCCGATAGCCTGAGCCGGTGGGTGCGAACGACGACAGAGCCAGGAAACGCCTCTCCCGTACCCCTCCGCGGTGGGCGATCATCGCGGTGCTGGCGTTCGCGGGCCTGTGCTCCTCGTTCATGTTCACGCTCGTCGTGCCCCTGCAGGCGGAGCTGCCGCAGCTGCTGAACTCCTCCCGCGAGGACACCACCTGGGTGGTGACGATCACCCTGCTCGTGGCCGCCGTCGCGACCCCGATCTCCGGCCGTCTCGGCGACATGTACGGCAAGCGGCGGGTGGTCGTCGCGCTCCTCGCGATCCTCATCGTGGGGTCGGTCATCGCCGCGCTCTCCGGATCGATCGTCGGCGTCATCATCGGCCGCGCCCTCCAGGGGGCCGTGACCGGCGTCGTACCCCTCGGCATCGCCATCATGCGCGACGTGCTGCCACCCGAGCGCCTCGGCACCGCGGTGGCCCTGATGAGCGCCACCATGGGCGTCGGCGGGGCGATCGGCATGCCCGTCGCCGCGCTGCTCGCCGAGAACGCCGACTGGCACATGCTGTTCTGGCTCGCCGCCGCCCTCGGAGTCCTCGGGCTGCTGCTGGTGCTCGCCGTGGTGCCGGAGGACGTGCTCCGCTCCCCCGGGCGCCTCGACGTGCTCGGGGCCATCGGACTCGCCATCGGCCTCACCGGTCTGCTGCTGTTCGTATCGCGCGGCGCCGAGTGGGGCTGGACGGCGCCGCTCACCCTCGTCTGCGTGATCGGCGGCGTGGCGGTGCTGCTGCTGTGGGGCTGGTACCAGCTGCGCACGGACGATCCGCTGCTCGACCTCCGGGTCGCGGCCCGGCCCGCCGTGCTCTTCACGAACATCGCCGCGATCGGCATGGGCTTCGCCCTGTTCGCCTCGAATGTCACGTTCCCGCAGCTGCTGGAGATGCCGGCGGTGGGCGGTGCCGGCTTCGGGCTCGACATGGTGGCCGCGTCGCTCGTGATCATGCCGGCGGGTCTGGTCATGATGGTGATCTCCCCGCTGTCCGGGTGGCTGGAGCGCACCGTGGGGCCGCGCCCGCTCTTCACCGTCGGGGCCATCGCGATCGTGCTCGCCTACGTCTTCGTGCTGCTGTGGTCGACCGAGGTGTGGCACATCTTCGTCGCCAACATCTTCATCGGCGTCGGCATCGGGTTCACCTTCGCCGCGATGCCCATGATCATCATGCGCTCCGTGCCCGCGAACGAGACCGGGGCGTCGAACGGCCTCAACGCGCTGTTCCGCTCCGTGGGCACCTCGACGGCCTCGGCCGTGATGGGCGGGGTGCTCGCGGCGATGAGTGTGGACGTCGGCGGGGTGGCCGTGCCGACGCGGGCCGCGTTCGAGGTCTGCTTCTGGCTCGCGATCGCCGCCGGCATCCTGGCCGTGGTCCTGTCCCTGTTCATTCCGCGACGGCGCGCCGAGGAGCCGCACCCCTCCCTGCGCTGACCCGTTCGGCGGTCGTGGATTCGCATCGAGGTCGCAGAGATTCCCGCAGAACGTGCGACCTACGGCGGATCTGCGACCTGCGGCGGAGGGTCAGCGGGAGATCGTGCGCGGATCCGGGTCGTCGGCACGCGGTGGCCGCAGCCGGGCGGGAAGCGGCCACGGCAGGGTGAACTGCGCGGTCGCGGGACGGGTCATGTCCCCGAAGTCGTCGACCTTCACGACGATGCGCCCCGGCGTGCCCTCTTCGTCCGGCGTCACCTCGAGGATGCGCACCCGCAGCGGGCGGTCACCCTCCCCCTCGAGCATCCACGGATCGGCGAGCCAGGCGATGCCGTGGTCCTCCAGCGCGGCCTCCGCGTCGAGCCACTCGCCCGGGCCGAAGACCCTGCGCCCGAGGACATCGACGGCGATCCAGTCCTCGCCCTCCGGATGGATCCAGCCGAGCAGCTCGCCGTCGTCGCGGCGGTGCGGGGTCCAGGCATGAGGCATGCCCCGATGCTAGCCCGTACGTCGCACGATCAGGCGCTCGCGCGACATCAGGCGAGCGCTCGACAGCAGGCGAACGCGCGACATCAGGCCGGGTGCGCCCCCGTCGCCTGACGCCATGCGGGTGCCTGCGCTCGCGTGCGAGATCCAGGCGACGTGGGAACAGGAGAACACGCGAGGTCAGGCGACCGCAGGAGGTCAGGCTCATTGCCACCCTGGACGCCTGACGCCACGCGGATGCCTGCGCTCGCGTGCGAGGTCCAGGCGACGTGGGAACAGGAGAACACGCGCGGTCAGGCGACCGCGGGAGGTCAGGCTCATTGCCACCCTGGAAGCCTGATGCGGCGCGGATGCCTGCGCGGGGTCAGTGCGTGTACTCCATGAGCTCGACGCCGAGCACGCGGAAGGCGTCGTGCGCGCGGAGGCGGTGGCTGATCGACAGGTCGTCGAAGCACACGATCATCGAGTAGGCGACACCGGCCCGCGGCCCCGCGAGCACCCCCGCCTCGGCGCGTACTCCCCGGTCGCGGCCGGTCTTGTTCACGAACAGCAGGCCGTGCGCGTCGTGCTCGTGCGCGAAGGGGTCGAGTCCGGTCGAGGCGGCCACGAGGCTGAGGTCCTGGTTGAGGCTGAGCCACTCCGACACCTGGGCGCTGACGGCGGCATCCACGACCTGGGAGTTCACGAGCGCGGAGAACAGTCCGGCCAGCTCGCGCGCCGACCCCACCGCGACCTGCGGGGCGTCGTCCGGGCCACGGCGGTCGCGGAACCGGTCGAGCAGGGCGGTGCGTCGCAGTCCCAAGCCCTCGATGCGCTCGCGCACCCGGTCGTGCCCCACCTTCTCCAGCAGGATGTTCACGGCGATCGGATCGCCGGCGGTCGCGGCCAGTACGGCGAGGTCTTCCAACGGCAGCGCCGGGGCCCGCAGGTGCCGCCACAGCCCGGAGCTCTCCACGGCCTCGACGCTCGTGCGCTCCACGATCTCGAGCGGGTCGAGGGCGCCGGACTCGAACGCCGCCGCCACCTCGATGAGCAGCGGGACCACCCCGAGGCCGGCGACGGGCATGGTCACGTGGTCGTCTCCCGCCAGCACGTGCACATGGGAGTCGAGGTCGACCACATGCACCGACACCTGCGCCCCGGAGTTCGCGAGGCCCTCGAGGGCCTTCAGCGTCGACGTGAACGATCGCCGGCCGACGGCCACGCGGCGCGGCAACCGACGGGCTCCCGGCCGCTGCGAACGGCGACCGCTGGACGACTCGGGCGCGCTCCCGGACGCTCCGGGAGCCGAGGGGTTCCGGAACGCGTCACCAGGGTCGGTCGCACCCACGCGTGGTCCTTCAGGAGGGGGAGGGATACTGCACATCCGGGAAGGGGCGCCCGGCGGCAGGGCTATCGTAACCCCACCGCCGGAGCGTGCCTCACAGAGTCCGGAGGTTCGTCACCAGATGGTCACACGGGACGACTCCGGCAGCCAGAGGGCATCCTTCTCGGTGACGCCGAAGGCGTCGTAGAACGCATCGATGTTGCGGACGATCTGGTTGCACCGGAACTCGTTGGGCGAGTGCGGGTCGATCGTCAGCAGGCGCAGCGTCTCGGCCTCACGGCTCTTCTGCTGCCAGACCTGTGCCCAGGACAGGAGCAGCCGCTGCACGCCGGTGTAGCCGTCGATGACCGGCCCTTCGACGGGCTCCGGCACCGACGGATCGGCCCGCAGCGACAGCTCGTACGCCTTCAGCGCGATCCCGAGGCCGCCCAGATCGCCGATGTTCTCACCGATGGTGAGGGCGCCGTTCACGTGATGCTCGGCGTCCAGCCCCTCCGGCACGAGGGCGTCGTACTGCGCGATGAGCGCCTTCGTGCGCTCCTCGAAGGCCGCGCGATCCGCGTCGGTCCACCAGTCCTGCAGGCGCCCCTCGCCGTCGTATCGGCTGCCCTGATCGTCGAAACCGTGGCCGATCTCATGCCCGATGACCGCGCCGATCCCGCCGTAGTTCGCGGCCGCGTCCCGTCCGGCGTCGAAGAACGGGTACTGGAGGATGGCTGCGGGGAAGACGATCTCGTTCATCGAGGGGTTGTAGTACGCGTTCACCATCTGCGGCGGCATGTGCCACTCGGTGCGGTCGATCGGCTTCCCGACTTTGTCGATGTTGCGGTCGTGCTCGAAGATCGCCGCGCGGCGCACGTTGCCGAGGAGATCGGTCCGGTCGATCACGAGGGCCGAGTAGTCACGCCACACCTCGGGGTGCCCGATCTTCGGGGTGAACGCGTCCAGCTTCGCCAGCGCCCGCTGCCGGGTCTCCGCGGTCATCCACTCCAGGGTCTCGATGCTCTGCCGATAGGCCTCGACGAGGTTCGCGACGAGCTCGTCCATGGCCGCCTTCGCCGTCGGCGGGTAGTGCCGCTCGACGTAGACCTTGCCGATCGCCTCGCCCAGGGCCCCTTCGGCGACGGAGACGCCGCGCTTCCAGCGCTCGCGGATCGTGGGGACGCCGGTGAGCTGGGTGCCGTAGAACGAGAAGTTCTCCTGCACGAGCTCGTCGGTGAGGTAGGGCGCCGCCGCGTGGACGACCTTCGCACGCAGCCAGGCCTTCCAGTCGTCCAGCCGCTCGGGAGTGAGCAGAGCGCCCAGCCCCTCGAAGAAGCTCGGCTGCGCGACGACGACCTCGTCGAACGCCTGCGGGTTCGTCGGCGTCACGGCTTCGCGCCACGGACTGAGGTCGACGCCGGCGAGCTCCTGCAGCTCGTCCCACGTCTTGAGGTTGTAGGTCGCCACCGCGTCACGGCTGCGCACGTTGTCCCAGTGGTGTCCGGCGAGCTCGGTCTCCAGCGCGATGGAGCGCTCGGCCTGCGCGGCGGCATCGGTCACGCCGGCGAGCGAGAGCAGGCGCTCCAGGTGCTCCCGGTACGCCGCGCGGGTCTCCGCGAAGGTGTCGAGACGGAAGTAGCTCTCGTCCGGCAGCGAGAGCCCGGCCTGCACGAGCACCGGGAGGTAGCGCTCCGGGTTCCCGGGGTCGCCGTCGACATAGAGGCCGATCACCGCCGCCCGGCCCTCCCGGTCGTAGGTGCCCACGGTGCGCAGGAAGGCCGGGATGCCGTCGATCGCGTCGATCTCGGCGAACGTCTCGGCCAGCGGGGTCACGCCGGCGGCGGCGATGCGGTCGGTGTCCATGAAGCTCGCGAAGAGGTCGCCGATCTTGCGGGCGAGGGTGCCCTCCTCCGCCTCCTGCGACTCCTCGACGATCGCACGGACGTCCTTCTCGGCCTGCTCGGCCAGCAGATGGAAGGAGCCCCAGCGCGCCTTGTCCCCGGGGATCTCGGTGCGAGCGATCCAGGCGCCGTTCACGTGGCGATACAGGTCGTCCTGCGGGCGGATGTCGGGGCTGAGGTCGTCGAGCGCGAGGCCCGCGGGAAGCACGTCGGTCATGCGCTCCAGCCTATGGCCGGGGTCCCCCACGGTGTCCAGAAGACCTCAGTCCCGGCGTCGGCGCCCGAAGCGTCGGCGCCGCGGCGACGTCTCGGGCAGCGGTGTCCGCGCGGCCCGGCGTTCCGCCCACGCGACGACCTCGGCGTCGACGTCGCGCAGCGGGGTCACGACGGGAGGTCCGCCCTGGAGCTGGCGTCGGGCCTCGCGCACACGCCGGTTGAAGTCCTCGAGCAGCTCGCGCACGTCGGACTCGCGACCGAGGAGGTCGAGCTGCCCGTCGAGCTCGCGGTCCTCCGTGCGCAGGAGGATGGCGGGAGGGCCGAGCCCGGTCAGGCCCTCGGTCTCGATCTTCCGGCGGATCCACCAGTCCGGGTCGTGGTGGTCGCCGAGACCTTCGAGCGGCTTCCCGGCTCCCGGCAGATCGTCGAAGTCGCCGCGACGGATGGCGACCTGGATGGCGGATTCGATGAAGGCGGCGCGGTCCACCGCGGCCGCGGCACCGGGCGGCGCGGCGGTGTCCGCCTCGTCGGGGGCAGCATCGCCCTGCTGCTGCCGCGCTCGATAGCGCGCGGCCGCCTCCCGGGGATCCGTCATGGTGCGCCTCCGTCCGCTGGGATCTCCTCCTTCACCCTACGTCCGGTCGAGGCCGGCGGTCTCGGGTGTCGACGACAGGTCATAGGCTCGGAGGATGGCCGCCCGCACCTCCCTGAACCGCGAGATCCTGCGCCTGGCGGTCCCCGCCCTCGGCGCGCTCATCGCGGAGCCGGCCTTCCTCATCGTCGACGCCGCCCTCGTCGGCCATCTCGGCACCGTCCCCCTCGCCGGGCTCGGCATCGCCGGAGCCGTGCTGCAGACGATCGTCGGCCTCATGGTGTTCCTCGCGTACTCCACGACCCCCGCGGTCGCGCGACGATTCGGGGCCGGGCGTCCGGGAGAGGCGGTCTCGGTCGGGATCAACGGCATGTGGCTCGCGCTCGGCCTTGGTGCCGTGCTCGCCGTCGTCGGCGCCGTCTCGTCGCCCTGGCTCGTCTCCCTGTTCGGCGCGAGCGCGGAGGTCGCGGCACAGGCGAACGAGTACCTCGTGATCTCGATGTGGGGGCTCCCGGCGATGCTCATCGTGTTCGCCGCCACCGGGCTGCTGCGCGGGATGCAGGACACCATGACCCCACTGTGGATCGCGGGGCTCGGCTTCGCGGCGAACGCCCTGCTGAACTGGCTCTTCATCTACGGCCTCGGCTGGGGCATCGCCGGCTCCGCGGCAGGTACGGTGACGGCGCAATGGGGCATGGTCGCGGCGTACGCGCTCGTAGTCCGGCGCCTGGCGACCCGGCACAGCGCCTCGTTGCGCGCCCAGCGGGAGGGCCTGCGCCACACCGCGACGTCGGGCGGCTGGCTGTTCCTCCGCACCGTGAGCCTGCGCGTCGCCCTGCTCGCGACCGTGGCCGTGGCGACCGGGATCGGCACCGAGGAGCTCGCCGGGTGGCAGATCGTGTTCACCATCTTCTCGGCGGCGGCCTTCGCCCTCGACGCGCTCGCGATCGCCGCGCAGGCGCTGATCGGCAAGGAGCTGGGCGCCGGTGACGAGGAGCAGGTGCGCCGAGTGCTGGCGCGGACGGTCGCGTGGGGAGCGTGGTTCGGCGTCGTGGTCGGCGCCGTCATCGCCGCCCTCTCCGGGGTGCTCGGCATCGTCTTCACCGGCGATCAGGGCGTGGCAGAGATGGTGCAGCCGGCCCTGCTCGTGCTCGCGGTGGCGCAGCCGGTCGCGGGCGTGGTGTTCGTGCTCGACGGAGTGCTCATGGGAGCGAACGACGCCCGGTACCTGGCGATCGCGGGCGGTCTGAACCTCGTCCCGTTCCTGCCCACTCTGGCGATCATCGCCGCGACGGGGGTCGACGGCACCGCCGGCCTCGTATGGCTCGCCGTCGCGTTCTTCGGGGTGTACCTGCTCGCACGGCTGGCGACGCTGGGGTGGCGAGTGCGCTCCGGGCGATGGCTCGCCGCGCCGGCGTAGCTCCTCCACAGGCGACCCGAAGAACGACTTATCCCCCGCCGCCGGGCACAGCGGAATACAGCGCCCCGCCACTCTGTCGCTCCGGTCCAGCATGGAGCGACACTGAAGGGATGCTGGGGATGAACGACGCGCAGGTATGGACGACGATCGGGGTTCTCGCCTCGGGCATGTACGCCACGATCACGCTCATGGCGACGATGTTCGTGAGGATCATCAAGACGGAGATCGGCACGGTCCGCACGGAGATCGGCGGGATCCACACGGAGATCGGCGGGATCAAGGGCGAGATCGGCGGGATCAAGGGCGAGATCGGCGGGATCAAGGGCGAGATCGTCGGGATCAGGGGCGAGATCGTCGGCGTGAAAGCCGAGATCGGGGATCTCCGGAAGGAGGTGCACGGTCTGAGCCGGCGCATGGACGGCCTCGACCGCGACGTCAGCGCGATCTCGCGGCACCTTTTCGGCATCGATCCGGCCTGACGAAGCAGGTACGACCGCTCGTCGTGCTCACTCCGCGTGGCGACGACACCACTCGTACATGATGACGGCGGCGGCGGCACTCGCGTTGATCGATCGGGTCGAGCCGTACTGCGTGATCTCGATGTGACCGGAGGCGGCAGCCAGTGCCTCCGGCGACAGCCCCGGCCCCTCCTGACCGAAGAGGAGCACGCACGAGCGCGGCAGGTCGGCGCGGTCCACCGGCACGGCCCCGTCGACGTTGTCGATCGCGATGACGGGCAGACCCTCTGCGGCCGCCCAGGCGGCGAAGGTCGCGATGTCCTCGTGGTGCACGACGTGCTGGTAGCGGTCGGTCACCATGGCGCCGCGCTTGTTCCAGCGACGGCGGCCGATGATGTGCACCGTATCGGCGAGGAACGCGTTGGCGCTGCGCACGATGGAACCGATGTTCATGTCGTGCTGCCAGTTCTCGATCGCGACGTGGAACGGATGACGCCGCGTATCGAGATCAGCGACGATCGCCTCCATGCGCCAGTAGCGATAGCGGTCGATGACGTTTCGCGTGTCGCCGTGCGCGAGGAGCTCGGGATCGTACTGCTCTCCCTCGGGCCAGGCCGACGGCCCTCCGGGCCAGGGGCCGACGCCGTATCCGGGCTGCGCCGAGGACCCCCCGGGGGCGGTCGGTTCCGTGCTCTCGGGGCGCTGCGCTTCCATCCCGCCAGGCTATCGCCGCCTCCGCCTGGTCGCCGTCGGGCGGAGGAGCCGGCACCCCATCGTCGAAGGAGTTCCGGCCATCACGACACGATATTTAGGTACACCGAAAAATACGCTACGGTTTCGGTGTGCCTAAAAATTCCGCCGCCTCCGTGATCCCTGCTCGCACCGCTTCGCCGCGCCTGCTGTGGCTGCTGGGACCGGCGCTGGTGGCGGGCGTGGCCTATCTCGACCCGGGCAACGTCGCCAGCAACATGACGGCGGGGGCGCAGTACGGCTATCTGCTCGTGTGGGTGGTCGTCGCCGGCAACGTGATGGCCTGGCTGATCCAGTACCTGTCCGCGAAGCTCGGCGTCGTCACCGGCCAGAGCCTCCCGGAGGTGCTGGGCCAGCGGCTGCGCCGCCCCTGGGCCCGCCGCGCCTACTGGCTCCAGGCGGAGCTGGTCGCGATGGCGACGGACCTCGCCGAGGTCATCGGCGGCGCCGTCGCCCTGAACCTTCTCTTCGGCGTGCCGCTGCTGTGGGGCGGCCTCATCACCGGGGCCGTGTCCATGGTCCTGCTCGCGGTGCAGAACCGTCGCGGCGCCCGACCGTTCGAGTTCGTGATCATCGGCCTCATGTTCGTGATCACGATCGGCTTCATGGCCGGCCTGTTCCTCGCGCCACCCGACCCGGCCGGCGTCGTGAGCGGCCTCGTGCCGCGCTTCGAGGACACGGGGTCCGTGCTCCTCGCCGCCTCGATCCTCGGCGCGACGATCATGCCGCACGCGATCTACGCGCACTCCTCTCTGGCCCGCGACCGGTTCGGTGCGACGAGTGCCGAGACAACCGAGGAGGCGGCCCGGATCGAGACCTCGCGGATCCGCCGCCTGCTCACGGCGACGCGCTGGGATGTGACGATCGCGATGGTCATCGCGGGCTCGGTGAACCTCGGCATCCTCCTGCTCGCGGCGGCGAACCTCGCGGGCGTCGCGGGCACCGACTCGCTGGAGGGGGCGCACGCCGCCCTCGCCGCAGGCCTCGGCCCGGTCGTGGCGACCTTCTTCGCCGTGGGACTGCTCGCCTCGGGTCTCGCCTCGACCTCCGTCGGCGCGTACGCGGGCGCCGAGATCATGCACGGCCTCCTGCACGTGCGCATCCCCCTGCTGGCCCGCCGACTGGTGACGCTCATCCCCGCGCTGGTGATCCTCGGCATCGGGGTGGACCCCACGCTCGCCCTCGTCCTCAGCCAAGTCGTGCTGTCGTTCGGCATCCCGTTCGCGCTGATCCCGCTCGTCGCCCTCACCGCGCAGCGCCGCACGCTCGGCGCCTGGGTCAACCGGCCGTGGACGACGGTCGCCGGGGTCGTGGCCTCCGTGCTCCTCATCGCCCTGAACGGCGCCCTGCTCTGGCTGGTGCTGACGGGGGCATGACGCCGGATAGGCTCGACATCATGTCTGCAGACTCCTCCCGTCGCACCGTCCGCCTCCTCACCTGGAGCGGCTTCGCGACCGGCGTCATCGGCGGTCTGCTCATCGCGTTCCCGAAGGTCATCGGCCCCGCCAGCCCGTGGGTCCAGCTCGCCCTCGGCGTCGCGACCCTGATCTTCGCCTTCCGTGCCCGCAAGGTGGGCATCGCCGAGGTGGAGGGCTTCGACGGGCGCCTCTCGCTCGCCGCCGCCCTCCTGGGATTCCTCGTGCTCTTCTTCGCGGGGCAGGCGACCGTGATCCTGCTCGGCTCCGCGGGCGCCTGACTCAGGCCGCGAGGCCGGCCGACCCGGACACGTAGAGTGGTGGGGTGGCATCCCCGGCAGCTGACGACTACCTGAAGACCGTCTACGCGCACACCGAGTGGCAGGATGCGCCGATCACCCCCTCGGTCCTGGCGGCCAAGCTCGGCATCGCCCCGTCGTCGGTCACGGAGATGGTGAAGAAGCTCGCCGCGGCGGGACTCGTGTCGCACGTGCCCTACGGAGCGGTCCGGCTGACGGACGCGGGGACCACCCGGGCCCTCGCGATGGTCCGCCGCCACCGCCTCATCGAGACCTGGCTCGTGCAGGAGTTCGGGTACGGATGGGATGAGGTGCACGACGAGGCCGAGGTCTTGGAGCACACCATCAGCGACCGGCTGCTCGAGGGCATCGACGAGCGCCTGGGGCGGCCGCGCTTCGACCCTCACGGAGACGCCATCCCGGACGCGGAGGGCCGCATCGAACGGGAGCCCTTCGTCCTGCTCGCCGACGCCCCGGACGGACACACCGGCCGCGTGCTGCGCGTCGACGACCGCGACCCGGAGCTCCTGCGGACCCTCGACTCCCACGGGGTCGTCGTCGGGACGACCGTGACGGTGACCCCGTCCGGCATCGCCCTCGACGGCACCGAGCCGCCGCTGCCCCCCGCCGCCCGCGACGTGGTGTGGTTGTCGGCCTGACCCCGGCTTCGAATCGCGCACTTTGCGGCACATCGGCCGGGGATGGGGCCAATCAGGCGATTCGAAAGGAAAGGTGGGGCCTCTAGGCTGAGCACATGGCACACCGTGACGACATCGAATGCTGGCTCACCGACATGGACGGCGTGCTCGTCCATGAGAACGACGCCATCCCCGGGGCCTCCGAACTCCTCGCCGGATGGGAGCGCAACGAGATCCCGTACCTCGTGCTCACGAACAACTCGATCTTCACCGCCCGCGACCTCTCGGCCCGCCTCCGTGCGAGCGGCCTGATCGTGCCGGAGGAGCGCATCTGGACCTCGGCGCTCGCGACCGCCGACTTCCTCGCGCAGCAGCTCCCGGGCGGCTCCGCCTTCGTCATCGGCGAGGCCGGCATCCTCACCGCGCTGCACGAGGCCGGCTTCATCATGACCGAGACGAACCCCGACTTCGTCGTCGTCGGCGAGACCCGCAACTACTCGTTCGAGGCCATCACGAAGGCCATCCGCCACATCATCAACGGCTCGCGCTTCATCGTGACCAACCCGGACGCCACCGGCCCGAGCGCCGACGGGGTGCTGCCGGCCACGGGTGCGATCGCCGCCCTCATCACCAAGGCCACCGGCAAGGAGCCCTACGTCGTCGGCAAGCCCAATCCGATGATGTTCCGTTCGGCCCTGAACAAGATCGGCGCGCACTCGAAGAAGACCGGCATGATCGGCGACCGGATGGACACGGACATCGTCGCCGGCATCGAGGCGGGTTTGCACACGGTGCTCGTGCTCACCGGCATCAGCGACCAGCGGATCATCGAGCAGTACCCCTTCCGCCCGGACGAGATCGTCGACTCGGTCGCCGACCTGCTGCCGACCATCACCGACTCGATCCCCACCCTCGACGAGGACTGACGTGGGCGCCCTCGACGACGGCGAGCGGGTCACGGCGGCGGACGCCGCGGCCTGGCGCGCCTGGCTCGAGGCGAACCACGAACGCACGGCCGGGGTGTGGCTGCTGAGCGTGCGCGGGCGATCCGCAACCGGAGTCGGCTACGAGGACGCCGTCCGGCAGGCGCTGTGCTTCGGATGGATCGACGGCCCGGTGCGCACGTTCGACGACGAGACCGGTGGCCAGTGGTTCTCCCCTCGACGCCCTGGTAGCGGCTGGGCGGCGACGAACAAGGCCCGCATCGCGGAGCTGGAGGCCGCGGGGCTCCTCGCTCCGGCCGGCATCCGGGCGCTGGAGACGGCGAAGGCGAACGGTTCGTGGACCGTGCTCGACGGCCCCGAGGCCGGCATCGAGCCTCCGGAGCTCGCGGCCGCCCTCGACGCGGTGCCCGCGGCGAGGGCGAGCTGGGATGCGTTCCCGAAGTCGGTGAAGAAGTTCGGCCTCACGCACATCGCGATGGCCAAGCGGCCGGAGACCAAGGCCGCGCGCATCGCGAAGATCGTGGCGGATGCCGCGGAGGGGAAGCGTCCATGAACCAGAGCGACCTGCTGTTCCTCGTCCTGTTCCTCATCATGCTCACGTC
Organism: Microbacterium sp. LEMMJ01; assembly: GCF_002114135.1. NCBI lineage: Bacteria > Bacillati > Actinomycetota > Actinomycetes > Micrococcales > Microbacteriaceae > Microbacterium > Microbacterium sp. LEMMJ01. The sequence continues at coordinate 146,773 of NZ_NCTV01000024.1, forward strand.
GCTGGTCGTGTTCGTGGTGCAGTTCGTGCGCTCCCGCCGCCGCGGCGGCGAGGACGACGGCCGTGCCGGCTGGTGGGAAGGCCCCTGGGACGACGACGACCGCCGGCGCTGAGCCGACGGCCGCCTGGAGGTCTCAGGAGGCGAGCGACGCCCCGGGGATCGCGGCGAGCAGCTCCCGGGTGTACGGATGCTGCGGCGTGTCGAAGATGCTCTCCGGGGTGCCGCTCTCGACCACGACGCCGCGCTGCATCACGTGCACCTCGTCGGAGATCATGCGCACGACGGCCAGGTCGTGGCTGATGAAGAGGTAGCTGAGCCCGAGGCGCTTCTGCAGGTCGGCGAGGAGGTCGAGGATCTGTGCCTGCACCAGCACGTCGAGCGCGGAGACCGCCTCGTCCAGCACGACGAGCTCGGGCTCCAGGGCCAGGGCGCGGGCGATCGCGACGCGCTGCCGCTGTCCGCCGGAGAGCTCGTGCGGCAGCCGCTCGGCCATGGCCGCGGGCAGGGCGACCTGCTCCAGGAGCTCCAGGACGCGGGCGTGCCGGGAAGCGGCGGTGCCGATCCGGTGCACGCGCAGCGGCTCGGCGATCGACTGCTCCACGGTGTACCGCGGGTCGAGCGAGGCGTAGGGGTTCTGGAACACGGGCTGCACGCGACGGCGCAGGGCGAAGAGCTCCGTGCGGCGGAGGGTCGTGAGGTCGGTGCCGTCGAAGAGGATGGACCCGGAGGTCGCGTCCTCCAGACCGAGCACCATGTTCGCCGTCGTGGACTTGCCCGAGCCCGACTCGCCCACGATGGACACGGTCGTGCCGCGGCGGATCGAGAAGCTCACGCCGTCGACCGCCGTGAAGGTCTGCGGCTCCCCGGCCTTCGCGTTCCGGAGGGGGAACTCCTTGCGCAGGTCCCGGATCTCGACGAAGGGCACGGCGTCGGCCGCGACCTCGCGCGCCGGCAGGGCGTCGCGGCGGGACGCGAGGCTCGGCGCGGCCGCGAGCAGCTGCCGGGTGTACTCGTGCTGCGGGTTCCCGAGAACCTCCGCCGATGTCCCCTCCTCGACGACGTGGCCACGGAACATCACGACGATCCGGTCGGCGCGCTCCGCGGCGAGGGCGAGGTCGTGGGTGATGAGGAACACCGCGGTGCCCAGTTCGTCGGTCAGCTGGTCGAGCTGGTCGAGGATCCGCCGCTGCACGGTGACGTCGAGCGCCGACGTGGGCTCGTCGGCGATGAGCAGCCGCGGCTTGCAGGCGAGCCCCATCGCGATGAGCACCCGCTGCCGCATGCCCCCGGAGAACTCGTGCGGGTACTGGGTCGCGCGGCGGGCGGCGTCGGGGATCCCGACCATCTCCAGCAGCTCGACCACACGGGCCTTCGTCGCCTCGCCGCTCGTGTACCCGTGGACCTCGAGCGCCTCCCCGATCTGCTCACCCACGCGCAGGAGGGGGTTGAGGTTCGACATCGGATCCTGCGGCACGAGGCCGATGCCGGCCCCGCGGAGCGACACCATCGCGTTCTCGGGGAGGTCGGTGAGCTCGCGTCCGTCGAAGCGGATGCTGCCCGCCGTGATGACGCCGTTCTCCGGCAGCAGGCGGTTGACCGCGGCCGCCGTGGTGGACTTCCCGGAGCCGGACTCGCCGACCACGGCGACCGTCTCCCCGGCGGCGATGTCGATCGAGATGTCGCTGATGGCGGTGACCAGCTCGGAGCCGGTCCGGAAGGCGACCGCGAGGCCGTCGATGCTCAGCACGGGCGGAGTGGTGCTCATGGGGTACTCGTTCCTTCGGGGTCCAGGAGTGCGGGCAGCGCTGCGCGCCACAGGGTCTCGGTGGGGGCGATCTCGTCGGCGAACAGCCGGTTCGCGAGGAGGACGACGGCGGTTCCGGTGGCGGGGACCACGCCCAGCGCGCATCCGGTGTAGCCGGGATGCCAGAGCACCCGGGTCGAGCGCCCGTCCGCCGTCACGGTGTCGCTGCGCCAGCCGAGGGCCTGCCCGGGGTCGGGGCCGTCGCGGAACAGCTCGGCCACGAGCGCCGGATCCCACAGCTCGGGGTGCGTCTCGGGGGCGGCGAGCGCGACGCCGAGGGTCAGCAGCTCGTCGACCGTGCCGAACAGGCCGGCGTGCCCGGAGACGCCGTGCAGGGCGTGGAAGCAGTTGCCGTCGTTGGCGACCCCGGTGATCTCCCCCTCACGCCAGGGGAAGTGCCGGCGAGAGGTGAGGATCGGGTAGGGCGTGCCGGTGGCGACCATGCGTCGCTCGGCGGCATCCCCGTCGCCCGCGGATGACGCGACCGGACCGGAGACGGGCCCGTAGCCCGTGCGCGTGAGACCGAGGGGCCCGGTCACGAGCTCGCGCACGGCGGCGTCGAGGGGGAGGCCGGTCGCGGCGGCGATGATCCGTCCGAGGATCAGGAAGCCCAGGTCGGAATAGTGCCGTCCTTCGTCCACGCCGTAGCGGAGCGGGAGAGTGTCGGCGGCGGCCGCGCCGTCGTTCGTACCGTCGAGGTAGAGCGGCTGCCACTCCCAGAGCCCCGCCCGGTGCAGGAGCAGGTGCCGCACGGTCGTCCCGGGGGCGCAGGCGGTTCCGGGGACGAAGCGGTCCACCGGATCGTCGAACCGGAGGTCGCCCCGGGAGACCAGCCGGAGGATCGCGGTGGTGGTGGCGGCGACCTTAGTGACCGAGGCGAGGTCGAACGCCGTGTCCGTCGTGACCGGCGTCCCCGCGAGATCGGCGAGGCCGCCGGCGGCCGTGTCCCGGCCCATGCGGGTGGCGACACCGGCGACGGCTCCGCGCGGCGCGGTCGGCCCGGCGAGGACTGCGGCGATCGCCTCGGCGGCGCTCATACGAGAGCTCCGGTCCGGGAGCGGTCGAGCAGCACCTCGGCATCGGGGGCGATCCCGGTGATCCCCAGTCCCGCCGCCGCGGCGAGGGTGAGCCACTCCGCGTCGGCGGTCAGCCCTCCGGTCACCGGCGACCGGCGCAGCCACGATGCCGCGTCGAGGTCGTGCACGACGTCCGGAGCGATGGCGGCGGCGAGGTGCGCGGCGGCGGCCACCCCGACGTGCGACTCCATCATGCAGCCGACGATGACGCCGAGTCCGGCGGAACGGGCGGCCTGCACGCACGCGAGCGCCTCGCGGAGCCCGCCGGTCTTGGCGAGCTTGACGTTCACGAGCCCGGCGGCTGCGCGCGCGGCGATGTCGCGGACATCCTGCGCGGTGCGGACCGACTCGTCCGCCATGATCGGCGTGTCGACGGCGGCGGTCACCACGGCCAGCGCATCGAGGTCGCGCGCGGCGACGGGCTGCTCGACGAGTTCGAGTCCGAGACCGGCGTCCTCCGCCGCCCGGATGACGCGGATCGCGGTCTCGGCGTCCCACGCCTGGTTCGCGTCCACGCGCAGGGTGATGTCGGCACCGACGGCGGAGCGGACGGCTAGGAGACCCGCGACCGTGTCGTGTTCGCGGGACGCCTTGATCTTGAGGCAGCGGAATCCCGCCGCCGCATGCTCGACCGCGGTCGCGGCCAGTGCGGCCGGCTCCGCCACCGACAGCGTCATGTCGGTACGGATGCGCGCGGGCGCGTCTGCGTGCGGGGCGAGCGTCTGCGCGAGCGGCTCGTCCCGGTGCTGCGCGGCGAGGTCGGCGACCCCGCAGGCCACCGCACTGCGGGCAGCGGCGTTGCCCCAGGCCGCCGCGGCGAGGGCGTCCGGCAGCCCGGGGTCGTCGACGGAGCGCCCGAGCACGGCGTCGGCGAAGGGACCGGCGACCACGGCCGTCACGCTCTCCGGGCTCTCCCCCGTGACGCGCCAGCTCGTCGCGGCCTCCCCGTATCCGCGGCGACCGTCGGCGTCGGTCACCTCCACGAGCACGACATCGAGGTGGTCCGTGCGACGGACGGCCGTGACGAAGGGACGCGCCAGGGGCGAAGGCACCCGCAGCACGCGCATCCGCTCGACGACGGTCACGATCCCGCCGCCTCCGTGAGGGCGAGGGAGTCGATGGCCGCCACCGGCTCTGGCATCTGCAGCGGACCGGCGCCGGGCGTGATCGTGCCGAGGATGCGCGGCTCGCGCGCCCCGGTCCCGCCGGGGACGATGGCGGGGACGCCGTGCAGGGTCGACCAGCCGATGAGCGCGAGGAGGATAGCCTCCTTGCTGTCGGCGGGGGCGCCGAGCTCGTCGGCCAGGACGACCTCGGTCTGCGGCAGCGCAGTCCGCAGCCCGTCCAGGATCAGCGGGTTGCGGCAGCCGCCGCCGGACACCGCGAGGAAGCCGATCCCGGCGGCCTCGACGTCGCGGGCGACCGTGCGGACCGTGAGCTCGGTGAGCGTGCGCACGACGTCGGCGACCGCGATCTCACGTCCCTGCGCCGCGAGGTGCTCCTGCACGTAGGCGAGGTGGAAGTGCTCCTTGCCCGTGCTCTTCGGCGGGGTGAGGGCGTAGTAGGGGTCTGCGAGCATGGCGTCCAGCAGCGCCTGGTCGATCCGTCCGGTCCGGGCGATCGCCGCATCGTCGTCATAGCCGAGCGGGTTGAGGTCGTGCGCGACGATGACCGCGTCGACCAGGGCGTTCGCGGGGCCAATGTCGTAGGCGACGAGGCCGTCCGGGCGGACGACGGTCATGTTGGAAATGCCGCCGAGGTTGAGCGCCGCCGAGACGCCGGCGCGGCCACGGAGCAGCAGCTCGTCGAGGAACGACACGAGCGGAGCGCCGTGGCCGCCCGCCGTGATGTCGCGGATGCGGATGTCGGAGACGACGGGCACACCGACCTTCTCGGCGATCCAGGCGGGCTGCCCGATCTGGAGGGTGCCGAGGGCGTGGGCGCCGTCGACCCAGTGGTAAACGGTCTGGCCGTGCGAGCACACCGCGTCGACGCCGCCGACCTCCGTCGCGATATCGGCCGCGACATCGGCGAACGCCTGCCCGATGAGGGTGTCGAGCTCGGCCACCTCGGCCAGGGTGGTCTGCGCCGGAGGGAGCGCGGCGATGAGGCGTGCCCGCAGCGCGGGATCGTAGGGGACGCTCGTGGACGCGAGCACCGTGCCCCGAAGGTCGACGCCGTGCGCCGTGAATCCCCCGTTGGTGGCGAAGTCGACGACGGCGGCGTCGATCCCGTCGTGCGAGGTGCCGGAGATCAGTCCCAGGACGCGCATCAGTTCTCCTCCAGTGCGGTGCGCAGACGGCCGTCGGCCGCCGCGAGTCGGTCGGTGGCCGCGGCGAGGTCCTCCCCGCGGCGGATCATGATCGTGGCGAGCTTCACATCCCACCCTGCGCTCTCCAGCGCGGCGGCCGCCGTGTCGCGATCGACGTCGGCGATCGTCCGCACCATGCGGATCGCGCGCTCGCGGAGCTTGTGGTTCGTGGCCTTCACGTCGACCATCAGGTTGCCGTAGGCCTTGCCGTTCCGGACCATCGCGATGGTCGAGAACATGTTCAGGACGAGCTTCTGCGCCGTGCCGGACTTGAGGCGCGTGGAGCCGGCGAGCACCTCGGGGCCGACCTCGACCTCGATGCCGTGCTCGGCGACCGCGCTCAGCGCGGTGCCGGTGTTGCAGGACAGGCCCACGCTGAGCGCCCCGCGCTCCCGCGCCCGTCGGACGGCGGCGACCACGTACGGCGTGCGGCCGCTGGAGGCGATGCCGATCACGGTGTCGAGCGGGCCGATGTCCGCGGCGTCGATGGCCGCGGCACCCGCCTCCGCGTCGTCCTCCGCGCCTTCGACGGGGTTCACGATCGCGCCGGGACCGCCGGCCATGATCGCGAACACCAGCTCCGGCGGGGTGCTGAACGTGGGCGGGCACTCGGAGGCGTCGAGCACGCCGATGCGTCCGGGGGTGCCTGCGCCGACGTAGACCAGACGTCCGCCCTGCGCCATGCGCGCGGCCGTCTGCTCGATCGCCGGGACGATCTGCGGGAGGGCGCGCTGCACGGCCGCGGGCACGGTGGCGTCGGCCTCGTTCATGGTCTGCGCGAGCTCGGCCACGCTCATCTGATCGAGGCGGGCGTACCGGGGGTCGCTCGCCTCGGTGGCGAGGGCGCCGAGGTCTTCCGCGATCATCGCTTGCCCCGGTTCCGCGGGTCGAGGCTGTCGCGCAGCCCGTCGCCCAGCAGGTTCAGGCCGACGACGAGGAGCACGACGACCACGCCGGGGGCGATCATCGTCCACGGGGCGATGGTCACGAGGGTCCGCGCCTCGAAGATCATGGAGCCGAGCGAGGGCGCGGGCGGCGGAGTCCCGAGTCCGAGGAAGCTCAGCGACGCCTCCGTGAGCACCGCCCACGAGAGGGAGAGCGTGACCTGCACGATGATGATCGAGGTGATGTTCGGCAGGACGTGGCGGAACATGGTCGCCATGCGGCTCTGCCCCGTGCTCTTGGCCGCCTTGACGTACTCCACCTCGCGCAGCGACAGCACGGGGCCGCGGGTCACGCGGATGAAGATCGGCACGTAGACGATCGCGATGGCCACGGCGATCGTGAACCAGTTGCGGTCGAACACCGAGGCGAGCGACAGGGCGAGCAGCAGCGGCGGGAACGCGAACAGCACGTTGGTGACCGCCGTGATCGCCCCGTCGGAGAAGCCGCGGTAGAAACCGGCGATGAGTCCGCAGACCGTGCCGACCACGGTCGCGAACGCCACGGCGACCACGGAGATGAGCGCCGAGTTGGCGACACCGGCTGCCACCCGCGAGAACACGTCGCGGCCGAACTGGTCGGTGCCGAACCAGTGCACCGCGGACGGCGGCTGCAGCCGGGACGGCGGGTCCTGCGCGAGCGGGTCGAACGGCAGCAGGCCGAACGCCGAGACGAGGCTCAGCACCGCGAGCAGGACGACGATGATGAGGCCGGCGAGACCGCTGCGGCTGCGCAGCAGGAGACGCACGCGCTCCATGGTGCGCCCGCCGCCGGGAGCGAGGGCCGGGGTCTGAGAGATGTCGGTCATGCGGCACGCACCCGGGGATCGATGACCCGGTAGAGCAGGTCGGTGAGCAGGTTGACGATGACGAAGGCGAGCGCGATCACCAGGACGGTGCTCTGCACGAGCGCGTACTCCTTCTGCTGGATGCCGAGCAGCACCTGGCGGCCGATGCCGGGGAGCGAGAAGATCTGCTCCACCACGACCGCGCCGCCCAGCAGGTAGCCGAACTGCAGACCGGTCATGGTGACGATGGGGACCAGCGCGTTGCCCAGCACATGGCGCACCTGGAGGCGGCGGGGCGGCACGCCCTTGGCTTTCGCGGTGCGGATGAAGTCGTTGGCACGGATCTCGAGGACCGCGGTGCGCGTGGTGCGCATGATCGGCGCGGCGATGCCGAAGCCGAGCACGATCGACGGCAGGAGCATCTGCTGGAGGTTCAGAGCGGGATCGTCGAAGAGCCGCGCGTAGCCCTGGCCGTTCGGGTTGAAGCCGAGGGACTGCGCGAGGATCGCCAGCAGCGCCGTGCCGAGCAGGAACGCGGGGATCGAGAGGCCGGCGAGGCCGACGACCTGACCGACGCCGTCACGGAGCGAGTCGGGCTTCGAGGCGGACAGCATGCCGAGCGGGATGCCGATGGCGAGCGCGATGACGATCGAGAAGATCGCGAGCTCGAAGGTGACCGGCAGCGCGGCGGCGGTGAGCTCGAGCACGCTGGTCTGCGCCCGGGAGGAGAAGCCGAGGTTGCCGGTGAAGATGTTGCCGAGCCAGGAGAAGAACTGCACGACGAGCGGCTGGTCGAGACCGTAGTACGCCTCGAGCGCGGCACGCTGCGCCGGAGTGAGCGCGGCCGCCTCGGTGCCGAGGCCGGAGCTGATCTGGTCGCCGGGGATGGCGCGCAGCATCAGGAAGACGAAGACGGCGACGCCGAAGAGGGTGCCGAGGGCTGCGAGGATGCGTCGCAGCACGCTGTTGCGGAGGAGCTGTCTGAACATGCGCGTGGGAGAGGTGCCTGTCGTCGGGGAGCCGAGGGGGCGCGGACGTCCGCGCCCCCTCGTTCCACTACTGGATGGAGGTGGTCCGCAGGTACTGCAGCGAGCCGTTCGCCATCGGGGTGAAGCCGTCGACGGTCGAGGCCGTCGCGGTGTAGGTGTAGCTGGTGAACAGCCAGATCCAGGCGGCGTTGTCCTCGAGGTTCTCGGAGACCTGCGCGTAGATGTCCTTGCGCTTCTCCGGGTCGGCCGTCTCGCGTCCCTCGGCGAAGAGCGCGTCGAGCTCGGGCGAGGAGTACCCCGCGACCTGGTTCAGGTTGCCGGTGCTGGTGAAGTAACGGCCGTACATGCCGTCCGGGTCCGGGCGTCCGCCGTTGAGGGCGACCGCGGCGTCGAAGTCGGCCGCGATCCAGCGGTCCACGAACGCGCCGGACTCGAGCACCTCGAGGTCGAGCGTGATGTTCGCGTCGGCGAGCTGCGCCTTGAGGTTCTGCGCCTCGTTGACGGAGGTGGCGTACTCGCCCTGGGACACGATCGTCTTGACGGTGACGCCGTCCTCCTTGCCGGCCTTCTTCAGGTACTCGGCCGCCTTGTCGAGGTCACGCTCGGGGCACGGGCGCGCGTCGGGGTCGGACTTGAACGCGGGAGAGGTGATCGGACCGGTGACCTCGCCCTCGCCGAGCGCGGCGGTGTCGAGCACCTCCTGACGGTCGATCGCGCACTGCATCGCGAGCCGCACGTTCACGTCGGCGAGGTCGCCGCGCTGCGCGTTCAGCTGCAGGGCGTGGTAGCTGAGCTGCGGGGTGGTGGCGACCTCGACGTTCGCGCCCTCGGCCGTCTGCGCGACGAGCGGGTCGTCGAACACGGCCAGCTGCACGTTGCCGGACTGCATCGCCGAGACGATGGACGACTCGTCGGGGATCACGCGGAACTCGACGGTGTCGAGCAGCGCGGTGTCGCCCCAGTAGTCCTCGTTCTTGGCGAGGGTGAGCGACTGGCTCGCCTTCCGGTCCTCCAGCACGAACGGGCCGGTGCCGTTCGGGGTGGTGTTGAGCGCCTCCTCGGTGTCGTCCGACGAGAGCATCGCCATGTTGATGACGGCGAGGTTCGCGGGCAGCGCGGCATCGGGGGCACTGAGGGTGAGGGTGACGGTGCTCTCGTCGGTGGCCTCGACGGCGGCGACCGAGGCGAGGGAGCTCGCGGCCACGGCAGCGGTCGCCTCATCGGCGATCGCGTCCAGCGAGTACTTCACGTCGGCGGAGTCGAAGGCGCTGCCGTCCGCGAACGTGACGCCCTCGCGGAGGTGGAGGGTGACCGTGAGGCCGTCCTCGGAGACGTCCCAGGACTCGGCGAGACCGGGGACGACGTTGAGCTCCTCGTCGAACTCGGTCAGCGTGCCGTACAGGTTCTGCAGGACGTTGACCGCCTGGAACTGGGTGGCCTTCCACGGGAAGAGGGTGTCGGGATCGCTCGTGACGCCGATGACCAGGTCGCCGCCGGCGGATCCGGATCCGGTGTCGGACGGGTTCGACGCCGGTGCGGAACACCCGGTGATGACGAGCGCCGCGGCGAGGCCCGTGGCGGTGAGGGCGCCGAGAGACGCCCACCGTGCTGTGCTCATTGCTGTTTCCTCCTGGCTGGGACCGCGTCGCCCTGGCTCGGATCAGGCGGTGCTGCCTGATGCCCCGCGAACATCGTCGGTCTGGGTAAGTACCAAAAGTACACGAAAGCATCTACGCATGTAACAGAAGTTCCTCTAGTGTTATGAACACCGATCGGAGACCCCATGCCCCACGATGCCGCTCGCGACGACGCCGGCACCCATCTCGTGCTCGTGCGGATGCGCGCCCTGCGCCCAGAACTCCGTCCGAGCGAGCAGCGCATCGCCGACCTGTTCCTCGCCGACCCCGCCGGAACCGCCGGGCTCTCCGTCGCCGAGCTCGCGCACCGCTGCGACACCTCGACCACGTCCGTCGTGCGGTTCTGCAAGCGTCTCGGGTACGAGCATGTGCGCGAGCTGCGCAACCACGTGCTGCGGGAGGTCGAACGCGAGACCTTCGACACCGCCGCGCTCCCCGCCGTGTCCGGCGACATCGACCGCAACGACACCCTCGCCGACATCGTCGCGAAGGTGTCGCTCGCCGAGACGCTCTCCCTCGCCGACACCGCCAAGGTGCTCGACACCGACGCGCTCCGCGCCACGGTCGAGGCGATCACCTCCTCCACCCGGGTGGACATCTTCGGCGTGGGGGCGAGCTCCATCGTCGGGCTCGACCTCCAGCGCAAGCTCACCCGGATCGGGCGGACGGCGTTGGAGTGGTCCGACCCGCACGCCGCCTGGACCTCGGCCGCCACCCTCGGGCCGGGGAACGTCGCGATCGCCGTCTCGCACACGGGCGCCACGACCGACACCATCGAGTTCCTCCTGCTCGCCCGGCAGGCGGGCGCGACGACCATCGCCATCACCAACCATGCCGGCTCCCCGCTCGCCGGTCAGGCCGACATCGTGCTGACCACCGCCGCGCGCGAGACGGGCTTCCGCTCCGGGGCCCTGGGCAGCCGGATCGCCCAGCTCATGGTCGTCGACTGCATCTTCATCGGGGTCGCGCAGTCCAACTACGATCGCTCGATGGAGGCCCTCCGCGACACCTTCGCCGCCGTGCATCACGTGCGCGCGGGCGGTGCCTGAGATGAGCGCGAGCCGACTCCGCGTCGGGCTGTTCACGGCGTTCGGCGGCCTCGGCGTGACCGCGGCGTTCGTCCCGGCCGTCCTTCCGTCCGCAGAGCACGCGACGGATGCCGACCTGAGTGCCGCCGTGCCCGTCCTCTTCGCGGGACTCCTCGTGGGCGTGCTGCTGTCGGGCCCGCTCCTGGTGCGCCGACCGCCCCGGACGACGCTCGTGCTGGGCAGCCTCCTCCAGGCGGCCGCCATCGTCGGTGTCGCCCTCGCGACGGATCCGGGCGTCTTCATCGCGGCCGCCGCGCTCGCGGGGCTCGGGTTCGGTCTCGTCGAGGCCGCGGGCTCCGTGGCAGCCAAGGCCGCCAGCACGGGGAGCGCGACCGGGGTGCTGAGCGCCCTGATGGGCACGGTCGCCGTGTGCGCCGCCGTCACACCGCTCGTGGTCGCGCTCGGGGCCGGCGCCCGTCCGGCCCTGGCGCTGCTCGCGACCGTACCCCTGGCGACCGTCGCGGTGCTCGCCGGCGCCAGCACTCTCGCCCGTGCGACCGAGGCCCCGGCGCGACGGGACGCACGCTCCCTGCTCGTCCTCCTCCCCTTCGCGCTGGCTCTGCCGCTCTACGTCGGCGTGGAGACCGTCCTGTCGGGCTGGTCGGCCGTGATCCCGGAGCGGGCGCTCGCGATCGAGCCCGCCACCGCCGCCCTCGGCACCTCCGCCTTCTGGGCGCTGATGGCCGTCGGCCGCTTCGGCGCCGCCGCTCTCCGGCGCGCGGCGGTTCCGCCGCTCGCGCTGCTGGCGACCGCCACTGGTGCTGCCGCCCTCCTCCTGGTGCTCGCCGGGGTGCTCCTCGGCGAGCAGCCGGTCGCGGCGCTGCTCATCCTGGCCGTCGTGGTGGTCCTGCTGGCCCCGAGCTACGGCCTCATCCTCGGACTCGCGCTCGACCGACTCGATCCGGCCCGCAGCGCCGCCGTCACCGGGGCGCTCGTGGCCTGCGGCGCGGTCGGCGGCACGTTCGTGCCCACGCTCGTCCTGCTGATCGGACGCGACCCGGCGTCGGGCGTCACGTTCCTCGTGTCCGCCGCCCTGTGCGCGGTCATCCCCGTGCTGATGCTCGTGGCGTCGCGCTCCGGGCGCGCCGTCCCGGCGTTGCGGTGACCGACTCTTCCTCCCCCATCGAGCCTGCACGCGACCTCTTCACAGATGCCGGAATTCCGACCGGCGCCCGCACGGCGACCACGTATCGTCGAAGCCACACCCGCACTGAGGAAGGGAGCACCGTGTCCGCGGACACCCTCACGATCATCGTCAGCGCGATCGGCGTCGTGCTCACCCTCGGCGCGAGCCTGTTCGCGGCAGGGGCGTGGATGATCCGTCGCATCGACGAGCGTCTCGGCACCGTCGACCACCGGCTCTCCACACGCATCGACTCCGTCGAAGAGAAGCTCACCACACGCATCGACACCGTCGAAGAGAAGCTCACCGCACGCATCGACACCGTCGAAGAGAAGCTCGGCGCACGCATCGACACCGTCGAAGAGAAGCTCACCGCACGCATCGATGCGGTGGCGGCGGACGTCACGGATCTGAAGATCGCCGTCGCCCGGCTCGAAGGGCCCCCGCGACACCTGCTCGTGTCAGGGGGCTGACACTCCCGTCAGCGCAGGACGAGGGCGGCGGCGCCGATCAGCGGCCCCTCGTCGCCCAGGCCCGAGCGGACGACGCGGGTGCGACGGGAGTACCCGTGCACGGCGCTGGCGGTGAGAGCCTGCTGGACGAGGTCGATGTAGTCCGCCGACACCCGCGAGAAGCCGCCGCCGATGGCGACGACGTCGAGGTCGACGAGGGTGGCGGCATCGGCCAGTGCCTCCCCGACGGCGCGGGCCGAGCGCTCGATCGCCGCGCGGGCGACGGCGACACCGGCCGCGGCGTCCCGGGCCAGGTCCTCCCCGGTCGCGCCGGACCAGCCCTGCTCCCGCGCCCAGGCGGCACTGGCAGGTCCGGAGGCGATCTCCTCAAGAGTGAGCCCGCCCTCGCGGCGCACCTGCCCGAGGTGCCCGGCGTTGCCGCTCGCCCCGGGCACATACGCACCGCCCACGACGAAACCGCCGCCGACGCCGGTGGACACGACGATCGACAGGGAGGCTCCCGCCTGCTGCGTCGCCCCCAGCCACGACTCCGCGAGCGCGAGCGCGCCGCCGTCGTGACCCAGGACCGCCGGGACGTCCCGTCCGAGTGCGGTCGAGGCCGCACGGGCGACCGCATCGACGAGGCCGAACCCCCGCGCGAGGGGCATGTTCACCGGCAGGATCTCCCCGCGGGTCCGATCCACGGGACCCGCGCTGCCGATCCCGGCGCCGACGAGCTCCGCGTCGGCGGGCAGGGCCGCGAGCGCATGCCGCACGATCGCGTCGACCGCCGCCGTCAACGACGCGGACGTCGCCTCGCGGCCGGTGGGCTGCCGGCTGCGGCTGCCGGGGATGAGCGTGCCGTCGTCGGCGACGAGGGCGGCCTCCATCTTCGTGCCGCCCACGTCGACGGCCAGCGCATAGCGGGTCACTGCGGGTCGAGTCCGAGGTCGTCGAGGTCGAAGGCCGCGCGCCACTCCAGGCCCTCGGCCTCGATGGCGGCCTGCGCGCCGGTCTTGCGGTCGACGATCACCGCGACCGCGACGACCTCCGCACCTTCCTTGCGCAGCGCCTCGACCGCCTTGAGCGCGGACTGCCCGGTGGTCGAGGTGTCCTCCAGCACGACCACGCGCTTGCCCTTCACGTCGGCGCCCTCGATCTGGCGACCGCGGCCGTGGTCCTTCGGCTCCTTCCGCACGACGAACGCGTCGAGCGGACGGTCGGTGCCGACCGAGGCATGCAGGACGGCGTTCGCGATCGGGTCGGCGCCGAGCGTCAGACCGCCGACGGCGACGACGTCGAGATCGGCGATCAGGTCGAGCATGATGCGGCCGATGGCCGGAGCGGCGCGGTGGTCGAGGGTGAGCTTGCGCATGTCGACGTAGTACGTCGCCTTCTTGCCGCTGGAGAGGGTGAAATCGCCGTGGAACACCGCCTCGTCCGTGATGAGGGCGAGGAGGGTCTGGCGGTCTGCGTCGAGTGCGGTCACGGCATCCAGTGTAGGAGGCACACCCTAGGCTGGACGCATGCGCTTGGCCACCTGGAACGTCAACTCCATCCGCACCCGCGTCACCCGCACCGTCGAGTTCGCCGTCCGTGAAGACATCGACGTGCTCGCGATGCAGGAGGTGAAGTGCAAGCCGGAGCAGTTCCCGTATGCGCCCTTCGAGGAGGCCGGCTACCACGTCGAGGTGCACGGCCTGAATCAGTGGAACGGCGTCGCCATCGCCAGCCGGCTGCCGATCACCGACGTCCGCACCGCCTTCGACGGCATGCCCGGGTTCGCGAAGGGCCACGAGGGCCCCGATGCCCCGCAGGAGGCGCGTGCTCTGGGCGTCATGGTCGACGGCGTGCGCGTCTGGAGTCTGTACGTGCCCAACGGCCGCTCGCTCGACGACCCGCACTACGTCTACAAGCTGCACTGGCTCGAGCAGCTCAAGCAGTCCACGGCGGCCGAGCTGTCGGCGAATCCCGACCTTCCGCTCGCCCTCGTCGGCGACTTCAACATCATCCCGTTCGACCATGACAACGGCGACCCCGACATCGTGGTCGGCCGCTCCACCCACGTCTCCCCCGCCGAGCGCGACGCGTTCTTCGCGCTGACCGACGCGGGCGTGACCGACGTCGTGCGCCCGCTGCTCCCCGAGGGTTACACCTACTGGGACTACCAGCGGCTGAAGTTCCCGCGCAACGAGGGCATCCGGATCGACTTCATCCTCGGCTCGAAGACGTTCGCCGATGCCGTCACCGGGGCGTCGATCCACCGCAACGAGCGCAAGGGCGAGCAGCCCAGCGACCACGTGCCCGTGGTGGTCGATCTGGACTTCGGCGGCGACGACGCCGACGACGACCTGCCGATGATCTTCTCCTGACCCTTCGACAGGCTCAGGGACCACCCCGTGCGGCTGATCGCGACCGACCTCGACGGCACCCTGCTCGACAGCTCGTCCGCGGTGTCTCCGCGCACCCGTGCCGCGCTCGACGTCGCGCGGGACGCGGGCGTCACGGTGGTGCCCGTCACCGCCCGCCAGCCGATCGGCTTGCGCGTGATCGCCGCCGACGCCGGCTTCGACGGGTGGGCGCTGTGCGGCAACGGTGCGTACGCGACACATCTCACCGAGGGCCGCATGCTGTTCGCCGAGGAGCTGCCGCCCGCGACGCTGCGCACTCTCGCCGACGCGCTGCGCGCCAGCGTCCCCGGCCTGCTCTTCGCGAGCGTGCGGGAGGGCGGCGAGACATTCGTCGCACAGCACGGGTACGCGGCGATCGCGCAGCTGTCCGATCACAAGCGTGACCCCGCGACGATGGGCGGCGTGCCGCTGGACGAGGTGCTGGCCGCGCCGACGCTCAAGCTCGTGATCCGGCACCCCGAGCTCGCGCCCGCCGCACTCTTCGAGACCCTGCGGTCCCTCGGGCTCACCGGCTTCGAGGCCACGCTGTCCGGCGCCCCGTTCGTCGAGGTCATGGCGCAGGGCGTCACGAAGGCCACGGGACTCGCGCGCCTCTGCACGCACCTCGGCATCGATCGCTCCGATGTCGTGGCGTTCGGAGACGCCCTCAACGACGTCGAGATGCTCCGCTGGGCCGGTCACGGCGTGGCCATGGCACACGCGGAACCGGTCGTGCAGGAGGCCGCGGACGAGACCACCGCGACCAACGACGACGACGGCGTGGCCCGCGTGATCGAGCGCCTGCTCGGCCCCTGAACCGGGCCGCCGCGGTCAGTCGGCCCCGGTCGGACGCACCTCGGCACTCGGCGGTCGCAGGCCGAGGAGAGCCAAGGCACCCGCCCCCGCCGTGAGCGCCGCGATCACGCCGATCCCGACCACCGGCACCGTCACCGTCGCCACGGCCCCCGCGACGAGCGGACCGCCCGCGTCGCCCAGCTCCCGGCCCAGCTCCGCACTGCCCATCGTGCGCCCCATCCGTTCGGCGGGCGTCGATGCCGCGAGGTGCGAGAACGCCACCGGCGTGGCCAGCCCCACCCCGGCACCGACCAGCACACCCGTGAGGCACAACACGACCGGGGTCACCCACAAGGCCGAGAGGCCTATGCCCACGCCGATGAGAAGCAGCCCGCCGACCGCGCCGAGGCGGACCGAGAGCCGGCCGCGGTCGTGCGCCGCCCCGACCAGGGGCTGCACGATGCTCGACACGACCGCGAGCACCGTGACGATCGCCATGCTGCCCACAGTGCCGAGTCCGGCCTCCCGCCCGAGCAGGGGCAGGAAGCCGACGGCCACGGCGAGCGCGCCGGTCGTGGCCGCCAGCACCAACGTCGGGACGAGAAACCCCGGGGCGAGGAGCTCCCGTCCGAGGTCGACGAGCGTCACCCGTTTCCGGGGCAGCACCGGCACGGCCGGGACGGCGACCAGCACCCATCCGGCCGCGGCCAGCCCGAGCACGGCGAGTGCCCAGAACAGTGCCGGGATCCCGCCCGCCACCACGAGCACCGCACCGAGCAGGGGGCCGAGCGCATATCCGAGACTCTTCCAGGAGCCGTAGCGGCCGAAGTACCGACCACGCGACGCCTCGTCCGTCAACCGCGCCACCGCGGCGGAGGAGGCCGGCGAGAACGCCGAAGCGGCCGCCCCCTGGCCGAAGCGCGCGATCACGAGGCCGATCATGCCGGGGGCCAGCGCTCCGACCACCGAGAACGCGGCGAAGGCCAGCAGACCGCCGAGGATCACGGGACGCACCCCGACCCGGTCGCTGAGCGCCCCGAAGAGCGGCTTGAGCAGCACCTCGGCGAGGTCGTACAGCGCGAGCGTGAAGCCGAAGGCCAGCAGCGTCCAGCCGATGTCCTCGGTCTCGGCGCCGAGGGCGGCAGCGATGCCGTGCGCGCCGAACGCGGTGGTGAAGCCGGCGAGGTAGAGCGGTGCCAGGCGCGGGCGCGTCGAGGAGGTCACACTCGATCCTGGCAGGCCCCCGCCCGGCATCCCCCTCAGCCGTGCCGACGACGGCGTCGGAGCAGTGCTCCTCCGCCGAGGAGGAGCACGACCGCCACCATCAGCGCGAAGGACGGGAACTCGCCGCCGGTCGCGGCGAGGTTCTCCTCGTTCCGCGGCGGTGCCACGGCTTCTCCCGACGTGCCTCCCGAGGCGCCGGGGACGATGTCGAGCCGCACGCTCGCCACCACATTCCGCTGCGCGTCCAGCGCGACCACGGTGTGCGTTCCGGCCGGGAACCCCGCGGGAATGCGGAAGTCGTCCGAGAACGCCCCGTCGATCCCCGCCACGGCCCGACCGAGTTCGGCCGGCTCCGACCGGATCTCCAGCGTGACCGCCTCACCGGGCGCGAAGCCCGATCCCGAGATCGTCAGCACTTCTCCGGCGAGGATCGAGGCCTGCGAGAGGGTGAGCGCGGGCGACACTGACGGCGCCGTGCACTCCGCGGACAGCATGACGTCCCGTCCCGACACGGTGGCACCGGGCTCCACCCGGAAGGTGTCGGCCCCGAGGAGCGACTGTGCGCCGCCGAAGTACCCGGTGCAGAAACCGGGCATCTCCACCCGCAGCGTATAGACCCCCGCGGGCAGCGACCCACCGGGAGCCTCGGGATCCGCTCTCCCACCCAGAGTGAATCGCCCCTCCGTGTCGAGCGTCGCCACGTCCCGCCAGCCGGACGCCGTCCAGAGCAGGGCCGTGACCGTCGCCCCGGAGACCGCGGCACCGCCCGCGGTCGACACCGTCCCGTCGATCGCGCCGCCCGGCGCGAGGTCGAAGTCCACTCCCGCGCGATCGCCGCCCGCGGCCAGCACGACAGGGGTCGCCTCGGCCCGGGTCGCGACACCGTCAAAGAACTGCGGCGCGAAGATCATGTCGTACACGTTCGCCGTGGCTCGCACGATGTAAGTCCCGGCGGGGACGGCCAGGCGGTACGAGCCGTCGGGCTGCGTGTAGGCCATGCTGACGAGGGTGTCCCCGATGTACGCCTCCACGATCGCGTCGCCGGACAGCGCGCCCGACGTGCGCACCACGCCGGTGATCATCCCGGTCGCGTCGAGAGTCGCATCGATGTCCGCGATGGCCTGCCCCGGGGCCACGGCGATCCTGGTCGCGTCCTTCTCCTGCCGCGCATCCTTCCAGTACTCGGGGATGCCGCGTCCGCCGTTGGGAACGAACGCCACCGCGTACTCCCCCGGCGGCACGGAGAGGGTGTACGACCCGTCCGGCGCGACGTCGGCCTGCGCCAAGGCTCCCGTCGCGTCGTCGGTCGCGGTTACCCACCCGGCCACGGGCGAGCCGTCGATCGCCAACGTCATCGACCCCTGGATGACGCCGAGCTCGGCGAGGAGGGCATCCACTCCCCCACGGTCCTCTCCCGCGGTCACGCGAACGGCCGTCGCCTTGCGGTCTCCGTACGCGTCGTCCCAGAACTCGCCGGCCAACGTCGGCTCGGCGGGATCGAAACGGACGCGATAATCGCCGGCAGGGAGACCGTCGATCCGATAGGTCCCGTCGGCGCCCGTCTGCGCGACATCCGACCGGGAGAAGTCGGCGGAGTCCACGCGCACGGTCACGCCTTCGAGCGGCGAGCCGTCGGCCTGCCGCATCACGGAGCCGGCGATCGCCCCACCGAGCGTGAGGGCGGCGTCGACACCGTGGACGGGTTCTCCCTCGGCGACGATGAGACGCTGCGCGGCCTCCCGCGACGACGCATCGTCCCAGAACTCGGAGATGAAGTCCGTCCCGGAGGCATCGAAGGCCACGACATACTCCCCCGCCGGAAGGTCCGGCACGAGGTACGCACCCGTGGCGTCCGTCATCGTGGACTCGAAGACCGACGCGTCGTCGGTCGACACCGAGACGGTGACGCCCGCGAGAGGCGAACCGTCCGCCGCCGCCGTCACCGTCCCCGCCAGGGATCCCCCTGACGCGGCATCGGCTGCGGTCGCGCCGCCCAGTGCGAGTGCGAGGGCCGCGGCCCCGCCCATGATCGACCGAAAGAACGCGCGTCGTCGCGCCATGTCCCCACCCTCCGGAGGAGGCCGGCGCAGCCCGGTGCTGTCGCGGTCGACCTCGAGCTCTGCCGATCCCGCGGCAACGCCTTCTCCGAAGGTAGACGATCGACGCATCGGAAAGGAATAGGCAGATCACAGGCGGCCGTCTCCGTCGCGCGGGGGATGCCGCACGACGGCCCCCGCCCTACGGTGGAGGGATGGCCTTCACCCGGACGCCGACCCTGCGCGACCAGCGCGGCGACCTCCTCCTCGCGCTCGTCCTCTTCGTCGGCGCGATCCTCAGCGCGGCGCTCTCCTCCATCGCCCAGGTCTACGGCGACGAACAGGCTCCGCTATGGACCGCCCTCGTCTACGCCGTCGTGGTGGCGGCGCCGCTCGGTTTCCGCCGGCGCTGGCCCGGCACCGTGGCCGTCGTGGTGTCGCTGGCCTACTTCACCGCGGTGACGATCCGGGTACCGGAGATCTACGTCGGCAACATCGCGATGTTCATCGCGCTCTACACGGTCGGCGCCTGGATGAACGACCGCCGGAAGGCCCTGGTCGTCCGTGTCGCGATCATCGTCGGCATGTTCGTGTGGCTCCTCATCACCATGTACCGCGACGCCATCAGCGAGGCGGACAAGGCGGACGTCGTCGCCGGTGCCATGTCGCCCTATGTGGCCTTCATGCTCATCCAGATCCTCCTCAACGTCCTGTACTTCGGCGGCGCCTACTACTTCGGCGAGCGCTCCTGGGCGGCGGCGGAGCAGCGCACCGTGCTGGAGGAGCGCACCCGAGAGCTGGAGCGCGAGCGCGAGGTCACCGCGGCGCAGGCGGTGGCCCTCGACCGGGTGCGGATCGCCCGAGAGCTGCACGACGTCGTCGCCCACCATGTATCGGTGATGGGCGTGCAGGCGGGTGCCGCGCGCCTCGTGCTCGAGAGCGATCCGGCGCAGTCGGCGCGCATCCTCTCCGGGATCGAGTCCTCCGCGCGGGACGCGATCCAGGAGCTGCGCCAGCTGCTGGAGACCCTGCGCACTCCCGGCGGCGACACGACCGAGCCGGCATCGACCGTCTCCCTCGACGACATCGCCGCCCTGGCGGAGGCATCGACCGAGGCCGGCCTCCCCACCGCGTACGCCGTGATCGGCGATCCGGTGCCGGTGCCCTCGCTCGTCGCGGTGAACCTGTACCGGATCGCGCAGGAGTCGCTGACCAACGCCCGTCGGCACGCCGGGCCCGGGGCGACTGCGGACGTGCGCGTGCGCTACGACGACGACGGCGTGGAGGTCGAGGTCGTGAACACCGGTCGCGCCATCGCCCAGCTGCGTCCCGGCCTCGGCCAGCTCGGGATGCGGGAGCGCGCCGCGGCCTCCGGCGGTACGTTCGAGATCGCTCCGCGCGCGCCCGGCGGGGTGCGGGTGCGAGCGCGAGTGCCGCTCGCCGCACCCGTGACGGAGGCCGCACGGTGACCGCGCCGATCCGGGTGCTCCTCGTCGACGACCACGCCCTCCTCCGCGCCGGCTTCCGCACGATCCTCGACACCCAGCCCGACATCACCGTCGTCGGCGAGGCCTCGACCGGGGCGGAGGCCGTCGCGCAAGCCGCCGACCTGCGCCCTGACGTGATCACGATGGACGTGCAGATGCCCGACATGGACGGGATCGAGGCGACGCGCCGCCTCGTGGCCGACCCCTCGGTGAGCGCCGCGATCGCGATCGTGACGACGTTCGATCGCGACGACTACCTCTATCAGGCGCTCGAAGCCGGCGCGAGCGGGTTCCTCCTCAAGAACGCGGGCGCCGAGGATCTCATCTCCGCGGTGCGCGCTCTCGCGGCCGGGGACGGCATGCTGGCACCCGAGGTGACGCGCCGCGTCCTCACCCGCTTCGCCGGAGCGACTCCGGAGACCGGCGCCGCTCCCGCCCGCGCGGTGACGAAGACGCCCACGACCCCCGTCCTCGCGGAACCGCTGACCGAGCGGGAGGCCGAGGTGCTGACCCTGCTCGCCGACGCCCGCAGCAACGCCGAGATCGCCCGCGCCCTGTTCATCGGGGAGGCCACCGTGAAGACCCACGTCTCCCGCATCCTGCAGAAGCTCGGCGCCAGGGACCGCGTGCAGGCCGTCGTGCTCGCGCATCGGATGGGGCTGGCCTGACCGGAGGCGGACCGCTCCCCCGCGATACTCTCGGAGCCATGCCCGCCGCCGCCCCCGTGTCCCGTCCGATCGTCGCCGGGATCGTCACGGCGCTGGTCGGGTTCACGAGCTCGTTCGCGGTGGTGCTCACGGGTCTCGATGCCGTCGGCGCGTCGGCGGCGCAGGCGGCCAGCGGACTCCTCGCCGTAAGCCTCGCGATGGGGCTCGCCTGCATCGTGCTGGCCTGGCGCTACCGGATGCCGATCACGGCCGCGTGGTCCACTCCTGGCGCCGCCCTGCTCGTGGCGACCGGCAGCGTCGAGGGCGGCTGGCCCGCCGCGGTCGGGGCCTTCCTCGTGACCGCGGCCCTCATCCTCCTCACGGCGCTCTGGCCCGCGCTCGGAGCTTTGATCGCCCGGATCCCTCCGTCGATCGCGCAGGCCATGCTGGCGGGAGTGCTGCTGCCGCTCTGCCTCGCGCCGATCACGGGGGTCGTCGCGAACCCCTGGGGCGTGGTCCCGGTGGTGCTGACCTGGCTGGTCTTCGCCCGACTGGCTCCCCGGTGGGCCGTGCCGCTGGCGTTCGTCGCCGCGGCCGCGGTCGTCGCCGTGTCGCTGGTCTCCGCGGGGACCCGGGTCGACCCGGCCGTCCTCCTGCCACGGTTCGAGCTGACGATGCCGGCCTTCACGGTCGGGGCCCTGGTCGGCATCGCCCTGCCGCTGTTCATCGTGACCATGGCGTCGCAGAACGTGCCGGGTATCGCGATCATGCGCAGCTTCGGCTACGAGGTCCCGTGGCGTCCGGCGATGCTCGTGACCGGTCTCGGCACGGCCCTCGGCGCTCCGGCCGGCGGGCACGCGATCAACCTCGCCGCCATCAGTGCGGCCCTCGCCGCGTCCCCCGACGCCGATCCCGACCCCGACCGGCGCTGGCTCGCCGGGGTCTCCACGGGGGCGTCCTATCTCGTGCTGGGGGCGTTCTCCGCCGCCTTCGCGACCCTCGTCGTGCTCGCCCCGACGGCGGTCATCCCGGCGGTCGCGGGACTCGCGCTGTTCGGCGCCTTCGGCGCGGCCGTCCAGCAGGCGATCGACGACCCCGGCGAGCGCCTCCCCGCGGTCGTCACGTTCCTCGTCGCCGCCTCCGGCATCGCCGTTCTCGGGGTGAGCGCGGCATTCTGGGCGCTGGTCGCCGGCCTGCTCGTGCGCACGGTGCTGCACGCCGGCCGTCCGCCCCGCGGCTGATCCGTGGCCGTCCCCCCTGCGGGGGATGCCCTGCCCCGCCCGTGCTCAATAGCGTGAAGGTCATGCGGATCACCTTCGGACGGAGCACCACGACATGACCACCGGACTGCTGGAACTCTCCGGCATCACCAAGAGCTACGGCAGCCGCCGGGTGCTGGACGACGTGTCGTTCACGGTCGCGCCGGGCCGGCTCACCGGTTTCGTCGGCGGCAACGGCGCCGGCAAGACCACGACCATGCGCATCATCCTCGGGCTGCTGTCGTCGGACGGCGGACGAGTCGACCTCGACGGGGCGCCCCTCACCACCGCCGACCACCGTCGCTTCGGCTACATGCCCGAGGAGCGCGGACTGTACCCGAAGATGAAGGTCCTGGAGCAGATCGTCTACCTCGCGCGCCTCCACGGGTTCAGCAAGCCGGACGCGACGGAGCGGGCGACCGCGCTGCTCACGGAGCTCGGACTCGGCGAGCGCCTCGACGACACGATCGAGTCGCTGTCGCTGGGCAACCAGCAGCGGGCGCAGATCGCCGCGTCGCTCGTGCACGACCCCGAGGTGCTGATCCTCGACGAGCCCTTCTCCGGCCTGGACCCCCTCGCGGTGGATGTCGTCGCCGGCGTCCTGCAGGCCAGCGCGGCCCGCGGCGCCTCGATCCTCTTCTCCTCCCACCAACTCGACGTGGTCGAGCGCCTCTGCGACGACCTCGTCATCCTCGCCGGGGGCACCATCCGTGCCGCCGGGTCCCGGGACGGGCTCCGCGCCGAGCACGCCCGCGACCGGTACGAGCTCATCTCCGCGGGCGACGCCGGGTGGCTGCGCACCGAACCCGGGGTCACGGTCGTCGACTTCGAGGGCGGCTACGCGCTCTTCGATGCGGACGGCCCCGACACCGCCCAGCGCGTGCTGCAGTCGGCGGTCGCGCGCGGCGACGTCGCGAGCTTCGCGCCCAAGCACCCCTCCCTCGCCCAGATCTTCAAGGAGGTCATCCAGTGAACGCCTCGACCCCAGCGCGGAACGGGATCTGGCTGGTCGCCGAGCGGGAGATCGGCTCCAAGCTCCGCAGCAAGGCGTTCCTGATCTCGACCGGCATCCTGCTCGTCCTCGCCCTCGCCGGCGTGCTGTTCGGCGGCTTCGCGAGTCAGAACACCGACGCCATGCCCGTCGCGGTGACCGCGGAGACCACGGGCGCCGTGTCCGCGCTGCCCGACGTCGAGGTGACCGAGGTCGCCTCCCGCGCCGAGGCCGAGGAGCTGGTCCGCGACGGCGACGTCGACGCGGCGGTGCTCCCGGGCGACAACCCCGCCGGATACACGATCATCGCCCTGGAGGATGCGCCCTCATCGCTCGTGTCCGCGCTGTCGCTCTCGCCCGAGGTCGTGATCCTCGAACCTGTCACCACCAACCCGCTGCTGCGCTACTTCATCGCGATCGCCTTCGGGCTCGTCTTCATGATGGCCGCAGCGACCTTCGGCGGCACCATCGCGCAGAGCGTGGTCGAGGAGAAGCAGACCAGGGTCGTGGAGGTGCTGCTGTCGGCGATCCCGGCACGCACGCTGCTCGCCGGCAAGGTGATCGGCAACACGGTGCTCGCGATGGGACAGATCCTCGCCCTCGCGGCCGTCGCCACGATCGGCCTCATCGTGACGGGTCAGCGGGAGGTGCTGACCACCCTCGGCGCCCCCATCATCTGGTTCGCGGTGTTCTTCCTGTTCGGGTTCATCCTGCTCGCGGCGATGTTCGCGGCGGCGGCCTCCATGGTGTCCCGCCAGGAGGACATCGGCTCGACGACGACCCCCATCACGATGCTCATCATGGCGCCGTACGTGCTGGTGATCGTGTTCAACGACAACCCGCTGGTGCTGACGATCATGTCGTACGTGCCGTTCTCGGCTCCGGTCGGCATGCCCATGCGCTTGTTCGTCGGCGAGGCGCAGTGGTGGGAGCCGCTCCTGAGCCTGGCGATCCTCCTGGCGAGCTGCGTCGCGGCGATCGTCGTCGGCGCGAAGATCTACGAGAACTCCCTGCTCCGGATGGGCTCGCGCGTGAAGCTCGCCGAGGCTCTGCGCGGCTGATCCCGAGACCCCGCTTTCGCGCCGAGACCCCCTGCTGCACGCACGTGCAGCAGGGGGTCTCGACGTGTACCCGGGGTCTCGGCGTCAGAGGAGGCCGTCGGAGAGGGTGGTGGGGTTGCCGAAGCGGTGGTTGGTGATCGACACGGCCTGCTCGTGCAGGAACGGGAGCATCTCGACCCGGCCCGCTCCGGTCACGGCGTGCGACCATACCGCGACGTCGGGGCTGCCGTCGAGGGCCGTGTGCAGCGCGGCGGCATCGCCACCGACGAGCCGCACCCGCTGCCACGACCGGGCGCCCTTCGCGTAGCGCTTGGTCCACGCGGCATCCGACTCGGTCTTCACGGCCACGCCCTGGGTCTTGAGCGCCTTCTCCACGCGGGACGGCAGCGACGCGGCCGACACGGTGAACGGGCTGCCGCTGCGCAGGGCCGCGGCGAGCACGCGGACTCCCTCGGCCAGCGGCGCGTCCTCGGCGATGCGCACGTCGACCGCCACCGGACGGTACCGGAACACGTTGCGCTCGACCCCGAGTCCGGACTTGTCGCTCACGGCGCCGAACTCGTCGATCCACGCCCGCTCGTCGGCGGCCGCGGCGCGGTGCAGCCACTCGATGCCCACGGGGTCGAGCTCGGGCGCGGCCGCCTCCAGTAGCCCGGTCACGGCGGGGGTCACCGCCGCCCCCGGAGCCGCGGCGGGCAGCTCGCCCGCACGCCACTCACCGAGACCGAAGAGGTAGTTGGGGCCGCCGGCCTTGGCTCCGGCGCCCACGGCCGAGCGCTTCCAGCCGCCGAACGGCTGACGCTGCACGATGGCGCCGGTGATGCCCCGGTTCACGTACAGGTTGCCGGCCTCGACGCGGTCCAGCCAGGTCGCGACCTCGGCGGAGTCCAGCGAGTGCAGCCCCGCGGTGAGGCCGTAGTCGACGGCGTTCTGCAGCCGGATGGCCTCGTCGAGGTCCTTCGCGTGCATGATGCCGAGCACGGGTCCGAAGAACTCGGTCAGGTGGAAGTACGAGCCCTCGCGCACGCCGGTCTTCACCCCCGGGGTCCACTGCTTCCCCTCGTCGTCGAGCTTCCGGGGCTCCACGAGCCAGCGCTCGCCCTTGTCGAGCGTGGTGAGCGCGGTGAGGAGCTTGCCGTTCGCGGGCTCGATGATCGGCCCCATCTGCGTGGCGGGGTCATCGGGCAGCCCGACGCGCATCGAGGTGACCGCGTCCACGAGCTGCCGCTCGAAGCGCTTCGAGTCGGCCACCGACCCGACGAGGATCGCCAGCGACGCGGCCGAGCACTTCTGCCCGGCGTGGCCGAACGCGCTGCGGGCGACGTCGGCGGCCGCGAGGTCGAGGTCGGCCGACGGCGTCACGATGATGGCGTTCTTGCCGCTCGTCTCGGCGAGCAGCGGCAGGTCGGCCCGGAAGGAGCGGAAGAGCTGCGCGGTCTCGTAGGCCCCGGTGAGGATGACCCGGTCGACCTGGGGGCTCGCGACCAGGCGGGTGCCGAGGTCGCGGGAGGCGAGGTCGACGAGGGCGAGCAGATCGCGCGGGACGCCCGCGGCCCACAGCGCCTCGACCATCACGGCACCGCACCGCTGGGTGAGCTTCGCGGGCTTGATGATCACTCCGGATCCGGAGGCGAGGCCGGCGAGCACACCGCCGGCGGGGATCGCCACGGGGAAGTTCCACGGCGGCGTGACCACGGTCACCTTCGACGGCACGAACTCGGCGCCGGGGATGGCCTCGAGATCCTTCGCCCGCTCCGCGTAGTAGTGCGCGAAGTCGATCGCCTCGCTGACCTCGGGGTCGGCCTCCGCGATGGTCTTGCCGGCCTCGTGCGCCATGATCTCCAGCAGCTCGCCGCGGCGGGCGGCGAGCTCATCGCCCGCACGGTGCAGGACGGCGGCGCGCTCGGCGGCGGGGAGCGCCGCCCATCTCTCGGCGGCGGACGTGGCGGCGGCGAACACGGCGTCCAGCTCGGCGTCGGTCTCGATGCGGGCGGCCGCGATCGCGTCCCGGCCGAGCGACGACGACACCGAGCGCTGCAGGATCTCCCGGCCCCAGGCACGGTTCGCGGCGAGCGCCGGATCGGTGTCGGGCTCGTTCGCGAAGCCGTCCGTGGTGCCGGCAGGGCGCGGGGCCGTGCGGTCCTGCGTGCGGTTCGGCGCGGGTACCGACGGGTCGGCGACGAGCGCGGCGAGAGAGCGCTCGAAGCGCTCCCGCTCGCGGGTGAGCAGAGTCGGGTTCGACGCCAGCTCGAACACGGCGGACATGAAGTTCTCGGGGCTCGCGTTCTCCTCGAGGCGCCGCACGAGGTACGCGATCGCGACATCGAACTCCGCCGGGTTCACGACCGGCGTGTAGAGCAGGAGGCGGCCGACGTCCTTGCGGACGGCCTCGGCCTGCCCGGTCGCCATGCCGAGCAGCATCTCGTACTCCACGGCCTCTGTCACACCGCGGGCCTTCGCGAGCAGCCAGGTGTAGGCGATGTCGAAGAGGTTGTGACCGGCGACGCCGATGCGCACGGCGTCGAGCCGCTCGGGCGTCATCGCCCAGTCGAGCACGCGCTTGTAGTTCGTGTCGGATTCCTGCTTGGTGCCGTAGGTCGCGAGCGGCCAGCCGTGCACCTTCGCGTCGACCTCCTCCATCGCGAGGTTCGCGCCCTTGACCACGCGCACCTTGATCGGCGCTCCGCCCTTGGCGCGGCGTTCGGCGGCCCACTCCTGGAGACGCTGCATGGCGCTGAGCGCATCGGGCAGGTAGGCCTGCAGCACGATTCCCGCCTCGAGGTCTTCCAGGCCGGGCTGGTCGAGGATGCTCGTGAAGGCCGCGATCGTGAGGTCGAGATCGCGGTACTCCTCCATGTCGAGGTTGATGAACTTCTGGGTCCCGGTGCGGGCGCCCTTGGCCTCGGCCTTCGCCGCGAGCCGGTACAGCGGGGTGAGCTTCTCGACGACGTCGGCGACGGCCTCGTCGAACGACCACATGGAGAGCTGGCTGACGACGCTCGAGACCTTGATCGAGACGTAGTCGACGTCCGGACGGGCGAGGAAGTCGTACGTGCCCTGCAGTCGGCGGCCCGCCTCGCGCTCGCCGAGCACGGCCTCGCCGAGGAGGTTCAGGTTCAGACGGTTGCCGGTCTTGCGGAGCTTGGCGATCGCGGGGCCGAGCTTGGACGGCGTGGCGTCGAGCACGAGGTGGCCCACCATGGCCCGCAGCACGCGCCGCGAGATCGGGACGACGACGTTCGGGAGCTTCGGCGCCCAGAACCCGCCGGCCTTGATGGCGGCACGGAGGTAGCCGGGCAGCAGCGTGGGCGTGATGTCGGACAGCTCGGCGAGCTTGCGGCCGGCGACCCGCAGATCCTCCGGACGCATGACGCCGTCGACGAAGCCGACCGTGAAGGCGAGGCCGTTCGGATCCTTGAGCACTTCGGACAGGCGCTGCGCGGCCGGCTCGACCGGGTGGGTCTCGCTTTCGGCGAGCCAGCGCTGCACGAGCGCGGCGACCTCTTCGGTGCGGGGGGTGGTGTCGTCGATGACGGTCATGAAGCGGGGTACCTTCCTCGGCCTCGCACACCCGGGTGTCGTGTGCGGCTGGATCATTGTCCAGCCGGTCGGTAGGCTCCGTCTATCAACCGATTCGAGTGGATTCTGTTCACTCTTCCCGAACGATCGGAACCGCCGTGCTCGACGTCCATCGCCTGCGTCTGCTCGTGGAGCTGTCGCGTCGCGGGACCCTCTCCGCTGTGGCGGATGCGCTGTCCTACAGCAAGGCCTCCGTGTCCCAGCAGCTCGCCGCGCTGGAGCGTGATGTCGGGGTGCCGCTGCTGCGTCGGGTCGGTCGTGGCGTGCAGTTCACGCCGCAGGGGAACGTCCTGGTGGCCGAGGCCGTCGGCATCCTCGATCAGCTCGAGCACGCCCAGGTCGCCGTCGCCGAGTCGCTCACCGAGGTGACCGGCACCGTGCGCCTCGCGGTGTTTCAGTCCACCGCGCACTCCCTGCTGCCCCGCGCGCTCGCAGCCCTCGGCGCGCGCCACCCCGCCCTGCGCGTCGAGGTGACCGAGCGCGACCCCGAGTCCGGGCTGGTCGGCGTCTCCAGCCGCGACTACGACCTCATCCTCGCGGAGCAGTATCCGGGCCACACGCGCCCCATCCACGCCGACCTCGACCGCGTCGTGCTCGCCCACGACGCCATCGCGCTCGCCCGGCGTCCGGGAGCGTCGGAATCCGCCGATCCCGTCGCGGCCCTGTGGGCGACCCGCGCCGAGCCGTGGGTGCTCGAACCCGCCGGGACCGCCTCCCGCGCGTGGGCGGAGCAGCTCTGCCGCACCGCCGGGTTCGAGCCCGACGTGCGCTTCGAGCTCGCCGACCTCACCGCGCACGTCCGGCTCATCCACGCGGGACTCGCGGTCGGGCTCCTCCCCGAGCTCGTGTGGGCCGGCGATACCCCGACGGTCGACCTCGCCCCGCTCCCGCACGAACCGCGCCGGGAGATCTTCTCCTCCGCTCGCCGGGTCTCCGCGGACGCCCCGTCGATCCGCGCCGTCCGCGCCGCGCTCGCCGACGCCGCCTCCCGCAACCTCCTGGACTGACGCGGCGCACACGGTTCCGGGAATATGCATGCACATGCATCGGTTCATCCCCCGTGTACCCGGACGACGGCGTCCGATCCCCTCCGTCCGAAAGGCACTTCCGTGAGCACTCCCGTCATCGACCGCACCGCCCCGACCGAGCACCCCGTCCTCGACGTCCTCGCCGGCCGCTGGAGCCCCCGCGCCTACGACGCGCAGCACCCGATCGACGAGGCCAAGCTCGCCACCGCCCTCGAGGCCGCCCGCTGGAGCCCCTCCGCCAACAACGTCCAGCCCTGGCGCTTCATCGTCGCCCGCCGCGGCACCGCGCTGCACGCCCAGATCGTCGACGCGCTCATGGGCTTCAACCAGGCCTGGGCCGGCAACGCGGCCGTCCTCGTCGTTGCGATCGCCGAGACCGCGACGGCCGACGGCACGCCGATCAGCCACGCGTTCTACGACCTCGGCCAGGCCGTGGCGCACTTCTCCGTGCAGGCCCACCACGACGGCCTCGTCGTGCACCAGATGAGCGGCTTCGACCCCGAGGTCGTCCGCGAGTTCGCCGACCTGGAGCCCCGCTTCACCCCCGCCACCGTCATCGCCGTCGGCGAGTTCGGCGACATCGAGGCTCTGCCGGAGGTGCTGCAGGAGCGCGAGGTCGCCCCGCGCGTGCGCCGTCCGATCGCGGAGACCGTCGTCCTCAGCGCCTGAGCAGCGACAGACGAAAGGCCCGGTATGCGTCGCGCATACCGGGCCTTTCGTCGTCTGCCGATCCCGATCAGTCGTCGAGCAGCTCGGCCTCGATCACGTCGTCGTCCTCGACCTCCGGCTCGGGGGTCGTCGCGGTGAGCACGAGGCCCGTGCCGTCGGCCGCCACGTCCACCCGGACGGTGTCGCCGTCGTGCACGCCACCCGAGAGGAGGGCGGTCGCCAGCTTGTTCTGCACCTCGGTCTGGATGAGGCGACGCAGCGGACGGGCGCCGAACACCGGGTCGTACCCGCGCTCGGCCAGCCACGACCGCGCCCCGGGAGTGACCGCGAGCGTGAGGCGACGGTCGCGCAGCCGGTCGTGCAGCTGGTCGACCGACAGCTCGACGATCTGCGCGAGGTCGTCCTCGGTGAGGGCCTGGAACATCACGATGTCGTCGAGACGGTTCAGGAACTCCGGCCGGAACGCCTGGCGCACGAGCGCCATCACCTGCTCCCGCTTCTCCTCCACGGAGAGCACGGGGTCGATGAGGATCGGCGAGCCCAGGTTGGAGGTCAGGATGAGGATCACATTCGAGAAGTCGACCGTGCGCCCCTGCCCGTCGGTCAGCCGCCCGTCGTCGAGCACCTGCAGCAGCACGTCAAACACCTCGGGGTGCGCCTTCTCGACCTCGTCGAGCAGGATCACGCTGTACGGACGGCGCCGCACGGCCTCGGTGAGCTGACCGCCCTGCTCGTAGCCGACGTACCCGGGAGGGGCGCCGACGAGCCGCGAGACGGAGTGCTTCTCGCCGTACTCCGACATGTCGATGCGCACCATGGCGTGCTCATCGTCGAAGAGGAACTGCGCGAGCGCCTTGGCCAGCTCGGTCTTCCCGACACCGGTTGGGCCGAGGAACAGGAACGAGCCGGTGGGGCGACCGGGATCGCTGATCCCCGCGCGCGAGCGGCGCACCGCGTCGGACACCGCCTTGACGGCGTCCTTCTGGCCGATGAGGCGCTTGCCGAGCTCGTTCTCCAGGTGCAGGAGCTTCTCGCTCTCGCCCTGCAGCAGCCGCCCGACCGGAATGCCGGTCCAGGCCGCGATCACGGCCGCGATGTCCTCCTCGGTGACCTGCTCGTTCACCATGCGCGGTTCGCTCGAGGCGGCGGCCTCGGCCTGCTCGGCTTCGGCGATGTCGCGCTCCAGGCGCTTGATCGTCTCGTACTCGAGCTTCGACGCCTTCGTGTAGTCGGCGTTGCGCATGGCGAGGTCGCGCTGGGTGATCGCGTCGTCGAGCTGCTTCTTCAGCTCCCCGACCCGGTTCAGGCCCTGCCGCTCCCGCGCCCATCGGGCCTCGAGTCCGGCGAGCTCCTTCTCGAGCTCGACGAGGTGCTCGCGGAGGGTTCCGAGGCGCTCCTTGGACGCGGCGTCCTTCTCCCGCTTGAGCGCGAGCTCCTCCAGCTTCAGCCGGTCGACCTGACGCTTGAGCTGGTCGATCTCGACGGGAGAGGAGTCGATCTCCATCTTCAGACGCGACATCGACTCGTCGATCAGGTCGATGGCCTTGTCCGGCAGCTGCCGCGCGGGCAGGTAGCGGTTGGAGAGGGAGGCCGCGGCCACGAGCGCGCTGTCGGAGATGGTCACCCCGTGGTGCGCCTCGTAACGCCCCTTGAGCCCGCGGAGGATCGCGATCGTGTCCTCGACCGTCGGCTCGCCGACGTACACCTGCTGGAAGCGCCGCTCGAGGGCGGCGTCCTTCTCGATGAACTCGCGGTACTCGTTGAGGGTGGTGGCGCCGATGAGCCGCAGCTCGCCGCGGGCCAGCATCGGCTTGAGCATGTTCGAAGCCGCGACCGACCCCTCGCCCCCGCCCGCGCCCATGAGCACGTGCAGCTCGTCGATGAACGTGATGATCCGGCCGTCCGACTCGGTGATCTCCTTGAGCACCTGCTTCAGGCGCTCCTCGAACTGGCCGCGGTACATGGCGCCCGCGACGAGCGCGGAGATGTCGAGCGAGACGAGCTCCTTGTCCTTGAGGGACTCGGCGACGTCGCCCGCGACGATGCGCTGCGCGAGGCCTTCGACCACCGCGGTCTTGCCGACGCCGGGCTCACCGATCAGCACCGGGTTGTTCTTGGTGCGGCGGGTGAGCACCTGGCTGACGCGCCGGATCTCACTGTCCCGTCCGATGACGGGGTCGAGCTTGCCCTCGCGGGCACGGTCGGTCAGGTTGATGCCGAACTGCTCGAGGGCGGACTGCTGTTCCTGGTTCGGGGATCCGGTCTGCGGGGTGGTCATGCGCTCCTCCTGGAGATGCTCCTTCTGAAAGTTGAGTTTGGTTGACTCAAGTTTAGCATTCAGCGGTGAGCGGCTCCACCACCTCTCACCTCTCGCGGGCGACCTCGTCCCAGACGGCCGCCGCCACCTCGCGCTTGGTCCCGGCCGCGGTCCGTGCCAGGGCTCCTCCGCGACCGAGGATGTGCACGGCGTTCTCGCCACGTTCGAAACCCTGCTCCCAGCCGACCTCGTTCACCACCAGGAGGTCGACCCCCTTGCGCTCCTGCTTGCCGCGGGCGCGCGCGAGCAGCTCGGCCTCGTCCTCCGGGGTCTCCGCCGCGAACGCGACGATGAGCTGCCCTTCCCGCCGGGTGTCGACGAGCGCGGCGACGATGTCCTCGTTCTCGACGAGTTCGATCGTGCCGACGCCGCCGCGGTCCTTGGTGAGCTTCCGGGCGGAGACCTCGACCGGGCGGTAGTCGGCCACCGCCGCCGCCATCAGCACGACGTCGGCCGTCGCCGCCTCCTCCTTCATCGCCGCGGACAGCTCGGCAGCCGTGCCGACCCGGACGATCCGGATCTTCGGGTGGCGGGCCTCCGCGAGCACGTCCCCGGCGACGTTCGCCGCGACGAGCGTCACCTCCGCGCCGCGCGCCGCCGCCTCCGCCGCGAGCGCGACTCCCTGGCGCCCGCTGCTCCGGTTGCCAAGGAAGCGCACCGGATCGATGGGCTCCCGCGTGCCGCCCGCCGAGACGACGACCCGCACGCCCGCGAGGTCGCCCGGCGTCATCAGCGCCTGGGCGGCGGCGAGGATCTCCTCCGGCTCGACCATGCGACCGGGGCCGCTGTCGCCGCCGGCCAGTTCGCCGTCGGCGGGGCCGACCACGTGCACGCCGCGGTCCCGGAGCGTCGCCATGTTCGCCTGCGTGGCGGGGTTCCGCCACATCTCCGCGTGCATCGCGGGGGCGACGAGCACCGGCGCCTCGGTCGCGAGCAGCGTCGTGCCGAGGAGGTCGTCGGCGAGACCCGCGGCCATCTTCGCGAGGGAGTTCGCCGTGGCCGGGGCGATCACGACGAGGTCCGCCCCCTGCCCCAGGGCGACGCGCCGGACGCGGGCGACGTCCTCATGCACGCTCGTCGTCACCGGGTGCCGGCTCAGCGCCTCCCAGGTCGGCAGGCCCACGAAGCGCAGCGCATCCTCCGTGGGCACGACGGTCACGTCATGACCGGCCTTGGTGAGCAGGCGCACGAGGTGCACCGTCTTGTACGCGGCGATGCCGCCCGTGACTCCCACGACGATGTTCACGCCTCGATTCTGCCCCAGGGTCCGGACGTCCGGGCCGTCGCGGGCGGATCCGTCCCCGCCCGTCCCGGCCGACCTAGACTCGGAGGCGTGTGCACGGTGGTGATCGACGTCGAGGCTGCGGGATCCGCGCGGCTGCTGGCCGTCCGCGACGAGGACCCGGCCCGGGAGTGGGACGCCCTGGGCGCGTGGTGGCCCGAGGAGTATCCGGGGGTGATCGGCATCCGCGACCGCCGCGCCGGTGGGGCCTGGCTCGCCGTGAACCCCGTCGAACGACGCCTCGCCGTGCTCCTCAACCGCGCCGATGTGCAGGACCTCTCCGCGACCGCGGCCGTCTCCCGCGGCACCCTTCCGCTCGCCGCGGTCACCGGGCGTTCTCCGCAGGGAGCCCCGCCGATGCACGGCTTCAATCTGCTCGAAGTCGGTCCGGAGGGCGCGCGAGTGCTCTCCTGGGACGGTGCCGAGTTGCGGGAGACCCCGATCGAGCCCGGAACGCACATGATCGCCCACGACGACCTCGACGACGAGGAGACCCCGCGCATCGCCGCGTGGCTCCCGGAGTTCCGGGCGCTCGGGCCCGCCGCGGCGAGCGCCGACTGGACGGCCGAGTGGACCGCTCTCCTCGGATCCTCGGCGACCCTGCCCCCGGAAGACGACCGCGCCATCATCCGCGACAACCGCCCGCACGGGTACCCGACGCAGTCCCTCCTCTACGCGGTCGCCACGGTCACGCCCGCCGGGGTCGACGTCCGCGACGTCACCCTCCCCTCCCCCGCCCACTGGCACTGACCCCCCTCCGCCTCCCCCTCCGCCCGCCCCCTCTCGCGCCGCGGGATCAAAACAGCACCCCCGCCCTCCGTCCGCGGCCCCTTTCCG
>NZ_NCTV01000025.1:0-94955 GCF_002114135.1 Microbacterium sp. LEMMJ01
CTCATCGCTTCTTAAAACGAMTCGGTCACTATGCTCAACACTCGCGCGCGGACAGACCTGATCCTCGATGGCATGGTGCGTGGACCGCGCGAGACCGACCTGCATGACGGAACACAAGCGGCAAGCGGTGACATCGTCATCACGCGCAGGAATGATCGTCGGTTGCGGGCGGGTGGGAGCTGGGTACGCAACGGTGACCGGTGGCGTGTTCTCGATGTTCGCCCCGACGGCTCGATGCTTGTGCGACGCGAAGGGCGCAATCGGGGCGCCAGCTTGCTGCTACCCGGTGGCTATGTTTCCGAGCACGTTGACCTCGGATACGCCGTTACTTCATTCCGGGCACAGGGAATCACCACCGACACCGCGCACGTGCTTGTCGATGCATCGCTGACGCGCGAGAGCCTCTACGTTGCGATGACTCGCGGTCGCGCGGCGAACATCGCCTATGTCGCTGTCGACAAGCCCGATGACTCCCACTCGGGCCCGCATCCCGGCGACAACGATGAAGTCACAGCTCAGAGCGTGCTGAGTGGTGTGCTCCAGCACGTGGGTGCTGAGCTGTCTGCGCACGAGACCCTTGCGGCAGAGCAAGAGAGCTGGGGGACTATCGCGCAGCTTGCGGCGGAGTACGAGACGATCGCCGCTGCCGCCCAGCGAGACAGGTGGGCGTCGCTGATCAGGGCCTCTGGGCTGAGCCCTAAGCAAGCGGAGAGTGTGGTCGATTCTGATGCGTTCGGGCCACTTTCCGCTGAGCTGCGCCGGGCTGAGGCCAACCACCACGACGTCGAGCAATTGCTGCCGCGTCTCGTACGCGCCCGCGGCTTCGGTGACGCGGATGACGTCGCTGCGGTACTCCGGCACCGAGTTGCTACGGCGACCGCACGACCGGCAGGGTCCGGTCGTGGTGTGAAGCACTCGCGACTTATTGCAGGTCTCATTCCGGAAGCGACGGGCGCGATGAGTGAGGAGATGCAACGTGCACTCGATGAGCGTGTGGGGCTGATCGAAGCACGCGCAGAATCCGTTCTCTCTGCCGCGATTGCCGAATCTAGACCGTGGGCCGCGGCTCTCGGCCCTGCGCCTTCGGACTCGAAGCGCTCTACCGACTGGCATCGGGCGGCGCGCGTGATCGCCGCCTACCGCGATCGATACAGGATCACTGATCGCCTCTTGCTCGGCGCTGCGCCTGACAGCACAAACCAGAGGCTGGACCGGGCCCGCGCCGAAGCAGCGCTACGGAGAGTCGAGCAGCTCAGTCGAGTTCAGTCAACGCCCGAGCCGTCCATCCGTTTCCCGAGGCACCCAGATAGACTGACGCTGTAGGCACGCCTCGGGAGGCACCACGAGAGTGATCTGAGAGGAGGTCCCACATGGCGACCAACGATCAGGTCAAAGCGCTTGTGAAGAGTCACGCAGACGGCGACGACCCGCAGTTCTACGCCGTTGCAATGCAAGTTGCTGCGAAAGCGGCACGCGCAGGGCAGTCAAAGTTCGCACAAGAGCTACGCGACCTTGTCAACGATTTGCGTGAACGATCCGGGCAGAAGGCTCGCATCGCGTCAGTCGTGCCTTTCGCTCAGCCGAAGGGCGAGCTTGGGGCGCTACTCAACGTCTCCTACCCCGAAGCGCGGCTGAGCGACCTCGTCCTCACGGACAAGCTCGAAGACCGGCTCCGTCATGTTCTTCTGGAGCAACGGCAGCGGGACGCGCTTGCAAAGCACGGGTTGACACCGGCTCGACGCCTTCTGCTTACTGGTCCGCCTGGAACAGGAAAGACTTCAACCGCACGGGTGATCGCAGGTGAACTAGGCCTGCCACTGTTCTCGATCCGCTTAGACACAGTTCTTACGAAGTTCATGGGTGAAACCGCAGCGAAGCTACGTCTCGTCTTTGATGCGCTTGCCGAGACTCGCGGGGTTTATCTCTTCGATGAAGTTGATGCCCTCGGCGGCAACCGAGCTGCTCAGAACGACGTTGGTGAGATCCGCCGAGTTCTCAATTCCTTCCTTCAGTTCCTCGAAGAGGATGCGTCGGACAGCGTCATCATCGCGGCCACGAATCACCCGCAGTTGCTCGACAACGCGCTGTTTCGACGTTTCGACACAGTCATGGACTTCACCCTGCCCGACGATGAGTCGGTCGAATCCGTCATCAAGAATCGTTTGTCTTCTTTCCAGATCAGCAACCTCAGTTGGTCGCGCATCGTTCCCGCGGCCCGCGGCCTCAGCCACGCTGAGATTGCGACGGCCGCCGAG
This sequence comes from Microbacterium sp. LEMMJ01, assembly GCF_002114135.1. Taxonomy (NCBI): domain Bacteria; kingdom Bacillati; phylum Actinomycetota; class Actinomycetes; order Micrococcales; family Microbacteriaceae; genus Microbacterium; species Microbacterium sp. LEMMJ01. The sequence continues at coordinate 2,256 of NZ_NCTV01000025.1, forward strand.
AACGCTGCAAAGCGGACGATCCTCAGCGGCAGATCGCGAATCCTTACAGATGATCTCATCGCAGCCTTGGGCGAACGCCCACGGGTCCTCCGTCAACCTGGCGGAGCTGTCTAAGCGCGATGGCTGAAAGAGATCGCCCGCACATTGTCGTGCCAACCCCGCCGTTGAGTGAGTCCTTCACGCTTGTCGGTCCTGGTGGAGGTCCTGACCGAGTCGCGTTCGGTGGGAACCGTCCTGCCCACGGCAAGCGCCTAACCGAAGAGTTCGAGGCAGCTTGGACGCCTCCGGTCGAGGATGCTGAAGACAGAGGGACTTACATTACCTTCGTTTCTTTCCCTGGGCTTGAGCTGGCGATCGAGAGTCTCGAATCACATCGCTCTGGGTCGCAGCCAGAGCTGGTAGCGGTTCAAGAAGAGCAGACTCCAGGTGGTCCGATATTCAATGCAACGGTTTTCATCCCCGACGGGAAGAAGGAATTCTTCCTCAAGAAGCTTGAGCAGTACGTCGCGACGGCCAATGTAACGGAGGGGATGCCAGATAATGCTCCACTGATTGAAGGCATTGCCTCGATCAGACGCGCGACGATCCGCGAACTTTGGACTGACCCATTCGACGAGTTTCCGACGGACCCCACTGAACTGCGCTGGTGGGAGGTTTGGCTCCGGCGGGGCGACGGCAAGGAACATGCCCGTCTGATGGAGTACGCCAGACGGCATGGGCTCAAGACGAGTGCTCACTACCTCGGGTTCGACGATCGAACGATTGTCCTCATGCAGGCCACTGCTGAACAGCTCGCCATGACCTTTCAAAGTATCGATGACATTGCTGAGTTGCGCCGACCGCGCGAAGTCTCGTCATTCCTTCCGGGGCTCTCAGCTACCGAGCAACGTGAGTGGGTACGCGAACTTCAGTCACGTGTACGTCATGCGGGGAGCGGTGCCCCCGTCGTATGCATTCTTGATCGGGGCATTCAGGCCAGTCACCCGCTACTGGAAGAGTCGATCGCACCCGAAGATCTCCACGCTGTGGAGCAGAGCTGGCGCAAAGACGTCGCCGTATACTCGCACGGCACAGAGGTAGCTGGGCTTGCTCTCTACGGTGACCTTCAGGCAGCGATCTCTTCTCCTCACGGCCTCCAGCTGGATCACCGTCTTGAGTCGGTCAAAATCCTTCCCGATACGGGAGACAACGATCCCGACGTGTACGGTGCAATCACGGCGCGTGCCGTGGACCAGCCTGAGATTACCGATCGAGATCGACACCGCGTCTATATGTTGGCGGTTACCGCACCGTCGGCACTTCCGGGCGTCGACGCTGAAGTTCGTGATCGGCCAAAGCAAGAGTCTGGCCGCCCGACGGCGTGGTCGGCAACGGTCGATGCGCTCGCCTTCGGTAGGGGGATCGATGATGCATCCCCGAAGTTCACGTACCTCAATCGAGATGAAGAAGCGGTGCCTCGACTCTTCGTCATCTCAGCAGGCAACGTTCGCGATGTTCGCGCCGAGGACGATCACCTCGACCGAAGTGATGCAGAGAGCGTGGAAGATCCCGCGCAATCATGGAATGCGATCACCGTTGGTGCATACGCTGAGCACGACACCATGGATCATGCTTTAGATCTCTTCAAAGGGTACGTGCCAATCGCGCCCCGTGGCGAGCTTTCGCCCACCAGCCGCACGTCAGTTTCGTTCGATCAAAAGCGATGGCCGTTCAAGCCAGACGTTGTTGCATCAGGAGGAAATCTGGCGCGCACACCGGACAGGACTGGTGTGGATACACCGGAGAACCTGGCGATACTTACGACCCGACTCCAGCATCCTGGCGAAGGGTATTTCACGACGACGCGCGATACCTCTGCTGCCACCGCCCAGGTCGCCGCGATTGCCGCTGATATACGCGCTGCTTATCCGCACTTGAGACCCGAGACGGTGCGCGCGTTGGTCGTTCATTCAGCTGAGTGGACGAGCGCGATGGAGACACGCTTCGGCGCCGCGGCGACGAAGAAGGACGCCGTGAACCTTCTGCGCCGTTACGGTATGGGTGTGCCGAGCCTCGAAAGAGCTACTCGGAGTGCGTCGAACGCACTGACTCTCGTTGACGAGGCCGTGATCCATCCCTACGAACGTAAGGGCAACTCCAGCAGCGGCAAGGCGCGGGAGATGAACCTACACAAGCTTCCGTGGCCGATCGCCGAACTATCGGACCTGGGGGAGACGATGGTTCGACTACGCGTCACCCTCTCGTACTTCATCGAGCCAAACCCCTCAAATCGCGGTTGGAATGGCCGCTATGCCTATCCGTCGCACGGGCTTCGCTTCGCTATGAAGCGTCCGGAGGACAATATTGATGCATTCCGTCAGCGCATCAACAAGCAGGCGCGTGAGGAGGGCGAGAAGCCGCTGGAGCTGAGAACTGAGACGGGCTGGTTATTCGGACGGGACCAGCAGACCTCGTCTGGTTCGCTTCACACTGATATCTGGAGAGGGACGGCGGCGGATCTCGCGAGCAAAGAAGCGATTGTCGTTTATCCCGTTGCTGGCTGGTGGAAGAACCGGCCGAAGATGGACCAGAGTGATCAAGGGGTCAATTATTCACTCGTGGTCAGCATCGAAGCGCCCGAGGTCGAAGTCGACCTGTGGGCCGCTGTCGAGCAGCAAGTCAGAACCGTAATCGAGGTGTAGTCGGAGGTGTCTCCGATGGTGCGGCCACCGGTGTGGAGCGTAGACTTGAGACGTGCCACGGTCTCGCATCAGTACGCGAAGCGCCCATACTTCACGAGTGGCACGCAGAGGGCACGGCCCCACTGCAACCCCTGAGATTCCGCATGATCACGCGGCCCGCGACGAGAACTGGGACTTCTGAGTGCGTGTGTGCGGCGTCACGCATTGTGACGCCGCACCACGGTGAAGTTGGCACACGCCTTAGGACGTGGCACCGGTTCGCTAGTTGGCGTAAGACGCCATTAAGAGCGGAGCGCGAGACAGATGCCGAACAAGCGGCACGTCACTCCCAAGGATCTCACCAGGTCTTGGCCAGACGAACACGCCTACCTTAGCTGCCCGCAGCGCGCGGAGGTCTACTCGAGCAGACTCCGACAGGGAAGAAGTTTCTGAGACGACGGCTGACGCTACGACGAAGAACAACCTGGACAACCTCCCGCCACTCTAACGGCGAGCCGCGGGTATCAGAACGGGCACTCTTCGTGGGTGGTGCCGATCTGGGACTCGCGGATTGACATCTCCATCCCGCAGTCCGCGCATGTCGTCCCGCGCCGGCGCTCACATCCGCACGCCCCGCAGTCAGGGCAGACGTGGTGCATACACGTCGGGCAGAGCACCGCATCGTTGCGGGAGAACGAACTGTCACAGCTCGCGGACTGGCACTCGACGTCGTCGCGATCCCACTGCGCCGTGCCGAACCGGTAGGTGGGTCGCGCGACAATCAGCAGATGCGTACCACTCGCATCCCACCCCCAGTCGTAGGTGATGTCGGAGCGGGCGGAGTTCGTGGAGTAGATGAAGCCTTCGGTGGCCCCGCGTATACCTTCGGGGCCTGCGGGAAGCGCGCGGAAGTCTGGCTGCACGCTGTTCTTCGGCGGGCGCGTCAGGCTCGAGGTCTCGTGCGATACAGATGACAGCACGAGTCCAGTGAGCGGGTCAGCGACGATGATGACGGCGTGCGGTTCGCTCTCCTGAGACCATGCCGAGGCGCGGATGATAGCTGCCTGTCGCGACACCTGCCCGTTGCGTGTCAGCGCGCGAATGAACGCAGGGGTCAGCTGGCCGGTCCACGCGTCTTCGACGATGCGCTCCGGCATGAGCAGGTCCACCGCGACACAGTTGCTGACGGCCTCTTCGACATGACGCATCATGACGGGGTCGCTGCGGCGAAGAACGGCCATGACATCCATCGCCCACTGGTCATCCTGGCGTTGTAGGTGATGTCCGAACTCGTGCGCTGCAGTGAAGTGCGCCCGAGCGGTGGGTTGCTTTCGTGACACTCTGATACGTGCGGGCGGGCTGGAGTACGTGCCGTGAAGCTCGCAGGTGGTGTCGACCCGGGAGCTCCATTCGAAGTCGATGTGGTCGGAGTCTTGGAGCGCTCGGATCACGTCCGACTCAAGAGCTTCCCGCGGCTGGTCGAACGGCATGTGTTCGAGGAGGTGCTCGGCTGCGGCGGCGATGTTGTCTGGCTGCAACCATTCAGCGGCAGTGCGAACCTCAGGAAGCATGGGCGTCTTGGATGAGGAGGCGGAGTGTGTCTGCTGCGCGTGTCGATGCGCGTTCCGAGACGCTGTCCGTGCGGGCAGCGAGAGCGTACGCACTCCGTGCGGCGTTACGTGCCTCACGCTCGGAGGTGCCCGCAGCTTCGCAGAGCTCAACGACGAGCAGCTTCACGTCAGGCGATGACAGTTCCCGGGTCGAGATAGTGGAGGCGTGAGTCGTCCAGGACGCCTCCACCAGTTCGCGTTCCTCAGCGGTGAGGAGATGGCCGTCCCACAGATCCACCACCCGTTCGGTGTCGAGGCCGGTCGCGTCGCGAAACTGGCGGGGCGTCATGCCGGTGGCGTTGACGTCGATGGTCACCTCGGTCTCTGACGGCCATTCGATGAAGCAGCGGCGCTGGTAGTCCTGCAGGACCTGCATGAGTTCATCCACATTGGCGGCGCCTGAGCCGGGGACAAGCGTCTGCAACTCCCCACGCCCTGCAGCCCACCGACGCATCTCCCGCAGCTGCGTGTCGTTAAGTACGCATCCCAGCCGGCGATGGAGGAGGAAGGTCCCGAGGCCGGTCTCCGCCTGCGGCCAGAGGGTTACCGCCACCTCACCGAGAACTGCGGGAATCTCTGTCGAGCTGGCCTCACCGTGCGTCAGAGGGATGCCGAGCACGAACTCGTCGTGCACCTGAGCGATGACCACAACGCCTTCATGGGCACCGTCCCAGGACAGCGCCCAGGCGTCACCGGGCGCCAGCGCCGCGTGTTCTGCGGTCAGCTCGGTGATCCAGTCGGGTGTTCCGGTCGCGTGCACAATTGTGCCCTTTCATGGAGAAGCAAAGTCTGCCAGCTTATCTGACGGTTGATCAATGCGCGGTCTCGTCAGAAACCGCTGACGCGGTCGTAGAACTCCCGCAGCTGTCCGGCTTCGTCCGTTCCAAGAGAACCGTAGAACTCGCAGTCGCTGGGCCGGGAGAAGTGTGCGCGGAAGATGCTGTGCTTGTGGCGCACGTCGAACATGCCCGGCAGGTCCAGACGGCAGGACAGGTCCACTTCGCTAAGCATGCAGTGCTGCTCGTTGAACCCTCCGCGCTGCGACGTGCGTCCGAGAACGGTGACAACATCAGAACGCGGGTGCACGACAACGTTTCGGCGTGGTGCGTCGTGGGCGTCGGGGACGACGTGAGGCGCCACGCCGTAGATGTCGGCGAACTCCGGGTTCTGGTTAGGCATAGAGGCATCGTATCTACGTAGCGGACATCGTCATCGCGCCATCGACTCCCGCCGCGGCGTTCGTCTCGGTTTCTGTAGTCGCCGACCCGGGTCACACGCGGTGCGGTCCCGCACCCGACTGAAGTGCAAACCGGCAAGATCCCAAGCGGGATGGGGGACAGCGACGCCCGAGCGGTGACGGTCGTGCGGTGTCAGACGTCTCGGCTGTCGCCAGGCTCCGGCATGATGGTGTCGTGCGCCGTGGGATCGGCGTAGACGAAGGGGCGGGGATGAGCTGGTTCAAGAGGCTGTTCGATGGCGGAAGGACAAAGACGGACGAGGCACCGGCCGTGCGAACTCGGGCCCAGTCGCCGTACTTCGCCATCATCGATGTGGAGACCACGGGCCTGTCGCCCAAGAGGGACCGTGTGCTCGAACTCGCGGTGGTGCGTATAGATCAGCGCGGCCAGATCGTCGACGAGTGGTCGACGCGGTTCAACCCGGAGGGCCCCGTCGGAGCGACTCACATCCACGGCATCACGGAGGCAGACGTCGCCCATGCGCCACTGTTCCGCGATGTTGCGTCCTCCATCGTCCCTTACATCTCCGGTCTTCCTATCGCTGCACACAACGCGCGCTTCGACCTCGGGTTCCTCCGTGCGGAGTTCCGACGGGCGGGGTGGGACGTCCCGTGGCTTCCTGCATACTGCACGCTCGACGGCAGCCACCACTATCTCCCGAACCTCGATCGACGTCGTCTGATCGACTGCTGTTGGAGCGCCCGAGTACCTCTGAACGACGCGCACTCGGCTCTCGGGGACGCTCGTGCGACAGCCGGCCTCTTGCGCCACTACCTCCAGGCTCAGGGGCGAGTGTCGCCGCACCCCGCGCTCATGTCGGTTCCGAACGAGGCGCGCGGCGTCGTCTGGCCGACAGGGCCCAGCCGCCCGCCGCTCACGTTCTTGCCGGACGAGTCGGCGACTCGTCGCCGCACTCGGCGGACCGCCACGGCACCGGAGCGACCCGCGCTCATCGCACAGCTGACGAAACTGAGCCTCGCGGAAGTACTGGACGAGGGCGCTCCAGTCGGGTCCCTCACCTACGTCGAGACCGTCCTCGACGCTCTTGAGGACGGCGTCATCACCGACGCTGAGGCGGCCGCGCTCCAAGACCTCGTCGAGGCGTACGACCTCAACGCGACTGACATCACAGCGGCGCACACCGCGCTACTCCTGGCGCTAGCCCACAACGCGCTCGACGACGGGCATGTCTCTGGTGATGAGCGAGCGCAGCTCGAGGCCATCGCTTCGGCATTGCAGCTGCCCTCGAAAATGGTGCCGGGCCTCATCGCCGAAGCTGATGCTGCCCGCGCTGCGCGTCTGAGCGCAGGCCTGCGGCCGCTGCCGGCAACGTGGGTGTACGGAGACCCTCTGCGCGTGGGGGACAAGGTCGTGTTCACGGGCTTCGTGGGGCAGGACCGACAGCGTGCACGACTCGAGGATCGCTCTCGGGAGCTGGGTGTGCGAGTTCTTGGCTCGGTATCGGGATTGACGGCGATGCTGGTCACCGACGGGTCGTTCTCCGGCGGAAAACTCGAGCGCGCACACGAGCTGGGAACCCGCATCGTCGCCCCTGAGACGTATGCTGCCCTGTTGAAGCACCTGCAGCCCGCGCTCACTGCCGCCCCGAAGGTCGCACCGAAAGCACCGGCCGCGCAACGCAATGATCCGGGGGTGGCCGCCGGGTCGCCGGCGGAGATCCGCGCGTGGGGGATCGCTAACGGCTATGCGGTCGGTGTACGAGGCAGACTGTCCGCGGAGCTGAAGGCCGCGTACGAGGAAGCGACATCGCTGACCGGGGTGTGAGATCGCTCGAATGGCGCGGACCATTCTGTGGCGCTGTGCTGCGCAGTAGCGTGGCGGATGTGAACACGGTTCTGGACGTCAGTGGGGAGATGTTCGACGTACGCGAATCAGAACCTTCAGATGGGGTGCACGCCTACCATTTCACGTGGACCAACGGGCCCGAAGACGGTACGTACGGTTTCTCGCTCGGAGGTAGCAATCTCACAGCCGAGCAGCTGGAACGAGCGGCCCGGAGTTTTGTTCAGTCGTTCTTTGCGCCGGACGGCCTCGGTGCTTCCGACTTCCCCTCCTTCATGGAAGGTCGAAGATCATCGCAATGACCCGGGTCGCGGGTCTCTTCCTTCCGGCGGCTATCGGGTAGACCTCAGCGTGCGCTCAGGACGAAGGCCAGAACCGCTCCCAAAACGGTGCCCGCGAGCATCGCGGCGGCGGTCCAGCCGACGATGCGGCCTCGGGCGACCTCGCGTTTCGTCGCGTACACGCCCGCGCCGAGGCCACCCGCCGTCGCTGCCGCCATCGTCACGCCGGCGACGAGCGCCTGGACCCCGTAGTGCGGCGTCGGCGGAGCAGGATCGACGAGCGGAGTCGAAAAACGGTAGGTCATGACGAGGCCGAGAGTGATGAGCGAGACGGCGGTCATCGCTGCAATCAACCACCACGCTGTCGATTTACGCATCAGTCACCCGCGCTCGCGCGTCGATTCCGGTCGCGGAGTCGCTCGCGTCAGTCGCCGTCCCCGAGCACAGGGACGCCCCAGATCCGTGCCGCATCGGAGATGAGGCGATCCATGCCGGCCGGTGACTCTCGGCGAAGCGGCGCGTCGTCCCTGGTCACCGGGACCGGGATCGCGACCTGTCCCGCATCCTGCGAGACCACGATCACCAGGGTCGGATAGAGGAAGGCGCCCTCCTGGATGCCGCCCCTCGTCACGCCCTGGATCCGGTCCCGGGGAACGCTGTAGGCCGTGAGGAGACGCGCTCCGCCGCGGACCAGCCGAAAGCCCGAGGGCTCGATGACCCCGGTGGGGCTCGCCGTGAGCAGGCCGCGCGGTGCGGCGCCGAGTCCGAGAAGGGGGATCGTGCGCGAGAGGTACGCGGCCACGCCGTTGAGGGCGTAGGAGCCGAAGATCCGTGCCTGCGGCTCACGCTCCCGCAGCGCTCGCCGCTGGGCGCGCTGCAGTCGTCGGATGCGTCCGAGCACGATCCAGATGATCAGACCGGCGAGTGCCACCCCTGCGCCGAACACGAGCGAGGTCGCGACGGGTGGCTCGCCGTCCAACAGGGGGCGCACGAGCGCCCCCCAGACGAAGAACGCCGCCAGTGCGGCAGCTATCGCGAGCATCAGTCTGTTGGCGGGTGGGTTCTGGCGCACGAGATCAGCCGCCCCACAGGAACGCGGCGGCGGGAAGGAGCGCCACGACGCCGAGCACGGCTCCGACGACGGGCCACGCATACCCTCCGTCGTCGGCGCGGGCGAAGACGAGCCCGATCACGCCGAGGAGGAGGGCGATGCCACCGAAGAGGACCGCGAGCGGCAGCGTGAGGAACACCAGCCATCCGTAGTTCGGGTCCGCCGTCCCCGCCAGGACGAAGACGATCGCGGTCGGCAGGATCCCGACGACCGCCGTGGCGGCGGAGGCGACTCCGCATCCGAAAGCGCGGCGACGGGGCAACGGAGGGATCTGAGTCACCCCGCGATCCTAGCGATCACGCGACCCCGGCGAGGGCGAGCCCCGGCCGCTCGCGGAGGAAGCCCTTCCTTTCCGCATCGGTTTCGGCTGGACTGTGCGCATCGGTGTCGACCAATCGGAGGGTGGGACAGATGTACCGCAGCAATGGGAACTACGAAGCATTCGCACGGCCCCGGAAGCCGGAGGGGGCCGACGACAAGACGGTCTGGCTGGTCGGCGGCGGTCTCGCCGCGATGGCGGCCGCGATCTTCATGATCCGCGACGGGCAGGTCGCGGGGGAGCGGATCACGATCCTCGAGGAGCTGGGGCTGCCCGGCGGCGCGCTGGACGGGATCAAGTACCCCGAGAAGGGGTTCGTCATCCGCGGCGGCCGGGAGCTGGAAGATCACATGGAGTGCCTGTGGGACATGTTCCGCTCCATCCCGTCGTTGGAGATCGAGGGTGCCAGCGTGCTCGACGAGTTCTACTGGCTCAACAAGGACGACCCCAACGTCTCCCTGTGCCGGGTGACCGAGAAGCAGGGGCAGGACGCGCATACGGACAAGCTCTTCACCCTCTCGGAGAAGGCGCAGAAGGAGATCGTCGCCGTCATCCTCGCCACCCGCGAGGAGATGGAGGGCAAGCGGATCGACGAGGTGTTCGGCGACGACTTCCTCGGCAGCAACTTCTGGCTGTACTGGCGGACCATGTTCGCGTTCGAGGAGTGGCACTCGGCGCTGGAGATGAAGCTGTATCTGCACCGCTTCATGCACCACATCGGCGGGCTGCCCGACCTGTCCGCGTTGAAGTTCACGAAGTACAACCAGTACGAGTCGCTCGTGCTGCCGATGCGGAAGTTCCTCGACGACCACGGCGTGCAGTTCCGGTTCCATCACACCGTGACCGACATCCAGTTCGACATCGAGGACGATCGCATCCAGGCGACGCGCATCGACTGGATCGCCGACGGCGAGCCCGGCGGCGTCGACCTCGGTCCGGACGACCTGTGTCTGGCGACGATCGGGTCGCTGACGGAGAACTCCGGCAACGGCGACCAGCACACCGCTCCGGAGCTCAAGACCGGCCCGGCCCCGGCCTGGGACCTCTGGAAGCGGATCGCCGCGAAGTCGCCGGTGTTCGGGCGACCGGAGGTGTTCTGCAGCGACATCGACAAGACGAAGTGGGAATCCGCCACGGTCACCACCGTCGACGAGCGCATCCCGAAGTACATCGAGAAGATCTGCAAGCGCGACCCCTTCAGCGGCAAGGTCGTCACGGGCGGGATCGTCACCGCCAAGGACTCGGCCTGGCTGATGAGCTGGACGGTGAACCGGCAACCGCACTTCAAGGCGCAGAAGCCGAACGAGATCGTGGTCTGGGTGTACGGGCTCTTCGTCGAGACGCCCGGCGACTACGTCAAGAAGCCGATGCAGGAGTGCACGGGCGAGGAGATCGCGCAGGAGTGGCTCTACCACCTCGGTGTGCCGGTGGAGGACATCGCCGAGCTCGCCGCGTCGGCGGCCAAGACGGTCCCGGTGATGATGCCGTACGTGACCTCCTTCTTCATGCCGCGCCGGGCCGGCGACCGTCCGCAGGTGGTCCCGGAGGGAAGCGTCAACTTCGCCTTCCTCGGTCAGTTCGCCGAGACGACGCGCGACGCGATCTTCACCACCGAGTATTCCGTGCGCACGGCGATGGAGGCCACGTATCAGCTGCTCGACGTGGAACGCGGCGTGCCGGAGGTCTTCAACTCGACCTACGACATCCGCTACCTCCTCAAGGCGACTGCGCGGCTGCGCGACGGCGAGGCCGTCCACATCCCCGGCCCGAACTTCCTCCAGGGTCGCCTCCTGGACAAGCTCGACAACACGCAGATGGGAGAGCTGCTGACGGACTTCGGGCTCATCCCCGCGCACGGCGCGACGGTGCCGCGCCCGCGGGACGACGACGCGATCGCGTGAGCGTGCGCTCAGGCGGCGACGTACTCCTGGCGGACTCGGCCCGCCGTCGCCAGCTCGATGTATCCGAAGTCGTGGTCGGAGTTGAGGATCACGGCGTCGTTGACGACGGCGTACGCCGCGATCAGGCAGTCGAAAGCGGCCGCGGCTCGCAGGAATCCGTTGGTCCAGAGCGCCTGCTGGATGTCCAGGGCGACCTGCTCGTCGGGATGCTCCCAGGCCGGGAGCAGCTCCTCCATGTCTTCCCGCAGAGCGGCGTACTCCTCCGCGTCACGGGCCGAGTGGCAGTACTCGAGTACCTGCGGCGGGCAGGTGATGAGGAGGTGGTTCGGCGAGAGGGAACGGAGGCGGTCGGCGATCGCGGCGCTTCTCCCTGCCTTCTGCCAGATGCTGTTGTCGACGAGGTAGATGGTCACCGGGAAGTGCTCGCGCTCCGTCCAGCGCCCTCGCGCCGCTCCGGCATCGGCTCGGGAGCCACGGTCGGTGCGTCGATCTGTTCGGCCTCGAAACGGCGGCCGATGATGCGCTCGACGGCGGCGGGCTGGCGACGTACCGCGATGAGGGTGCGCAGGGCGAGATCCACGGTCTCGCGGTTGGAGGTCGTGCCGGCGAGCTTCTTGGCCTGCTTCAACTCGTCGGGGTCGATGTCGATGGATGTGACGGTCATGGTCGTTCCTTCCTCCCCGCGATCTTGTATAAGGCAGTATATAAGACTGTCGGCCGGCGGCGGTCGGCCGACGGCGGGAGGGGAGGACACATGCGTTCGACGCGACCGATGCCCGGGAACCCGTGGCCGCACGACATGACCCTCACCGTCGAGGACCGACCGCACACGCTGCTGGAGCTCCTCTGGATCCGCGAGGCGCACGGGCTGGATCCCGCCGATGACGCGCCGCCGCCGCTGGTCGATCGACCGGCGGCGGCCGCGCGGCGCGTGGACGAGGAGACCCGGGCGCGCTGGACGGAGGTCTGGCCCCGCATCTGGGGCGACGCGGTCGCGCACGCCGCGACCGACCCCGACCCGGCGCTGCTCGACCGCGCCTTCGCCACGACGCTGAGTCCGGATGAGCGGGAGGCGGTGCTCGCTCGGATCGTCGGGCCCACAGCGCGGGACGCGTTCGGGGTGGAGGTGTCCGATGATCCGGCGTACCGCGCGTGGGAGCGGCGCGGTTCCGAGGCACATCTCGCGACGCACCTCACGACGCTCGCGGACAGCCCTGAACGCCGCGACGTCGCCACCCTGGCCGACGCGTGGCGTCGCGGCCTCGCGAGGGTGGTGACGCTGCCCTGCCGGGGGACGTACGTCCGGCAGATCGGACCGCACGCGCTCCTGGTCACCGATGAGGTGCGGAGCGACGCCGCCGCGTACCGCGCGGCGCTGGACTCGTTCGGTCGAGGTCCCTCGGAGCGCCCGTCGAGGGCGTGACGCCCCGCGGGTCGAGTCAGAGGACGAGCGGGAGGAACGACACGATCAGGCCGAGGGCACCGACCGCGGCGAAGACGACCCCGACAGTCCGCAGGACCCGGCGCAGATGCGGCGCCTCACCGATCCGGATGCGCGCCGGGTCGTTCGAGCTGTGGAACCCGTCGACCCATCCATCGGTGGTGGCCGTGGGCTCGCCGCGGCGCAGCGGTCGCTCGTGGAAGTCGCCGCCGGCAAACCAGCGAGCGGTGGGGCGGCCGTCCCGATCGATCACGGCGATCTCGACGGGGACCCACTGCCCCTCGACGAGCCGGATCAGCAGGGCCACGATGAGGAACGGGATTCCGACGCCGAGGCCGATCCAGGACAGCACCTCACCGACGACGGAGAGGGTGTCCACGAGCTGCACGACTCCATCGTAGAGAGAGGAACCAGTGGGAGAGTCACGCCATCGGACGGGATCGCGGGCGGTGGGCCTGCTCCAGGTTCCTCCGAAGCCGGTCGCGGCTCTGTCCGTCGACGGACATCGCCCACATCGGGGTGCCGGGGGTGCTGCGCCAGGACGCGGCGAGCGGGCTGTCGTCGACGGTGTCGAAGCCGAGCTCGTCGTAGAGCTTCGTGACGAATTCGACGGCGTCGGCGTGATCGCTCGAGACGACCAGAGCCGTCCGATCAGCGGCTCCCCTCGGCCGCGCGAGCCTCACCAGGGCCGGCACGGAGTCCTCCGGCGTCCGCGCGGGAACACGGCCGTGGAACTGGATGTGGCTGAACTCCCGGGCTCGGGGCACACCCAACCCCGCGGGAGCACGCCCTGGCGCGGGCGCTGCGCCTGGACGCCGACCACGTCGCTCACCTGAGAGCGCTCGCCGCAGAGCCGCCCGCCGTGGGGGCCTCGTCGTCGGACGACGTGCTGCCGCAGACGGCGCTCGACCTCATCGAGGCTCTGGACCAGCCCGCCTTCCTCGAAGACGCCGGTCTCACCGTCCTCGCCGCGAATGCCGCGGCCCGCGACCTCAACCCGCGCCTGCGGCCGGGCCGCAATCAGCTCCGCGACCTGTACCTCGATCCTCAGGAGCGCGCCATGCACCCGGATTGGGAGGGAGTCGCCGCGTGCATGACTGCCGGCCTCCGGTACGCGATGGGCGCAGGGGACGACGCGCGGCTCCACGCGCTGGCCGCGGAGCTCTCCGGGGCCAGCGCGACGTTCCGACGGATCTGGGCGCGACACGACGTCCGTGCGCAGCGCGGCGCCGTCGTGCGCCTCACCCACGCGGAACGGGGCGAGCAGATCTTCACGCGCGAGCAACTCCACCCGAACGGGACGGACGGGCTCGCGCTGGTCATCTACTCTCCCCGCGCATCGTCCGTGGGGACGACCGCCGCCATGCGCCAGACCGGCGGCGCACCGTCGGTATCGGTGAGGGCAGTCGTCCGGAATCCGTGACGCTCGTAGAGGCGCACGTTGCGCGCATCCGAGGTGTCCAGCACCACGGGTCCGCCGCCACGGCGAGCGACCTCGTCGAGTGCGAAGCGGAGGAGGTGCGAGGCGATCCCGCGTCCCTGTCGGCCAGGGTGCACGCCCAGGGTCTCGAGCCGCCACGCGCCTGCGGGGGAGGGGGTCTGGTCGACGCGGTCGAGGCGGTCGCCGTGCAGCGCGACCACCTGCGCGATGAAGGCGGCCTCCGGTTCCGCGGCGTCCGGGCGGAGAAGCGCGATGGTGCCCGCGCCCTCACCGGCGACCGCGACGATCCCCTGGTCGTGCGCGTACCCGAGGTACAGGCGCTGCAGGGCCGCGAGCCGCGCGTCGTAGTCGTCCTCGGGGATCACGTGCCGGGTCCAGGGGTAGTCGCGGAAAGCGGCGGCGAGCGTCTCCGCACAGGTCGCCAGATCCTCGCCACGGGCGAGGCGCACATCGACCTCCGTGTCGTCGTTCATTCCGGTGTCCTCTCGGTGGTGGCCCCCGCGTCGATGATCGCCTGAAGCGTGGCGAGGTGCCGGGCGAAGGCGGCGCGGCCGGCGTCCGTGATGCCGACCCAGGTGCGTGTGCGGCGACCGGAGGCCTCTTTCCGTACGGTGACGAGGCCGGCGTCGGCGAGCGCGGTGAGCGCCTGCGACAGCGTGGAGTCGCTGACCTCGAGGAGGTCGGCGAGGAACCGGAAGTCGACGTCCTCCAGGTTGCGCAGGGCGGCCAGCAGGGAGAACCTCACCGGGGAGTGGATGAGGGCGTCGATCTCCCGGCGGGGGTGACTCATCGACGGGAGCTCGCGAACACGCAGGCGAGGATCGGGGCGACCGCCACCACGCCGGCGAGCACCCACCACCAGGGAGAGGATGCCCCGACCAGCTGGAGCGCCGGATCGAACATGAGGGTATACAGCGCGAACCACGTGCACAGGGCGATCCCCATGTTGCGGAACCCGTTCCGGGGGACGGAGCGGCGGTAGCGGACCGCGATCATCCAGATCGAGATCGTCACGAGGGCGAAGGGCGCGAACGCCTTCCAGTACGGCACGTCGGCGACGTCGATCGAGAGGGTGAACGCCAGGGCGTAGGTCGCCTGCGCGATGACGAAGATCCGGAACCAGCGCGTCGCGCGCCGGGCCTCGCGGCCGATCCGCTCGGTGTCGGCGAGCTGCTGGGCCGCCTCTTCTACGGTGTACTGCTTGTCGATCATGAAACCACTTTATCAGACCTAAAGTGAAAAGAGGCGACGGCCGCCGCTCATCGCCGCACACCCTCCGCCTCGCCGAGCCGCGCGAGCTCGGCCGCCGTCGGCGCCCCCTCCCAGTCGCCGGACGACAGGCACGCGAAGGCCCCCGCCGCCACCGCCCGCTGCACCCGCTCCGCGAGACTCGCCTCCTCCGGCCGCAGGCTCAGGTACCCCGCCACGAAGGCGTCCCCGGCGCCCACCGTGTCCACGGCGTCGACCGTCACGGCCGGGAGGTCGAGGCGATCGCGGCCGTCGTCCGCGAAGGCCCCGGCCGCGCCGCGCTTGATGACGACCTCCCGCGGACCGAGGGCGCGCAGACGCTCCGCGAGCTCACCCGGCGTCGCCGCGCCGACCAGGATGGCGGCTTCCTCCTCGCCCGCGAAAAGCACATCGGCGGCCGCGGCGAGGTCACGGTAGGCGGCGCGCGCGTCCCGGCCGCGCCAGAGCGCGGCGCGATGGTTGACATCGAACGAGACGCGGGCGCCGGCCGCCCGGGCCCGCCGCGCGGTGTCCTTCGCGCAGGCGAAGGAGTCGGGGCCGAGCCCGGCGAGGATCCCGGTGAGGTGGACGACGTCCGCGGTGGCCAGGAGCGCGTCCGGGACGTCCGCCGGTGCGAGCCCGGAGGCGGCGCTCCCCGCGCGCCAGAAGGTCACCGTGGCCATCCCCGTGGTCCGTCGGTGCTTGTGCATGATCCCCGTCGGGCGGTCGCTGCGGCGAGGAGCATGGACCGTCACGCCCTCCGCCCGCAGCTCGCGCGCGATGAGATCGCCGAGTGGATCGTCGCCCAAGAGGCTGACCCAGCTCGCGCGTGCTCCCAGGCGCGCCAGCCCGATCGCGACGTTGCTCTCCGCGCCGCCGAAGCTCAACGTGTGCGCCCGCGCGGAGTCGAGGGGGCCGGGCCGGTCGTTCGTGACCACACCCATCGCCTCGCCGACCGTGACGACGTGGAGCGGTGGGAGGGTCACGCGGCGCGTCCGCGGGCGACGGCCGCGAGCGCCTGCTCGGCGCGCTCGCGAAGGGCGACGAGACTGCCGCCGGCGAACGCATCGCCCAGGAGCGGGCCGCCCAGGCTCACTGCGATGCAGCCGGCGGCGATCCACGCGGGGATCTCGTCCAGCGCGATGCCGCCCGAGGGCAGCGTTCGCACGTCCGGGAAGGGTCCGCGCAGTTGCCCGATGTAGTCGGGGCCCACGGTCGCGGCCGGGAAGATCTTCACCGCCGCCGCGCCGAGTCGCCACGCGGCGTCCACCTCGGTCGGCGTCATCGCGCCCGGGTAGACCGGCACCTCCCCCGCGGCGGCCGCCTCCGCCACGCCGGGCATGATCCCCGGCGAGACGAGGAAACCGGCGCCGGCGTCGATCGCGGCACGCGCCTCGTGCTCCTCCCGGACCGTCCCCACGCCGATCTCCGCCTCACCCGCCGCTGCGATGAGTCGGGGCAGGGTGGCGATCGTGCCCGGGGTCGTCAGGGTCAGCTCGATGCAGCGGACGCCGCTCTCGGCGAGGGTCCGCACCACCGGTCCGTACAGGCTCGCATCGGGTGCGCGGAGCACGGCCAGCACGCCGGTGCGGGTGAGGGTGTCGGACGGGGTGGGGCGCATGATGGTCTCCTGCGGTCGGTCGCGCGGGGCGGTCAGGGGGTCGCGGTGGCGAATCCAGGGCGGGTGCCGTAGCGGCCGAGGGTGTCCTCGTCGAGGGTCACCCCGAGTCCGGGCGTCGCGGGGATGTCGAGGCGGCCCTCGGCGTCCAGCGTCCAGCCGCCGTGGATGAGGTCGTCGACGTAGGCCGAGCCCGTCTTGTACTCGACGAGGTCGGTGGCCGAGAGGGCGGAGGCCAGCTGCAGGTCGGCCGCGAGCCCGATGCCGGTGTTCCAGCCGTGCGGGATGAGCCGGATGCCGCGGTCCTGCGCCGCCCACCCGATCCGGCGGGACTCGCTCAGTCCGCCGCCCTTCGTCGTGTCAGGCTGCACGATGTCGAACGCGTGCCGGTCGAGGTAGGGCTGGAAGCTCTGGCGGCGGGTGAGCACCTCTCCGCCCGAGATGCGGACGGGGGACGTCGCGCGGAGCTCCGCGAAGCCGTCGATGTCGTCCGGGGCGAGCGCCTCTTCGAACCAGGCGACGTCGTAGTCGGCGAGCATCCGGGCGGTCCGCTTCGCCCAGGCCCTGTCGCCCGGGAAGAAGGCCTCGGATCCGCCGGCGTCGACGGCCAGCAGTCGATCGCCGACCGCGGCCCGCGCGGCGGCGACGGTGGCCTCGTCGGTCGCCGCGTCCACGCGGCC
Organism: Microbacterium sp. LEMMJ01; assembly: GCF_002114135.1. Taxonomy (NCBI): domain Bacteria; kingdom Bacillati; phylum Actinomycetota; class Actinomycetes; order Micrococcales; family Microbacteriaceae; genus Microbacterium; species Microbacterium sp. LEMMJ01. Next base: position 19,586 of record NZ_NCTV01000025.1, read on the forward strand.
GAACTTCCACCAGCCGATCTTGAAGGCGGAGAAGCCGGTCGCGACCAGCGCCTCGAGATTCTCGGTCATCGGGCCGGCCTCGTCCATGAGGACCGACGCGTACGGGCGGACGCGGTCGCGGTGGCGCCCGCCGAGGAGTCGTCCGACGGGCTGGGAGGCCGCCTGGCCGGCGATGTCCCACAGGGCGATGTCGATCGCGCTCGTCGCGTGGGTGAGGGATCCGCCGCGTCCCATCCAGAAGGCGGTCTGGTGCAGCGTCTCGGTCAGGCGCTCGACCTCCTGGGGGTTCTCGCCGATGAGGTGCGGGGAGAGCAGGTCGATGGCGCCGCGCACCAGGGCCTCCGAGGTGAAGGCGCTGCCGAGGCCGACGATGCCCTCGTCGGTGTGGACCGCCACGAGAGTGTGCACGATGTCGTCGGGCTGCAGCTCGTGCGACCATCCGCCCTCGGGTGTCGCACCTCGCAGTCCGCACGTGTCGATTCGGGTGATGCGCATGAAGACCTTCTAACCGTGATGAGGGAAAGGGAGCCCCTTCCGAAACCGAAGATAGTCGATTGTCGACAACTGGGCAATCTGTGGGTAATGTCTGTTCCTGCACCCGTCAGCGGTGCGACGAGAGACCACAGCGTTGTGCACGACGGCAGCGCGAAGGCCCGAACCCGAAAGGCATCACAATGAAGTTGACGCGTATCCTCACCGGCCTCGCCGTGGCCGCGACGACCGCCCTCGCCCTCACCGCGTGCACCTCGAGCGGCGGCGCGGGAGCAGGCGGCCAGGAGAGCACCCTCACGAAAGTCCTCGAGAAGAAGACGCTCGTCGTCGGTGTGTTCGCGGACGCCCCGCCCTACGGGGTCATGAAGAGCTCGGGGGAGTACGAGGGCTTCGACATCGACGCCGCGCAGGCGCTCGCCGCCTCCCTGGGGGCGGAGATCGAGTACGTGTCCACCACGAACGCGAACCGCATCCCGCTGCTGGAGACCGGCAAGGTCGACATCGTCATCGCCGCCCTCACCAACCTCGACGAGCGTGCGCAGAAGGTGGCCATGTCCCGTCCCTACGCGGCGGAGGGCCAGGTCGTCCTGGTCCCGGCGGGGAGCGACATCACCTCGTACGACGACCTCGCGGGCCGCAGCGTCGCCGCCACCCGCGGCAGCGTACCCGCCACCATCCTCGAGAAGCGCTTCCCGGAGGCCGACGCGAGCCTGTTCGAGGCGGTGGCCGACTCCATCCAGGCCCTGCGCAGCGGCAAGGTCGACGCCCTGATGGAGAGCAACTCCGTCGTCCAGGGCATCCTGGCCGACTCCGGCGACGAGTTCGTCGTCGTCGACGCCCCGCAGCTGAGCCCGTCCGTGGTCTCGATGGGGCTGAAGCAGGGCGACCAGCTGTGGCTGAACTACGTCGACAACTTCATCCGGAACTACAACATCAGCGACGCGGCGAACGACTCGTACAACGAGTGGCTCGGCACCGACGTCCCCGAGCTCATCAAGTAGCGACCTCCTCGGCTGCCCCGCCCCGGGCGGGGCAGCCGGAACGGACAACTCATGCAACTCTTCTTCGGGGACCTCATCCCCCATGCGCCCGAGCTGCTCGCCGGCCTCGGCATCAGCATCCTCATCACCCTCGCGGCCGTGCTCATCGGGTCGCCGCTGGGCGTCGGCGTGTACCTGCTGCGCGCCTCCCGTCTCCCCGTGCTCCGCGCGATCGGCGCCGCGTACGTCGAGGTGATCCGGAACACCCCGCTGCTGCTGCAGCTGTACCTGATCTACTTCGCCCTGCCGTCGGTCGGCGTCAACTTCGATCCGATCACCGCGGGCATCCTCGCCCTCAGCGTCAACAACTCCGCGTACCTCGCGGAGATCTACCGCGCCGGTTTCGAGGCGATCCCGCAGGGGCAGATCGAGGCGGCGGACGCCCTGGGTCTCTCGCGACGGACGACGTTCCTCCATGTGCGTCTCGTGCCGGCCCTGCGCAACGTCTTGCCGTCGCTGACGAACCAGGTGATCCTGCTGTTCCTCGCGTCCTCCATCGTCTCCATCGTCGCGGTGCCCGAGCTCATGCACGTGATGATGGGCATCACGACGAGCACCTTCCGCACGATCGAGACGTTCGTCGTCGGCGGCCTGCTCTATTTCCTCGTCGCGTTCCTCATCGCGGGGGCGTCGCGTCTCCTGGAGACGCGCGGCATCCGCTGGAAGGTGGCCTGATGTTCACGTCGTTCGATCTGCCCGATCTCCTCCTCATCCTCCAGGGCGCGTTCGTGACGCTGCAGATCTGCCTTCTGGCGGTGGTCCTCGGCGGGGTGGTCGGCATCGTCTCCGGCATCCTCGCGGCGAGTCCGTTCGCCCCGCTGCGCTGGATCAGTGCGATCTGGGTGGGGGCGATCCGCGGGGTCCCCGTGCTGCTCATCATCTTCTTCGTCTACTTCGCCCTGCCCCTGATGTCGCCCGGCAGCAACGTGCCGGACTACTGGGCGGCCGTGATCGCCCTCACGATCTTCGCCTCGGCGTACATCAGCGAGATCGTCCGCGGCAGCATCCAGGCCCTCCCGCGCGGTCAGTTCGAAGCGGCGCAGGCGCTGGGCCTCTCCTGGCCGCAGCAGCTCCGGTTCGTGGTGATGCCGCAGGCAGCGCGCATCATGGTGCCGCCGGGCATCGGCTTCCTCGTCGTGCTCATCAAGGACAGTTCGCTGGTGGCCGTCATCGGCCTGATCGAGCTCACCCGGGCGGGCAACATCGTCGCCTCGCAGACCGGTCAGCCCATCCTCGCCTACCTCGTGGTGGGGGCGGTCTACTTCGTCATCTGCTTCGCCCTCTCCGTCGCCGGCCGCCGCTATGAACGCCGACTCACCATCCACGCGCGCCCGCCCCGGGTGGAGGACGCGCTCACCCCCTCCCGAGGAGACTCGAAATGATCACTGTCACCGACCTGCGGCTCAGCTTCGGCGCCACGGAGGTGCTGCACGGGATCACGTGCGACGTCGCCGAAGGCGAGGTCGTCTGCATCATCGGGGCGTCCGGCTCCGGCAAGAGCACCCTGCTGCGCTGCATGAACGGACTGGAGACGCCCAGCCACGGCAGCGTCGAAGTGAACGGGCACCTGCTCACCGCGAAGGAGCGCCGGGCCGACCTCGCCGCCGTCCGCCGCGACGTCGGCATGGTGTTCCAGCAGTTCAACCTCTTCCCGCACCTCACGGCGCGGGAGAACGTCACGCTCGCCCCGCGCAAGGTGCTCGGCATCGGGGCGTCGGAGGCCGCCGCGCGGGCCGACGCCCTGCTGGCGAAGGTCGGCCTGGCCGCCAAGGCCGACGCCTACCCCGGCAACCTGTCCGGCGGACAGGCCCAGCGCGTCGCGATCGCCCGCGCCCTCGCGATGCAGCCGCGCGTGATGCTCTTCGACGAGCCCACCTCGGCGCTGGACCCCGAGATCGTCGGCGAGGTCCTCTCCGTGATGAAGGGGCTCGCGCAGGAGGGCATGACGATGGTCGTCGTCACGCACGAGATCGGCTTCGCCCGCGAGGTCGCCGACCGCGTCATCTACATGGACGACGGGCGCATCGTCGAGAGCGGCACCCCGCAGCAGCTGCTGTCCCACGCGCAGACCGAACGGGCGCGGGCGTTCCTCGGGAAGGTGCTCTGACGTCGTGATCGACCTCCTCATCCGCGGAGCGACCGTCATCGACGGCACCGGGGCGGAGCCGTTCCCGGCCGACGTCGGGATCGTCGGCGATCGCATCGCGGTCGTCGCGCCCGATGCCGGCATCGCCGCGGCCGCGGAGCTCGACGCGGGCGGCCTCCTCCTCACCCCGGGGCTCATCGATCCGCACAGCCACAGCGACTGGTCGATCCTGGGCAACCGCGATGCGCTGAGCACGGTGCACCAGGGGGTGACGACCGAGGTCGTGGGCAACTGCGGCGTCACGTACGCGCCGATCGCCGACGGCGACGAGGAGACCGCCCGCCGAGCGCTCGCGGCCTTCGGCTACGACGGCGAGGTGCGCTGGCGGTCGTTCGCCGACCTCCTCACCGTCGTGCACGACGGCGGCACGGCGCAGAACCTCGCCTGGTTCGTCGGGCACACGGGTCTCCGTCGCGCCGCCGAGCGGACGGAGGGCGACCTCGTGCGCACCATGGAGCGGCATCTCCACGAGGCGCTCGACGCCGGCGCGCTCGGTTTCAGCTCCGGTCTGGAATACGGGGCGGGGCGCAACGCCTCGACACCGGAGCTGGAGGCGCTCGCCCGTGTCGCGGGACGTCATGACGCCATGTACGCCAGCCACATCCGCAACCGGGACACGGCGCTCGCGGAGGCCGTGGCGGAGTTCTTCCGCGTCGTCCACGCCGGGGAGCTACGCGCGCAGCTGTCGCATCTGAACGTGCGACACGACACCGGCGCGCACGAGGGGGCGTGGGAGGAAGCGGTGGCACGGCTGGAGAGCGAGCGTCGGTCCGGGGTCGACGTCCTCGCGGACATGACCCCCTATCCCGACGGCATCGGACTCGCCGCGGGACTGCTGCCCGACTGGCTGCTCTCGGCGGGGGAGGAGGCCGCGGCCGACGCCCTCCGCGACCCGGCGGTGCGTGCGCGGGTGCGTGCGGACGCCGACCGGTACTGGCGCTTCGTGCACAGGGGCCAGTGGGAACGGGTCCGGCTGGCGGTGAGCCCGGCCACCCCCGACTGGGAGGGGCTGATCCTTCCGGAGATCGCGGCGGCGAACGGGACGGACGAATGGGACGCCTACTTCGACATCATGGCGGCGTCGGGTGGCGACCTCGGAGCCGTGCAGTTCATGGGAGCGCTGTTCCATCCCGACCACGTCGCCGAGGCGGTGCGCCATGAGCGCTTCCTCCTCGGCGTGGACGGCTTCACGTCCCGTCGGGACGGCGTCCTCGGCGCCCGGACCCCGCATCCCCTGTTCTTCCACGGCTCCCAGCACTTCCTGAGCCACCATGCCCTGCGCGCGAGGACTCTCCCCCTGGAGGCGGCCGTCCACAAGATGACCGGCGCGGTCGCGCGGCACTTCCGCCTCCGCGATCGGGGCGTCGTCGCCGACGGGGCCTTCGCCGACCTGGTCCTGTGGGACCCCGAACTGCTGCGGGCGACGGACACCTTCGTCCTGCCCGAGACCTACGCCACCGCCGCCCGTCACGTCTGGGTGAACGGCACCGCGGTGGTCTCGTCGGGAGCGCGCACCGTGCACCGACCCGGAATCCGACTGGAGAGAGCCGATGTCCTCTGAATACTCATCCGCCGTCGCCGGCGCCGCGCCCGAGCGCCGCCGTCGCAGGAGCGCCGCCACGACGCCCCCGCCAGGGGAGAGCGGACGTCTCACCCCCGCTGTGACCGGGTTCGCGGTCGCGGCTGCGGTCGGCGGCTTCCTCTTCGGCTTCGACACGGCCGTCATCAACGGCGCGGTCACCGCCATCGAGAACAACCTCGGACTGGACGCCGTCGGTCTGGGCGTCGTGGTCGCCGTCACGCTCCTCGGGGCGGCGGTGGGGGCGCTCGGCGCCGGGTGGATCGCGGACCGCATCGGACGGCCCCGCACCATGCTCACCGCCGGCGTCGTCTTCTTCGTCGCCGCGATCGGGTGCGGTCTCGCGCAGGGCGTGGTCGACCTCGCGGTGTGGCGGCTCGTCACCGGCATCGCGGTCGGGTTCGCGACCGTGCTCGGCCCCCTCTACATCTCGGAGATCGCTCCGGCACACGTCCGCGGACGGCTCGCCTCGATGCAGCAAACGGCTATCGTGCTGGGGATCTTCGTCGCCCTGCTCTCGGACAGCGGGATCGCGTGGGTGCTCGGCGGCGCGGATGCGGAGCTGTTCCTCGGGCTGCCGGCCTGGCGCTGGATGTTCATCGCGGGGGTGGTGCCGGCGCTGATCTACCTGGTGCTCGCGCTCGTCGTCCCGGAGTCCCCGCGATTCCTCGTGGCGCGTGGCCGGGTGGAGGCGGCGCGTCGGGTGCTGATCCGGCTGCAGCGCGTCGCGCCGGCGGAGGCGCGACTGCTCACGGACCGCATCGAGGAGTCTCTGCAGCACAAGGACGCGGGGCGCTTCCGCGACCTGCTGGACCGGCGTCGGGGGCTCCTCCCCGTGGTGTGGGTGGGCATCGGGGTCGCCGCGCTGCAGGCGCTCGTCGGCATCGACGTCATCTTCTACTACTCCACCTCGTTGTGGGAGTCGGTCGGCTTCGAGGAGTCCGCCGCATTCGGGCTGTCGGTGCTGAGTTCCTTCATCAACGTGGCGGCCACCGTCGTCGCGATCGTCCTCATCGACCGAGTGGGGCGTCGCAGGCTGCTGCTGACCGGCTCGGTGGGCATGTTCGTCAGCCTCGTGATCGTGAGCATCGGCTTCTCCACGGCGCGCATCGTGGACGGGGCGCCCCAGCTGGACGGCGTGTGGGGCCCGGTGACGCTGATCGGCGCGAACCTGTTCGTGGTCGCGTTCGCGGTGTCGTGGGGTCCGGTCGTGTGGGTGCTGCTGGGGGAGATGTTCCCCAACCGGATCCGCGGCGTCGCGCTGTCCGTGTGCGCCGCGGCGAACTGGCTCGCGGGCGTGGCGCTCAACTTCTCGTTCCCCAGCCTGCGGGACGTGTCGCTCCCCGGCAGCTACGCCCTGTACGCGGTGATGGCGGCGCTGTCGTTCATGCTCGTGTACTTCGGGGTCCGTGAGACCAACGGCCGCTCGCTCGAGGAGATGGGGGCGAGCGCGGGACGCGGCGGGCCGGAGGGCCCGTCGCGATGACGACGTCGCGCCCGGGTGCCGGGGAGCACGCGTCGGACGCGGCGACCGTGCACGTTCTGCGGGCGGGGCGCGCGCGGGCGACGGTCGTGCCCGCGCACGGCTGCCTGATCCATGAGTTCGATCCGGGCGGTGGGGACGTGCTGTGGTCCGACGGCCGTCGCCCGCGCGTGCTCGTGCCCTCGGAACTGACGGGGGAGGAGTCGGCGCAGGAGTTCGACGAGGAGGTGCTGGTCGGCGGATGGTTCCCCATGTTCCCCGGCGCGGGACTGCCGACCCCGTCCACGGCGCAGCACGGATGGGCGCCCCGGGTGCCGTGGACGATGGTCGCGCACGCCGACGACCGCGTGGTGTGCGTCGCCGACGGGCCCTTCCTCGACGGCGGGGTGGCGGAGCTGACCCGCACGATCGCTCTCGAGGACGGCGCCCTCACGGTCTCGACCGTCGTGCGGAACACGGGTTCGGGGGTCCGGTCGTTCACGTGGGGCGAGCACCCCTGCTTCTCTCGCGCGTTCTTCGCTCCGGGGCGCGTGCTGTTCGCCGGAGAGCCGGTCGTCGCCGTGCCGGCGCACGCGGACGGCGGGGCGGGTCATATCGCCCGTCACGGGGTGCATGCCGCCGCCGCGCTCCTCGGGCCCGCCGGCTCGGTCACGCTGAGAGGCGTCGCCGGGACGCTGCCGCACTGGCTGCTGTGGTTCAACCATGCCGCCGCCGACCTTCCGCGCGCGGACACGATCGCGTGGGAGCCGTCCACGGCGGCGGGTCTGGGGCTGGGCGATGCGCTCGCCGCGGGGACGGTGCAGCGCCTGGCGGCGGGCGACGCGTTCCATGCGGTTGTCCGCTGTGAATGGACTTTGTCGACAATCTCCCACACATCGGTACGATGACATGATGAGCGCTCTCTCCTCCCTCCCCGCGGTCCCTGCGGCGTCGCGCCGCGAGCGCGTCGCCGAGATCCTCCGCGAGGCCATCACCACCGGCGACCTGGAGCCGGGGCAGAAGCTGACCGAGCTCGAACTGGCCGCCCAGCTGGGGACCAGTAGGGCGCCGGTGCGCGAAGCCCTGCGCCAGCTCGAGCAGGAAGGCCTCGTCGTCTCCTACCCCTACCGCGGCACCGAGGTGCTCGGCGTCTCCCAGGAGGAGATCGAGAACGTGCTCGTGCCCATCCGCATCGCGCTCGAGCGCTTCGCGTTCGAGAAGGCGATGGCCGTCGTCACCGATGAGGACGTCGCCGCCCTGACCGCGATCATCGACAGCATGGACGAGGCGGCATCCGCAGGCGACCTCGCCCGGCTCGCGGACGACGACATCCGCTTCCACGAGGCCATCGTGCTCCTCTCGGGGCAGCAGCACTGCCTGCAGATCTGGCGCACCATCCAGCCGCGGGTCCGCGCCTACTTCCGTCGCGACGCGAACTACTACGCCGACTCGCATGCCGTCGCGGACCAGCATCGCGAGCTGATCGGCGCGCTGCAGAGCGGCGACCGCGATCACGGCCTCGACGTCATCACGGAGCACATCCGCACCCACTTCTCCGCGACCACCGCTCCGGAGGCCGACCGGTGAGCACGGTCGTCGTCACCGGTGCCGCCGCCGGGATCGGCCGCGGCATCGTGCTCCGCGCCGCCGCGCGGGGCCAGGACATCGCCCTCCTCGACATCGATGAGCGCGCGCTTGCGGACACTGCGGCGGCGGCGCTCGCCGCGGGGGCGTCGTCCGCCCTTCCGCTCCGCTGTGACGTGAGCGTCGAGAGCGAGGTCGACGCGGCCTTCACGACCGTCGCCGAGCGCCTGCCAGCGATCTCCGGGGTCGTTGCGAATGCGGGCATCGAGGTGAGCGAGACGCTGACGTCGGCGAGCGTCGAGTCGTGGGACCGCGTGATGGCGGTCAACCTCCGTGGGACCTTCCTCACGGCACGGGCGGCCTTGCAGCGCTGGCGAGCCGTGGGCACGGGCGGATCACTGGTGTGCGTCTCGTCGCCGTCCGCCTTCGTGGGCTTCGCCGGGGGAGCGAACACCGCCTACGGGGCATCGAAGGGCGGCATCTCCGCGTTCGTGCGGGCCGCCGCGTTGGATGCCGCCCCGGACGGGGTGCGGGTCAACGCCGTCGTCCCGGGCGCCACCGACACCGACATCCTCTACTTCGGCCTGGAGGGGGAGGCGTTGGCCGCCCGCCGCACCGAGCTCGGGGAGGCGGCACGTCAGCAGATCCCGCTCGGCCGGATGGCGCGTCCGGAGGAGATCGCCGACGCCGTCCTGTGGCTTCTCGGCCCGGAGAGCGCGTACGTCACCGGCAGTCACCTCGTGTGCGATGGCGGCCTCCTCGCGAAGAGCGCGAACACCTTCTAGGAGCGAGCCGGTCGGGCCTTCGCGGATAGCCTGGTGCGCATGACGGATTCCGCAGAGGTGCCGACGTCTCGCCCGATGGACGCGTGGCTCGACGCCCTCAGTCGGCCCACCGGCTCGCCGGGAGGGGGCGCAGCATCCGGGGTGATGCTGGGCCTCGCTGCCGCGCTGATGGGCATGGTCGCCGGGTACACCCCGGACGACCCCGCGGTGGTCGAGGGCACGGGCCGGCTCGACGCGGTGCGCGCCGAGCTCCTGGAGGCCGTCGAAACGGACGGGATCGTGTCGGCCCGCTTCGGCGCGGCGCTCGGGCTGGCGTCGGACGATCCCGCGCGGGAGCAGCGGGTGCGGGAGGCGGCTGTCGAGGCGGCGCGGTCGGTGGCACAGCTCGGGCGCATCGGCATCAGCCTCGTCGCCGAGGCCCGTGCGCTCGCCGCGGACGGCAACCCACACCTCGCCGTTGACCTCGCCGTCGCCACGGAGGCTCTGGAAGCGGGGCTGGCGGGGGCGTCCCTGAACCTTCGGGCCAATCTGCGGCTCGCCCGCGTGCACGGGGCATCGGCCGCGATGCGGGCATGGCTCGACGAGGAGGTCGGACGACTGGCTGAGGCGCGGACCCAGGTCGAGGGGATCACGGCGGAGCTGTCCGCGCGCCTCGACTGACGTGGCGCACGAGCGGTCGCTGCATGCGCGTCGAGGAGATCCTCGATGCGTGGGATCTGCACCCGGATGGTCCGCTCCGGTCCCGCGAGGCCGGCGGTCGGCGGGTGGCTCTTGATAGCATCCCGCCCATGAGGACGCCGGACTCCGATGCCACTCGGCCCGAGCACGACCGCGCCGCGATCAAGGAGCGGGTGTACGCGACCTTCACGGGCCTCGCCATCGTGCTCGTGCAGAACTCCAACGTCCAGCACACCAGCGCCCTGCAGGCCACCGTGACCCTGCTCATCGGCATCGTCGCGATCGCGCTGGCGGGCTTCGCCGCCGATCTGGTCGCACACCTCGCGACGCATGGCAGCTTCCCCCGGGGAGCGGACCTGCGCGAGGTCCTGAAGCTCACAGGCACGGCGCTCGGATCGGCGGCGGTGCCGCTGCTCGTCCTGCTTGCCGCCGTGCTGGGGTGGATTGAGCTGCGGACGGCTCTCACCATCGCGTCGATCGTCTACGTCGCGATCCTCGGGCTCATCGGGTACGTCGCCGTCCGCCGGACCGGGGTGAGCTGGTGGCAGCAGCTCATCGCACTGGGCATCCTCGTCGGGCTCGGCGGCGTCGTCGTGCTCGTGCAGCAGCTCGCGCACGGACACTGACGGACACACCCGTTGCGCGGACCGTGCGCATGGTTCATCCTGAACGTGCTGCACGGGCCGGCTTGGGGGGCCTCGACGGTCACGCTGCGGCCGACGGAGCGCCTGCCACTCACCTCCCTCCCCCGGCGGGCGCTCCGCTGCGAGAGCGATCTGCCGCCGTACCGACGCCGTTCGACTCACCCGGGTGATCATCATCCCCGCCCCTGTGATCGTGCGGCCCTCAGGCTTATCGTCGGTGACCAACGGCGGGCTGTCGCAGTCGGAGAACCCGTCACTCGGATCATCGGCGAGATCGAGGGACACCATGCACACGGAGACCACGCGCGCACGCTCGCGGACAGCAGGGGCACTTCTGGCGACGGCCATCGCGGCGGCGATGGTGCTCTTCGGCGCGACGCCGGCGTCCGCTGTGGGATCCCGACCCCGTTCTGCCGCGGGCGGGCTTCTTCACGCAGGTCACCATCACCGGCTCGCAGTACCCGACGAACGTGACGGGTGAGCTCACGACCCTGGCGCCGACTCCCGGCGCGTACCCGGCGACCGGCGCCTCGGTGGAGGCCGTGAGTCCGCAGCTCATCACCATCGCCGACCCCGTCTCCGGAGCGACCGCGTCGGCCTACTGCATCGACTTCAGCACGGAGACCGGCATCGGCGCCGGCTACAACATCGGGGAGTGGGACGCGTCGAACGTGCCCAACCTCGACTACATCAACTACATCCTCAACAACTACTTCCCCTTCAACACCGCGAACCCGCTCTCCGGTCTCCCGCTCTCGCAGCAGGTCGCCGCGGTGCAGAGCGCGATCTGGTACTTCAGCGACGGTTTCGTGCTGGCGACGGGGACCAACGCGACCATCCGGAATGCGACGGCCGCCGTCGTGCAGGCGGCCCTCGACAGCGGCGGCCTCCCGGAGCCGGCTCTGCCGACGCTCGCGATCGACCCCGACACCACCACGGTGCCGGAGGACGGATCGATCGTGGGACCCTTCACGGTCTCCGGAACCACCAGCGGCACGCTCGACGCGGCCGTGGGCGTGGAGGTCTTCCTGGACCAGGCGGGAACCCAGCCCGTTCCCGTCGGCACCGCGGTCGCTGCCGGCACGCAGCTCTGGGCGCGGTGGACCGGGCCGGCTGCGCCGGTGAACGGATTCCGGATCACGGCCCAGGCCTCGCTCACCCAGGGCACGGTGTATCTCTACGACACGGAGTCGTCGGACAGGCCCGCGGCGCAGAAGCTCGTCCTGGCGCAGACCACGACGCTCCCGCTTCGGACCGGCGTGCGCGCCACCCCTACGCGTCCGGGGAGATCAGCGTGCAGAAGATCATCGCCGGAGACGGCGCGGGACTGCAGGACGCCATCACCATCGACCTCGCCTGCACTCCCGCCCCGGCTGAAGGCGTCGTCGTCTCCGCCACGATTCCCGCGGGGGCCACGAGCGCGGATCCCGTCGTCTTCACCGGCCTGCCGGACGGGGCGACGTGTACGGTCAGCGAATCCGCGGACGGCGCCAACGATGCGGTCACGCTCGCCGCGCAGACCATCGAACCGGAGACGGTGACGGTCGACGCGGCCGCGACGGAGCCCGTCGTCGTGACGGTGACCAACACGTACGACCCCGTCGAGATGCCGAGCAACGGTGGCGGCGAGGGCGGCTCCGGGGGGAGCAGTGACGAGGGGGAGGGACTCGCCGCCTCCGGCCCCACACTGATGACAGGCCCGCTGACGGCCGCCGGCGTCGGGATCCTGCTCGCCGGTGCTCTTCTGCGGATCCGGCGTCGGGCGAACGTCCGCTGAGCAGGTGGGGGCGCGACACGGTCGCGCCCCAACTCCGGGATCAGGACCGCGGGGCTTCGTCTCGCTGCGATTCCCCTCCGTCGCCCTCGTTCTCGATGCGGATGCGCCGTCCCTCCTCGATGTCCTTCCGCTCCTTCTCCGCGCGCTTGTCGCTCTGGCGGGTGTCGCGCGCGGGGAGCTGGATGTCGCGTTCGGCCGCGATGCCGGCCTGGAGCTGGCGACCGCGTTCCAGTTCAGCGTCGAACTCGGCGCCGAACAGGAGGGCGAGGTTCGCGATCCACAGCCAGAGCAGGAACACGATGACGCCCGCCATCGATCCGTAGGTGCGCTCGTAGTTGGAGAAGGTGGTGACGTAGAGCACGAAGCCGAAAGTGGCGATGGCCAGCACCACGATCGCCACGAGGGCGCCCATGCTGATCCACCGGAACTTCGGCTGCTTGGCATTCGGGGTCGCGTAGTACAGCATCGCCACGAGGAAGACGACGACGAATAGCAGCAGGGGCCACTTGGCGATGTTCCACGCGAGCTGCACGCCCGCGCCCGCGCCGATCGCGTCGCCCAGCGCCGACACCACATCCCCGGAGAGCACGAGCACGATGGCGACGATCGTCAGGGAGACGACGGTGATGAGCGTGACGAGCAGCTGCATGGGGCGCAGCTTCCAGAACGGCCGCCCCTCCTCGATCTCGTAGATGCGGTTCATCACCCGGCTGAACGCTCCGACGTACCCCGACGCCGACCAGAGAGCGAGGAGTATTCCGAACACGAGCGCGATCCCGGCGCCTGGCGCCTGGGAGATCTGCTCGACGGGCCCACGGAGGGCTTTCGCGGTCTCCGGCGGGGCCACGTCGCCGATGATGCCCAGCACCGCGTCGGCGGCGGCCCCGCCCTGGCCGAACACGCCGAGCAGCGAGAAGACGGCGATCATGGCGGGGAAGATCGAGAGCACCGCGTAGTACGTGAGGGCCGCCGCGCCGTCCATGCACTGGTCGGCGGAGAACTCCCGGACGCTCTTGACGAGGACGTACTTCCACGACCGCTTCTGCAGATCGGTCGGGCTGTCCGGCTTCTCGTCGTGCTCGGGCGGTGGAGCGGACGCGGATCCGCTTCGTGCTGTGGCTGCCTTCGACATGGTTCCTCCTCGCGTCGGCGCGAGCGCTGCTCCCGCGATCCAGTCCTATGAGGAGAGGAGGTGTTCCGGCACGGGGGTTGCGCGAACCCGAGTCGAGGGGGATCCTCTGCCGGCGGAGGGTCATGCGGCCGGGTACGTGACCACCGCGTCCGCGCGGACGACGGCGCCGCCGCTGAGCTCCGCCCTATCGACGTGCCCCGGACCGAGGATATGGCGGACGACCTCGTCCCGCGCGAGGAGGTGGTCGGCGATGATCCGTCGATGGCATCGCCACCACACGCTCTCCGAGCACATGACCGTGACGCGCCGCGCGCGACCCTCGGCGCGGAGCTCATCGAGGGCGCGTCCGAAATCCGCGGACAGGGCGTGATCGGCGTAGTTGTGGAAGCTGCGGTTCTGCCACCACGCGTTGGTCTCGAAGGGCACGTCCCTGCTCACCGGGCGTCTACCCGTCAGCGCCTCTTCGCGACGGTAGGCGATCCCCGCGTCCTGCAAGGAAGAAGCCAGCGCGTCCTGGTCGAACTGCGGGTACCGCTTCGAGCCGGGGAGACGCCGCACGTCGACGACACTCTCCACGCGGCTCTCCTGCACGAGCCCGAGGAACTCGTCGATCGTGCGGGTGGAGTGCCCGATGGTGAAGAACGGCTCAGACATGAGGCGACCGTAGCCCACTCGTCCCCATCCACGGACGACCCTTGCCCTGCCGCGGTCCCCGCCCCTACGGTGAGGTGACGGGTGGGAATCCGCACCCGGGGCGGGGGCCGTTCGATGAGAAAAGTCCGATTCGGAGTTCTGGGCGTGCTGCTGGCCGCGGTCGTCGGCATCGGTGGTGCTCTTCCCGCCGTCGCCGCCGAACCCACTGCTCGGCTCTCGCTCTTCAAGGCGATCGAGAACCTCGACACGGGGGCCAGTCTCGGAGACCGCACCCTGTGGACGATGCACGCGGTCAACGTGGCCACGGGGGAGACCTTCACCGGCGACGGCCTCAACGGCATGCAGTCGCGCCTCATCCCGCCCGGCACCTACCGCATCTTCGAGACCGGCGGCGTAGCCGGGTACGCCTTCTTCTCCTGGAACTGCGACGGCGACGTGACGACGCAGCCGGAGCGCACGATCACCATCACCACGAACCAGTCGATGACGTGCACGGTGCAGAACAACGCGATCCGGAGCAGCCTTACGCTCGTCAAGAACGTGCAGGGCGGGGGCGCGGCCCCGTCGGAGTGGACGCTGCGGGCCCAGGGACCGTCGACCATCGAGGGGGCGGGAGGCTCCGCTGCGGTGCAGAACCAGCCGGCACGGATCGGCACGTACACGCTGAGCGAGTCCGGTGGACCGGGGAGCTATGTGGCAGGACCGTGGACGTGCGAGCGGCGGGATCTGACGACCGGCGCGATCACCGCCGTCCCCGTGGCCGGTGATCAGTTCGAGATGACCCTCGGCGGCGCGGTGACCTGCCAGATCACCAACACCGGGGATCTGCCCCACCTGACGCTCGTCAAGGAGGTCGTCGATCCGGCGGCGACCGGATACCCGCTGGCCGCCCCATCCGACTTCGTCCTGACCGCGAGCGGACCCGAGCGGATCTCCGGCCCTTCCGGGTCGGACGCCGTCGACCACGCCTCCATCGACCCCGGTGCCTACACGCTCGCCGAGAGCGGTCCCGCCGGATACAGCGGTGGCGCGTGGACCTGCGTCGACGCCACGAGCGACGGCGGGATCGACGGGGCGCTCCTCTATGTGCGCGAAGGCTCCGACATCACCTGCCGCATCACCAACACCTTCGCGGGCGGCTGGCTCACCCTCGTCAAGAACGTGGTGGGCAGCGACCAGCCGCCGTCCGACTGGACCCTGACGGCCACCGGACCGGAGACGGTGACCGGTGCCTCGGGATCCGCTGCGGTCACCCGCGTCCCGGTGCCGGTCGGCGACTACGCGCTCGCCGAGGCGGACGGACCCGCCGGGTACGCGGCCGGGCCGTGGTCGTGCACGGGCGGCGCCCTGGCGACCGACACCGTGACCGTCGGCGCCGGAGCGGACGTGACCTGCACGGTCACGAACACCCTCGAGGTCGGCCAGCTCACTCTCGTGAAGAACGTCGTGAACGCCGGCGGCGGTCCCCTCACCGCGCAGGACTGGGAGCTCACCGCGACATCCGCCGACACCGTCATCAGCGGCGTCTCCGGCTCGGGCAAGGTGAGCTTCGCGGCGGTGGCTCCGGGGACCTTCACCCTGTCGGAGGCGAGCACCGCTCCGGAGGCGGGCTCCTATGTGAGCGAGGGCTGGTCGTGCGTCGATGACGAGGGCACTCCCGTCGGCTCCGGCGACACCGTCGAGGTCATGCCGCTGGAGAGTGTGATCTGCACCGTCACGAACCGGTGGACCCAGTCGACCCTGACGCTGCGCAAGCAGGTCGCCTCCGCCTTCGGCACGCCGGCGCTGCCCTCGGCGTGGACCCTGACCGCGACCGACGGTGCCGCCACGGTGTCGGGGCCCGCCAATTCCCCCGCCGTCACGCAGGCGGCCGTCGCCCCCGGCGCATGGACGCTGAGCGAGCAGGACGGCCCCACCGGCTACGATCCGCTCGGCTGGAACTGCTCGGGGGGGACGGTGACCGGCGACGTGGTCCAGGTGCCGCCCTCCGCAGACGTCGTGTGCATCCTCACCAATGCATCGATCACGCCGAGCCTGACTCTCGTCAAGCAGGTCGTGAACGGCGAGCGCGGACGCGCGGTGCCCGGCGACTTCGAGCTGAAGGCCCGCGGCCCGGGCAACGCGGCGCTCTCCGGCCCCAGCGGCTCGGAGTTCGTCACCGATATGCAGCTTCCGCCGGGGGAGTACATCTTCTCCGAGGACGGCCCGAGCGGCTATGAGGGTGAGTGGTCCTGCACCGGCACGACCTGGGACGGGACCACGGCGACGCTGGGATTCGGAGAGGACGCGATCTGCACCGCCACGAACACCTTCGTCGGCGGCACTCTGACGCTCCGGAAGACCGTCGTCGGGGATGGCCCGGGAGCCCCGGCCGGGCCCGCCGACGCCACGGACTGGACGCTGCGTGCAATCGGTGGCGGGGAGTTCCCGCGCCCGCGCATCGAGGGAGCGTCCGGCGAGACGGCGGTGACCCTGGCTCCGCTCGGGGCCGGTGCGTTGCGGCTCTCGGAGCGGGCGGTCGCGGGCGCGCCCACCGCGGACTACCGCAGCGACGGCTGGGAGTGCACGGGGGGCGTGCTGGAGGGCGACGTCGTCCAGGTGACGGCAGGGGTCGACACCGTGTGCACGGTGACGAACGTCTACGACCCCGGCTCCGGTCCCGACCCCGAGCCGGAACCCGAACCCGAACCCGAACCCGAGAATCCGGATCCGGGCACGGATGTCGACCCCGGGACGGCGACCGGGGCGGACGGCGGGGCGGCCTCCGACCTGGCCACGACGGGTCTCGCGCCGGGGCCGACCGCGGCGGCAGGCGCCGGTGGTCTGCTCGTGCTCCTCGGTGCCGGACTCCTCGCGGCGCGGCGGCTTCGGCGCACGCGGCACGGGCATCCCGGATCGCGCTGATCCGACCCCTCCGCCCACGCACGGCGGGTCCGCCCTCGAGAGGACGGGCCCGCCGTGTCGAGGCTCAGCCGGCGGCCGGTGCGATCTCGTTCGGCGTGACCTCCAGTTCGGCGCTCGCGAGCACCTCGCCGGTGGTGAGGTCGACCGCGTGCACGCTGTCCGCGGCCGGCTCGGTCACGTACGCGATGTCGCCCGCGACGACGATGGCGGGGTGCGGGTCCTGCCACTCGGCGGGCCCTTCCCACGCCTCGATGACCGGGTAGGAGTCGGTGATCTCGCCGGTCTCCGGGTCGAGCACGTGGATGGCGCCGTCGGCGCCGAGGATGTAGGCCAGGTCGCCCGGGCCGCGCGCGACGTCCCGGAAGGTGTACTCGGCCCCCTCGGGCAGGGACACGACCTCGGACGTCATCGCCGCGGTGTCGATGAGCGTGACGGCGCTCAGCAGGTAGCCCTCGGCGTCGGGATCGTTCTTGTAGTCCCCGACGATGATCGGGCTCGTCTCGCTCACGTACGCGTTGCCCATGCGGCCGTACGGCTGGTCGGGAGCGGCGAGCTTGGTGATCTCGCCGTCCTTGTACACGAGCGCGCCGTCCTCGCACCCGAAGACGACCACCTCGTCGGCCGCAGTCCCTTCGCCGTGGACGCCGGGGCACTGGTCGGACGAGGCGATCTCCGTACCGTCCGCATCGCGCACGACGATGCCGCTGCGACCGTCCGCATCGCCCACCGTGGTGAGGAACGTGCCGTCCTCCAACAGCACCGAGACGCCGTGGTGCGCCTCGACGCCGTCGACGGTCTCCACCGCCGGGAGACCGCCGTCGCCGAGGTCGGCGGTGTCGAAGATCGTGGTGTCGCTCGTGCCGTCGGCGTAGAGGATCGTCTTGCCACCGTGGCGGACGACATGGCCGGGGGTGTCGGCCGCGAACACCGTGTCGGTCAGGACCGCCTCGTCGGCTGACCCGGCCCCGGTGTCGAGCACCTGGAAGCCTTCGCTCATCGTCACCATGACATGGCGACCGTCGCCGGCCGGGTTCAGGCGGGTGAACGGCTCGGAGTCGAAGTCGGCGACGGTGTCGAGGGTCTCGCCGTCGAGGACGAGGATGCCGCCCTCATACGAGATGGCAACCCGGGGGCCGGCGTCCGGTTCCGGGGCGTCGCTCGCGGCGGAGCCGGCTCCAGCCGTGGTCGAGCAGGAGGCGAGCGTCACGGCGGCGCCGAGGGCGACGGCCCCGACCAGCGCCCGGCGCAGGGGGAGTGTCTTCATGCGGTGCTTCTTTCTTGTGAGGGATGGTCTCAGCGGGTGAGACCGGAGGTGATGCGCTCGGTGTTGACGCGCATCATGGTCAGGTAGTCCGGTGCGCCGCCGTCTTCGGCGGTGAGCGACTCGGTGAAGAGCTCGATCACTTCGATGTGGACGTCGGCCTCGTCGGCGAGCGCCTGGACGAGGCGGTCGGGGGAGGAGGACTCCGCGAAGACGGCGGGCACGCCCGTCTCCTCCACGGCACCCACGAGATCGGCGAGGTCGGAGGCCGAGGGGGCCGCGAGCGTGGTGCCGCCCGGGATGACGGCACCGACGACCTCGAAGTCGAAGCGGTCGGCGAGGTAGCCGAAGACGTGGTGGTTGGTCACGAGCGCCCGACGGTCGTCGGGGATCCGGGCGAACGCGCTCGTCATCTCGTCGTCGAGCGCCGTCAGCTCCTCGCGGTAGCCGGCGACGTCCGCCGCGAGGGTGTCGGCGTCGACCCCGTCGAGCGCGGCCAGGGCGGGCTGCAGGGCGTCGACGACGTCGATCATCCGCGCCGGATCGGTCCAGAAGTGGGAGTCCGGCATACCCGCGGCATCGCCGTCGCGGTAGTCCAGGACCTCGATCGCGTCGCCCGCGACGAAGGACGGCACCTCGGCCGCGACGGCCGCGTCGAGATGCTGCTGCAGGCCCTCCTCGAGCCCGAGCCCGTTGGAGACGAGCAGGTCGGCGTCCCGCAGCGTGGCGGCCTCCTGCGCCGAGATCTCGAACGAGTGCGGGTCGGCGTTCGGCTTCATGAGGGTGACGACGCGAGCCTGATCGCCGATGAGCTCGCCGACCACATCGCCCAGGATGTTCGTCGAGACGACGACCACCGGCCGCGTATCGGCGGGAGGGGCGCAGGCGGTCAGAGCGGCGGCGGTGAGCGCGGTGAGAACCGCGGCGAGGGGTCGCAGGAGGCGCATGTCAGCGTCCCGTCTCGGCGACGAACGCCGGAGCGTCGGCGGTATCGAAGGTCCGCGCGAGGCGGGCGTCGTCGGCGTAGTCGATCTCGAACAGCCGGTGCTCCGCCGGGCCGCTCAGATAGGCGCGGTGCTGATCGGCGATGAGGGCCGGAGCCTCGCCCGCCGCCAGCGATTCCGCCACCAGCGGGGTGGTCTCCGCCCGCACCGTCCCGTCGAGCGCGCTGAGCACGAGCACGCGTCCGTCCTGGGTCAGCGCCAGGAGGGTGTCGTCCTCATCGCCGACCGCGGTGACCTGCGCGAGGGGAGTGGGGGCGGTGAGCACCGTCCAGGCCTGCGCGCGGGTGTCGAGGACCCGGATGTCGGTCGGTCCGGCGAGGCCGGCGACCGTGGGGCGCCCTTCGCGGTTGTGGAACGCGGACACGGCTCCGGCCGGCGCTCCGTCCGGGTACGGGATGCGGTCCACGGTGAGCGCCCCGGCTTCGACACGGGCGAGCAGGGCACCGTCGGCGCAGCCGATGACCGCCCCGACCCTGGTCGTGATCGTGCCGGTCGGTGCGGCGCAGTCCTCCCGGAGGCCGGTGCGCTCGCCGTCCGCCGTGTAGCCGACGACGACTCCGCCCGCCTCCCCGTCGGCCTCGGTCACCAGTGCGAACGACCCGACCGGCACCACCAGCCCCTCGTGCGGGGAGCGCTCGATGCGGAACAGCTCACGGATCTCCCCCTTCGACAGGGCCTCCGTGTCGAGGAGGACAGCGTCTCCGGATCCGGAGAAGGAGATGCCGGTGCCGCCGGTGGTCGAGCTGTTCGTCGTCGCGACCGTCGCCGCGCCGTCGCCCTCCACCGTGCCGAGCAGGGCGGGATCGGCGCGGTAGTAGTGGAAGTGGTCGACGTGGTCCCACGTCCAGACGCCGCTGTCGACGACCTCGACGCCGTCGCCGGTGTCTGCGAAGAGGTACCGGCCGTCGGTCGTCATGCCCTCCGGGGCGGCCACCGTGCCGATGTCGGTGACGCTCTCGTCCAGGAGGTCGAGGTGGGTGACCCGACCCTGCGCGTCGATGGTCGTGAGTCCGAGCTGCGGTTCCGCGACCTCTTCCGCTCCGGCGATCGCGCCGTGGCCGTCTCCGGCGGAGGAGGAGGTGGCGGGGCTCTGCGCCGCGGGCCCGGCACAGGACGCGAGGGGGAGAGTCAGGGCGGCGACGGTGATGAGGGGAAGGAGGCGGGAATGCACGAAGAGCCTTTCGGGACGAGTCAGGAGGCGGCGACAGGGACGGGAGGGGCGATCGGCCGTCGGGTTCGCACGGCGACCCGCGCCGCCCAGGACAGACCGGCGAGGCTGATCGCGGCTGCGGCGACGGACGCTCCCGCGGCGGTGGCCGCATACCAGGACGCGAGGAGACCGGCGAGGACGGCAGCCACGCCGAAGGCGCACGCGAGCGCCATCCGCGTGGGCAGGCGCGACGTCCACTGTCCGGCGGCGACCGCGGGGGCGAGGAGCAGACCGACGACGAGCAGCGAGCCCACCGCCTGGTACGACGCCACCACCGCGAGGGTCACCAGTCCGACCAGGGCCGCCTGAGCCCACCGGGGGCGGAGCCCGAGCACCGTCGCGATACGGGCGTCGAGGGCGAGCGCGACGAACGGCCGATGGCAGAGGGCGGCGACCGTCACTCCCACGACCGCGGCCGCGGCGAGCAGGAGGAGGTCGGCGCGGGTGATCGCGAGGATGTCGCCGAAGAGGATCGCCGTGGCATCCGTGGCGAAGCTCCCGGAGTGGGAGATGACGATCACCCCCAGGGCCAGCATCGCGACGAAGAGCAGTCCGATGCTCGTGTCGTAGGAGAGCCGGGCGCGTCGTTGCAGGGCGCCGATTCCGATGCTCATCGCGACGGCGCTGACCGCCCCGCCGACGAGCACGGGTGCCCCGAGCACCGTGGCCAGCGCGACGCCGGGCAGCATTCCGTGCGCCAGGGCCTCACCGAGGAAGGCCATCCCGCGGACGACGACCCAGGTGCCGACGACCCCGCAGAGGACCGCGACGAGAGCGCCGCCGATGAGTCCGCGCTGGAAGAACTCGAGCGTGAACGGGGTGAGCAGGGCGGCGAGCGAGGGGGTCACGGAACGCGAGCCTATTCGTAGTTGAGAATGATTATCAAATTCATAAACTGGAGACATGACGAGAACCCTCCGTGCTGCCGACGGCGCCCTGCGTCTCGACGGCGTCTCCGTCCGGCTCGGCGACCACGAGGCCCTGCGCGGCGTCACCTTGGAGGTGGAGGCGGGTGAGTTCGTCGTCGTCACCGGTCCGAACGGCGCGGGGAAGTCGACGCTCCTGGAGGTGGCCGCCGGGGTGCGCTCACCGACCAGGGGGCGGCGGAGTGCGACCGGGCCGATCGCCTTCGTGCCGCAGCGCGCCGCAGTGCCCCCGGGCCTTCCGCTCACCGCGCGAGACGTCGTGACGGTCGGGACGTGGCGTCGGCTCGGGGCCTTCCGCCGGCGGGATCGGCGGGCGCGTGCGGCGGTGGCGGCGGCGATGGAGCGCACCGCTGTGTCGGCTCTGCAGCGCCTGCCGTTCGCGACGCTGTCCGGCGGCCAGCAGCAGCGTGTGCTCCTGGCTCACGGGCTCGCGGGGGAAGCAGGCGTCCTGCTCGTGGATGAGCCGACGACGGCCCTGGACGCCGCATCGGTCCGTCGCATCCGGGCAGTGCTGCGGGAGGAGGCGGATCGCGGGGCGGTCGTCCTCTGCGTCACACACGATGCTACCCTGATCGCCGATGCCGACCGCGAGGTCGCGCTCCGCGACGGCATGAGGCTCTCTGCGTCGCGCTGAGGGGACCAGCCGCTCAGCGGAGCGCGATCAGAGGCCGTGGCCCATGTCGAAGTCGGAGAGCGCGGGGACCTCGATGTCGCCGGGAGACGACGAGTCGCTCCGCGGCTTCGGGAACAGGCGGTGGGCCTGCAGTTCGTCGACCTCGGCGGAGAAGTCGGGATCAGGTTCCCCGGTGTGGTGGGGGCTGACGAGCACGTCGTTGCCGACGCCGACGAGGAGGTCGGCCCAGTCCTTCTCGCCCTCCAGGAGGATCGGGATCTCGACCGCTTCGGACTCGCCCTCCCTGGCGATGGCGGCGGCCAGGGCGAGCAGCGTCTCCGCGACGTCGTCAGAGGTGATGAGCTGCTGGCCGGCGTAGGAGACGAGTTTCATGCGGGCATCATCGCCTGCCCGCCGCCGTCGCGCACGGGGGTTGCGCTCGCGGGCGAGAACGGTTAGGTCGCTCCGCCTTCGAGTATCTAACTGGGTGAGGTACCGCACGTCAGCGCAGGTAGGCATCGACGAGGAGGGCGCCACGGATGTCGCGGAGCCGGTCGACCAGCCGGGTGATGCCGCTCGCACCGAGGGAGGTGAGCGGGAGGTCGAAGGGCCCGAGGGGCTCGAGCTTCCCCATCCGCACCCGCACGACCTCCCAGCCGGCGCCGCGCACCGCGCGATCCTTCCGGCGATCGGTCTCCTCCCTCTTCCCGACGTGCTCCAGCCCGTGTCGGCCGACCGTGTCGTACTCGATCGCGATCCGCAGTTCCGGGAGCAGGATGTCGGGCCACACCTCCGTATGCCGGAAGAACGGCCGCGCGACCTTGATCGCGTTGACGTCGTCGGGGAACACCAGTCGCGCCGCCAGTGCCTCCCGCAGCTTCCCCTCCGCCGCCGAAGCCGGCTTCGGAGCGCACGCGCTCAGGAACGCCGTGCCCGTCGGCAGCGCGGGAGTCTTCGTGCACAGCGCCGGCGCGGGCTTCTTCGGGCGAGCGGGGAGTGCCCGCGCCTCTCCGAGGATCACGGGCTGCGGACGCGCCAGCGCCGCGCATTCGGGGCACCAGGACGAGCGCCGTCGCACCCGCCCCGGGCGTTCGCGCTGCTCGGTCGGCGTCGCCGCGAACAGATGGCCGACGGCGCATTCCCAGCAGAGCAGCACATCGGCCGCCAACGGGATCTGCGAGAGCGTGATGCCGTGGTTGAGCTCCGGGTGATACTGCCGGATGAGCTCGGGGTAGGCCGCCCACGCCGCCCGGTAGGTGCCGACCGCGTAGGGCACGTCGAGTCCGCGCGAGAACTGGCGTCTCGCCCACCACTGCTGCACGGGCTCGGGCACGACAGCGACGGTAGGCGAGGCCACGGACATCGCCGCTGCGGAGTCACCAGGGTGAACATCGACGGCTGCTCTGTCGTGTCCGCAGGGGCGCGCCTAGGGTCGGTGGCGAAGACCGGTGCCTCTGCGCGCGTGGAGAGCATCTCCGATCGCAACCGAAAGCAGGAAACCATGGCTGAACTGATCGTCATCTCCTATGACACCGAGAGCGACGCGGAGGGTGCTTACAACCGCGTCCAGGCCCTGCAGGACGACCTCGTCGTCGAGCTCGCCGGCCTCGCGCTCGTGAAGGTGGACGGCGAGGGCAAGACGAAGGTGGAGTACCCGGGCGCCGGGAGCAGGATCGGCCTCGGCGTCGCCTCCGGCGCTCTGTTCGGTGCGCTGATCGGCATCCTGTTCTTCATCCCGGTCGCCGGCCTGGTGTTCGGCGGCCTCCTCGGGGCCCTGTTCTCCGGTCTCGACAAGACGGGAATCGACGCCGAGTTCCGCGACCGC
Source organism: Microbacterium sp. LEMMJ01 (assembly GCF_002114135.1). Lineage (NCBI taxonomy): Bacteria > Bacillati > Actinomycetota > Actinomycetes > Micrococcales > Microbacteriaceae > Microbacterium > Microbacterium sp. LEMMJ01. Next base: position 43,302 of record NZ_NCTV01000025.1, read on the forward strand.
GTGAAGGCCACCGTGACGGCCGGCAAGTCCGCCGTCGTCATCTACGCGCTCAAGCTCACGGAGGACAAGTTCGCCGAGGCGCTGGCCCCGTACAACGGCACCGTCGTGCAGACCTCGCTGTCCAAGGAGGACGAGGCCGAGCTGGTCAAGGACCTCGGCGGCCACTGACCGTCGACCGATGCGCCCGTCGTGGATCCGTCCGCGGTGGGCGCATCGTCGTGTCCGGTGTCGGAGGGGCGTGACAGGCTGCGAACGTGGACACGCTGAGCCTTCGGCCCTGGTCGGCCGACGATCTCCCTCTCCTGCACGCGGCGAACGCCCCGGAGATGACGGTGCACCTCAACGGGCCGGAGAGTGCGGCGGAGGTGCAGGCGCGTCACGAGCGGTACCTGCGTCTCGTCGCGGGGGACGAGGCCCTGATGTTCGCGATCATCGACGACGAGGGGCAGCCTCTCGGCTCGATCGGCGCGTGGCGGATCACGTGGCAGGACGAGCCGGCGTGGGAGACCGGCTGGTTCGTGCTGCCCGCTGCACAGGGCCGGCGAGTGGCCGCCCGGGCTCTGGCTCTGCTCGTCGACGTCCTCCGTGATCGCGCAGGGGAGGGGCGTTCGCTGCTCGCGTTCCCCGCGGTCGACAACCCGGCGTCGAACGCGGTGTGTCAGCGGGGCGGATTCACCCGTCAGGGAACCCTCACGGAGCAGTTCCGCGGGGCCGAGCTCACGGTCAACGCGTGGGTGCTCGACCTCGCCGCCGACTCCTCGGCGGCATGACCTCGTCGGGTCAGCGGCGCACGCGCGCCCTGGTCTTCGCGACGCCGGCGAGGGTCGCTCGCACCGGCGTTCCGAGGTAAAGGCCCAGGGAGGCGCCGGAGGCGAGCGCGATCCCGATCACGGCGGCGTCGATCAGCGATCCGCCGACGGTGAGCATCCCGGAGGAGGTGCCCGCTGCGTGCACGACCTCGAGGAGGCCCTGGAACACCGCGACACCGGGCACGAGCGGGACGATCGCGGCGGTCGTCACCGCGACCGAGGGCACGTGCAGATTGTGCGCGATGAGCATGCCGACGAAGCTCGCCAGCAGCGCTCCCACCGCGCTCGCCGCGGCCGGGTGGAGCTGGAGGGCGATGGTGCCGGCGTACCCGGCGAGGGTGACGGCGCTGAGCAACGCGCTGACGAGGATGATGCGGATGCCGGCGCCGTTGAACACGGCCACGGCGACCGCGATGATGATGGCCCCCGCGAATTGGTTGAGCAGGGGCCCGAAGGGCGCGGGGTCGTCCGGCAGCTCCATCGTGAAGCCCAGCACGCCGCCGAGCTCCAGCCCGACGAGGATGCCGATCACCACCCCGAGCGTCTGCATCGTCAGGTCGAGGATGCGGCCACCGGCGGTGAGGGCGAAGCCGTCGATGGCATCCTGCGCGGCGCCCACCACCGTGAGCCCGGCGAGCATGAGCACGATGCCCGAGGCGACGATGATCGACGGGCGGATGCCGACGAACGGTTCGATCCTCGCGCTGCCGAGCGCCGAGACGGCGACCGCGACGACCGTGGTGACGAGGCCTCCCGCGATCTGGCTGAAGAACAGCGGCACCCGCAGCCGGGCCAGGCCCGCCTGGGTGAGCGCCGCCCCCAGCGCGGCGACGAAGGTGAGGCCCACGATGAGCGGGGAGGCGCCGAGCATGATGCTCACGCCGACCGCGAGGAGCGCCCGTGCGACGATCACCACGGACTGCTGGTAGCGGAAGGGCACGCGACGGATGACCCGGAACGCGGTGCGTGCGGATTCCAGATCCAGGCCGCCGTCGATGTCGGCCACGAGCGCCTGCACGCGCTGCAGCTTGGCGTGGTCGGGGGCGGCCACGCGGACCACGCGGACGAGCGTCTCGGGCCACACCTCCCCGCTGAGGTGGAAGGACACCGTGATCGAGTTGTAGGTCACATCGACCTGGACGCCCTTGAGGCCGTACGCCTCGCAGACGCGCGTGATGGCGAGCGTGACCTCGTGAGCGGAGGCGCCGACCGCGAACATCGACTCCCCGATGCGCGTCGCCAGATCGAGGACCCGCGGCACCGTGTGCTCGTCGATCACGGGCATCGCCTCGGTGTGGGCGACGGAGGACGGATCCGTGTGCAGCAGCCGGCGGACGGACAGGAGCAGTCGCTGGGGGGAACGCGCGGGCATATCTCCCATTCTCCCGCGGACGAGGGCCACCCGATCGACGGCCCGTCTGTCAAGGCCCGAGACGGCCCCCCGGCCCTGCTTCTACAGTGGGGTCTCGCCGCGCCGCTCCCGACGCCGTGGCAGGAGGATTCGACGATGACGGATGACTCGCTTCCCACGGAGGCGCTGCTCGATGGGCGCTACCATCTCCGGGAGTGCGTCGGGCAGGGCGGGATGGCCCGCGTGTACCGCGCGGAGGATTCGCTGCTCGGGCGCACGGTCGCCATCAAGATGCTCCGCGCGGAGACCGAACAGGGTGCCGCCTCCGAGCGCGCCCGCGGCGAGATGACCGTGCTCGCCTCGCTCAACCACCCCGCGCTGGTCACGCTGTATGACGCGCAACTGCATCCGGGACGGGCGGAATACCTGGTGATGGAGTTCGTCGACGGCCCGACCCTCGCCGAGCGGATCGCCCAGGGGCCGCTGCCCTCGGACGAGGTGGCGGCGCTCGCGGCTGATCTGGCGGAGGCCCTCCATGTCGTGCACGGCGCGGGGATCGTCCACCGCGACATCAAGCCCTCCAATGTCCTGCTCACCGGGCGCTCCCTCGCCGGGAGCCGGTCGGGCGCCAAGCTCGCCGACTTCGGGATCTCGGTGCTCGTGGACGCGGCCCGGCTGACGTCTCCCGGAACCGTGATCGGTACCGCGGCATACCTGGCGCCGGAGCAGTTGAACGGCGCGGCGCCGGCGCCTGCCGCCGACATCTATGCGCTGGGCCTGGTCCTGCGCGAAGCGCTCACGGGAGAGCGCGCTTTCGCGGAGGCCGAGGGGATCGGTGCCACCCTTGCCCGCTTGATCGATCCCCCCGCGATTCCGGAATCCGTGGGTCCGGCATGGTCCGCGCTGCTGCAGCGGATGACCGCGACGGATCCGGAGGACCGGCCGAGCGCCGCCGGCGTCTTCGCAGCGGTGTCCGCCCTCGCGCACGACCCCTCGATTCCGCCGCGGCCCCCGGTTCCGGCTCCGATCGCCGCCGCAGCGCTCGCGGAGCGGGAGCCGGCCGGTCCGTCTGCTCCGACACGAACCCTCGTGCTGCCCGCTCCTCCGTCTCCCGAGGTCGGGATGCTCCGCTCCCGGACTCCTCGCCTGCAGCGGGCTCGGCGACGCCGCGGACTCCTGACCGGAGCCGTGGCGGTCGCGGTCGCCCTCACCGTCGCCGGAACGCTCTGGGCGGCCGGAGCGCTCAACCCGAACCCTGTGGTGACCCCTGTCGACACCGAACCGACCCCGCGCTCGTCGCCCACGCCGGCGGTCGTCGTGCCCGTCACCGTGCCGGAAGAGGCGGACACGCCGGCGACCCCGGTCGAGGCCCCGGCTCCGGAACCGGCGCCCGACGTGCCGGACGACAAGAAGGCAGAGAAGGCTCAGGAGGCAGCTCAGAAGGCCGCCGACGAGCAGCGGAAGGCCGAGGAGGACGCGCAGAAGAAGGCCGAGAAGGCTCAGGAGCGCGCCGAGAAGGAAGCGGAGAAGGCCCAGGAGAAGGCCGAGAAGGCGAAGGGGGAGGACACCGACCTCGAGGACTGAGTCCTCGGGCCTGTGCGTTCCTCTACGGCGGAGCCGGTGTCAGGCGGCGAGATCCGCGAGCTGCCGGGAGGCGGTGCTCGTCTCCGTCGGCTCCGGCACCAGATACAGGCCGTTCGGCGTGTTCGCGGTGAACGCCAGCGCGTCCACCCACCGCCGGTTGATGGCCGGAGGCCTGCTGCCGAAGAACTTGAACACGATGTTCGAGTGCGCATGCACCCAGACCGTCGTCCGGCCGCCCCCGACGGAGGCGTCTTCCTTCCACGAGAACGGCATCGGTTCGCCGCGCCGGAGCTTCGTCGTCATGACGAGCTGGATATGTGTGAGAGCGCGGTCCTCGATCTCGATCTTCGGACCGCCCTCATAGATGAACTTGCCCATTCGATGGATCCTTCGTTCCATCTCCACAGGAACCCGTTGCCAAGAGGCGCAACCATGCCGATCGCTGGTGGGGATGTCTCCACGCTCTCACCGATCCGGGCTTTGTACCACCCCTCCTTCGTCCATCCGGTCGCGGCGGACGTCCCGGTTCTCAGATGCGGCGGGGGCCGGGGCCGCTCTCGCCGAGGGCGTCCTCCGGATTGAGCAGGCGGCAGGCCTTGAGGGACAGGCAGCCGCAGCCGATGCAGCCCGCGAGCTCGCGCTGCAGATGCTCGAGCTGGGTCCGCCGCTCCTCGAGCTCGGCGCGCCAGCGCTTGGCCACGCGGCGCCAATCGCCGTGCGAGGGCGGGGCGTCGACGGGCAGGGTCTGGAAGAGCTCTTGGACCTCGCTGAGCGGGATGCCGATGCGCTTGGCCACCACGATGATCGAGATCCGTCGCAGCATGTGGCGGCGATAGCGTCGCTGATTACCCGGCGTGCGCGTCGACGCGATGAGGCCGAGCTGCTCGTAGAAGTGCAGCGCGGAGGGCGCGACGCCCGTGCGTCGGGTGACCTCCCCGATCGGGAGGAGATCGTCCGGTTCCATCCGCCGCCCTTCCGTAGACCTCAACAATAGTTGAGGAACGGGCGGAACGGTCAGCGCGAGGTCGGCGGAAGCTTGTCGACGCCGTGGCGGTTCGGCTTGTCCGGCTCGGCCGCGGTCTCCGGCGTCACGTCCGGGCTGTCCGCCGGCGCGCCCGACGTCGGATAGTGCGGCTCGTCGATCTCGACGGCCTTGTCCCTCTCGTCCGCCGGGGGCAGGTGGTCCAAGGGCTGCTTGATGTCATCGGGGTGGTGGCTCATGGCCCCAGGGTGCGCTGTGCCGCGTGCGGCACCCAAGGGGGTTGTCATCCGGCCCGCCGTGTGGTCGGTGGGTGGCGCTACTACGGGTCGAGCGCCATGCTCCGCGCCGAAGGCGGTCCGGATCTCATGCTCTGGGAGGCGCCGGGGCACGCGCCGATGAAGCTCACGGTGTCGGGGGAGGAGCGGCCGCTCTTCTTCCTGCGCACGACCGAGATCCACGCGCTCGCCGAGCGGTTCGCGGCAGAGGGCGTCGAGGTGGTGAGCTTCGACGACGGCGGCTTCGCCCTCTTCCTGAAGTTCTTCGACCCGGACGGCACCCTGCTCGGACTCATCCAGCACGCCGCCTGAGCCCGGCGTCGCGAGCGGGTCGTCGGGCTCCGCGGCCCTGTCGGTGGGTGCCGGGCTGGGCTATCGTCGGGGCACGGCTCCGCGCGGAGGGGCTGCGAGGAGGGGCGCATGGAGCAGGTCGACACGGTGATCGTGGGCGCGGGCGTGGCGGGATTGACGGCGGCGCGGCTGCTGCAGGATGCCGGGCGGACGGTCGTGGTGCTCGAAGCGCGCGACCGGATCGGCGGCCGGGTGCACACGGATCGGACCGACGGCATCGTCGATCTCGGCGCCTCGTGGATCCACGGTGTCGACGGCAGCCCGGTAGCGGCGGCTGCCGAGGCCTTCGGCATGCGGACCGTGGAGTTCACCGTCGGCGGTTTCCAGGTGGACAGCCGGCCGATCGCTTATCACGGCCCCGACGGGCGCCCGCTCTCCGCCGAGGAGACGCGCGCCTTCGCCGCCGATGTCCACGCGGTGGACGCCGTGCTCCCGGACATCATCGCCGCCTCCCGCCCCACGGCCTCCTACCGCGACGTCACGGACGAGGCCCTCTCGCGCCAGGGATGGAGCGCCGAGCGTACGCAGCGGGTGCGGGAGTACCTGGAGCATCGCGCCGAGGAGCAGTACGGGGCGTGGATCGAGGACCTCGCCGCGCACGGCCTCGACGACGACGCGATCGAGGGCGACGAGGTCGTGTTCCCCGACGGGTACGGCGTGCTCCCGGAGCGCCTGGCCGAAGGCCTCGACATCCGGCTGGAGCACCTCGTCACCCGTGTCGACTGGAGCGACGACGGCGTCTGGGTGCGGACCTCGCATGGCGACTTCTCCGGGGACACGACCGTCATCACGGTTCCCGTCGGCGTGCTGCAGGCCGGAACCATGGAGATCGTCCCTCCGCTGCCGCCGGTGAACGCCGAGGCGCTGGGGCGGCTGCGCATGAACGCCTTCGAGAAGGTCTTCCTGCGGTTCCCGACGCGGTTCTGGGAGGACGGGGTGTACGCCCTCCGGCAGCAGGGCCCCGAGGCGCGATGGTGGCACTCCTGGTACGACCTCACCGCGCTGCACGACGAGCCGCTCCTGCTCACCTTCGCCGCGGGGCCCGCCGCGGCAGCCACGCGGGACTGGAGCGATGCGGAGGTGCAGGCCTCGATCATGGCGCAGCTCCGCCGGCTGTACGGCGACGAGATCCCCGATCCGATCGGGATGCGCCGCACGGCCTGGCAGGACGACCCGTTCGCGCACGGATCGTACGCGTACATGACGGTCGGGTCGACCACCGCGGATCACGACGACCTCGCCACCCCGGTCGGCGGCGTGCTGCACCTCGCGGGCGAGGCCACCTGGACCGACGATCCGGCCACCGTGCCCGCGGCCCTGTTCTCCGGGCATCGTGCGGCGGAGCGCATCCTCGGGCGGGCGGCCCCGATCGAACGGCTCTGGGCACAGGGGTGACGCGCCCCGGCGCCGGCAGTGTGGCCGTCGCCATACGTCCGGTCAACCCCCTGCGCCATTCCTCGCCGCCGCGCATACGGTCGTCGGACCGAACAGAGGAGGAGAGCATGAGCGACCCCCAGAACACGCAGGGCACCCCCGGCGCCGACGAGGAAGCCGACACGGCCTCCGGCGGCGCTCCCGACGACAGCGGTGAGAGCACCGACGACGTGCTCGAGCGCGAGACGACGGACGACGAGGGCAAGCCCCTCGAGAACCCGTCCGGCGGCTGACCGCCGCACCGCCCGAGGGTCAGCCGCGCCCCAGGTGGCGCGGCTACTCTCGGGTCATGCGCCGCATCGCTCTCGTCCCTCTGCTGCTCGCCGTCGGTCTCCTCGCCGGGTGTGCGCAGGTCACCCAGGCCGCGGGAGACGCGTTCGGAGTTCCGGTCGCGGAGACGTGCGCGACCATCGATGACGCGTACGCGCAGTATCAGGAGCTGCTGAGCCAGGGCGACGCGTCCGCGGAGCAGCTCGATGCCGCGCGCGACGACCTCGTCGCCACCCTCGACGGCGTCGCGGACGGAATGGACGGGCAGCTCGGCGACCTCATCCGCTCCGGCGCCGATCAGCTCGGCGGCATGACCGATCTTCAGGCCCCGGAGACGGTCGAGGCGATCGAGCGCCTCCACGACGGACTCTCCTCCTTCTGCGGCTGAGCCGGCTCGCGCGGTCGTGTCGCGACGTACCACTGCCGGAGCAGCAGCACGATGAGCAGTACGTCGACGGCGTCAGCCGCGTAGAACATCAGCTCCGCTCCGATCCGCGCGTCCCCGGGGTCGACACCCACCGGAGGGTGTGCCCACAGCCACTTGGCGAGGATCGAGTGCGCGGCGATGAAGACGATGAGGACGGACGCCCGTACGGTGACGGAGGCTCGATGCGGATCGGGATCGAGGCCGAGGATGCTCGCGGTGAACAGATACCCCGTCAGTAGGACGTGCAGGTGCACGGCAGCATGCAGCCACGGTGAGGCGTGCATGAGGGGGAACAGCGGCGTGGCGTAGAGGAGCCACACCGCGCCGATGTTGAGGGTGCCTGCGACCACGGGATGCGTGAGCACCCGGATCGGGGCGCTGCGCAGCACCCGGGAGAGCACACGAGCCTCGGCGACCGGAAGGGCGCGGAGGGCCAGGGCGGCGAACGGTCCGACGGTGCCGACCGCGGTGCACAGCAGACCGCTCATCCAGGCGGCCGTCCGTGGCCGCGGCCACGGACGGCGGTCGCGGGTCCGCCGCAGCGCGACGAGATACAGCACGGCGGCGCCGAGGAGGAGGACGAGGGCGAGGAAGGGGAGGACGTCGATGCCCCCCGCCCGTCGCATCCGCATCGAGGCCCGGAACCCGAGGCGGGTCGTCGTGCCGGTCGTGTGGATGCCGAGGCTTGTGGTCGACGACGCCGTCGAAGAGCTGGAAGAACCCGACCCCGATAGTTGCGAAACCGCAACTATCGGCGTATGGTTGATCTCGATCAACTTTCTATGCAGGAGCATTCCCCCGTGACACACACCTCATCCTCTTCCGAGACCGCGCGCTCGGCCCGCGAGGTCTTCACCGCGATCTCCGGCCTCATCGTCGGCATGTTCGTCGCCGTGCTCTCCGGCACGGTCGTCTCGACCTCGATGCCCGTCATCATCGCCGACCTCGGCGGCACCCAGTCGCAGTACACCTGGGTCATCACCGCGAGCCTTCTCGCCACCGCCGTCTCGACGCCGATCTGGGGCAAGCTCGCCGACCTCGTCGACCGCAAGGTCCTCATCCAGATCTCGCTCATCCTCTTCACGGTCGGCACGGTCATCGCCGGCTTCTCGACCGACACGAACATGCTCATCGCGGTCCGCGTCGTGCAGGGCATCGGCGTCGGCGGCCTCATGTCGCTCGTCATGATCGCCGTGGCCCTCATCATCTCCCCGCGCGAGCGCGGCAAGTACATGGGCGTCGTCGGCGGCATCATGGCCCTCGGCACGATCGGCGGCCCGCTGCTCGGCGGCGTCATCACCGACGCCTGGGGCTGGCGCGCCAACTTCTTCGTCGGCGTCCCGTTCGCGATCGTCGCGCTCGTCCTGCTGCAGTTCACCCTGCACCTGCCCAAGCCGCAGCGCGGCACCAAGGTGTCCATCGACTACTTCGGCATCGTCCTGCTCGCCGTGGGCGTCTCGACCCTGCTGATCTGGGTCTCCATGGGCGGCAACCAGTTCGACTGGGACTCCGGGACCAGCATCGCCCTCGCCGTCACCGCGGGCGTCGCCATCGCCGCCTTCGTCGCCGTGGAGTTCTTCGTCAAGGAACCCATCGTCCCGATGTCGCTGTTCCGCAACCGCACCTTCACGCTGTCGGTCATCGCCTCGATCGCGATCGGCGTCTCGATGTTCGCGACCTCGGTCTTCCTCGCGCAGTACTTCCAGCTGGCCCGTGGCGCCACGCCGACCGAGTCGGGACTGATGACCATCCCCATGATCATCGGTCAGATGGGCGCGTCGATCATCATCGGACAGCTCGTCAGCCGCTTCGGCAAGTGGAAGGGCTGGATGGTTACCGGCTCCATCCTCGCCACCATCGGTGTGAGCCTGATGGCCACCCTGCGCTACGACACCCCGTTCACCCTGGTGGCCGTGTACATGTTCGTCCTCGGCGCCGGCCTCGGCATGGTCATGCAGAACCTCACCCTGATCGTGCAGAACGACACCGCGCCGCAGCAGCTGGGTGCCGCCTCGTCGAACGTCAACTTCTTCCGCACGATCGCCGGCACCATCGGCGTGACCGTCATGGGATCGCTGCTGTCGACCAGCGTGGCCGACTTCATGAAGGACGGCCTGAAGGGCTTCGTCCCGACCACGCCCGACGAGATCAGCGCCCTGGAGCGCCTGGGCTCCGGAGACGTGCCGAAGGTGGGCGAGCTGCCCGACACGATCCGCACGATCGTCGAGAGCGCCTACGGGCACGGCATCGCGGACGCGTTCATCCTCGCCATCCCGCTGGCCGTGATCGCGATCATCGCGATCGCGTTCATCAAGAACAAGCCGTTGTCCACCAAGAACGCCGCGGAGCAGCTGCGCGAGCAGGCCGAGGAGTCCGTCATCGAGGTCTCCGAGGCCGAGGTCGGCGCCAACCTCTCGACGGGGACGATCCGCACCGGGCAGGCCGGACCGGCGACCACCACGGGGTCGGTGAGCGTGCTCGAGCGCGACGATCGGAAGCAGGAGCGCTGACATGATCGCGTCCGAGGCGGTCGGCACCCCCGACGTCGACACCGCCCTCAGCGACCTCCAGGCGCATCTCAACCTCATCTTCGCGCGGACCCGGTCGCTGTGGAAGGAATCGGCGTCCCGGGTCCACCCGGAGCTGCAGGTGGCGGGGTACAAGCTGCTCACGTTCATCGACCGGGCGGGCTCGGCCAGCGCGCACGAGCTCGCCGAGCGCTTCGAGATGGACAAGTCCGTCGTCAGTCGCCAGGTGCGGATGCTGGAGGACCTCGGGCTGATCGCCTCCGTGCCGGACGAGCGTGACGGCCGGCTCCGGGTGCTCACCGCGACGCCCGCCGCGTGCACCGCTCTCACCGAGGTCCGGCGAGAGTACGGCACCCGGCTCCGCGCCGTGATCGACGAGCTCACGCCCGCCGAGATCGACGCCGCGTCCAAGGTGTTCCGGCTCCTCGCCGAGGTCTGAACCGGGCCCCGCGACCGCCTGCGGTCGCGGGGCTTCGCCGTACACTGGCGATATGCGCGCCTCGTCCGACGATCCCGCCGACGACGCTCCCCTCGACGATCTCGACCAGGCGGTCGCCCGCGTCGAGCACGAGCTCGGCCGTCTGTTCGCCCGCATCCGCGTCGGGTGGCGCGAGGCTGCCGCCACCGTGCATCCGGACCTCCAGCCGCTCGGGTACCAGGTGCTGACCTCGATCCTCGCCGGACGGGCGACCTCGGCGGGGGCTCTCATCGAGCGCCTGCAGACGGACAAATCCGCCGTGAGCCGGCAGGTGCGTCAGCTCGAGCAGCTCGGGCTCGTCGAGAGCATCCCCGATCCCGAGGACCGCCGCGCCCGGGTGCTGGTGGCGACCCCGCTGGCCGAAGAGCGCGTCGCTCTCGCCCGCTCCCGGTATGAGGGGCGCATCGGCGAGCGACTGCGCGGCTGGACGGCCGCCGACCTCGACCACTTCGCGAACCTCGTCGCCGATCTGGGCGGTTGATACACCGGAACACCTGGTCGATTCACGGGAATACAGCGGCCGGCCGTGTCCTTGGTCCCTCTGTGACTCTCTACGACTCCGCCGACTTCGGCTCGCTGCACCTGTCCAACCGCGTCGTCATGGCGCCGCTCACCCGCACGCGTGCGGACGCCGACGGCGTGCCGACCGCGATCATCGAGGAGTACTACCGTCAGCGCGCGGGGCAGGGGCTGATCATCTCCGAGGGCGTCTGGCCCGTCCTCGAGGGCAAGTCGTACCCCGGGCAGCCGGGAATCGTGACCCCCGCCCAGATCGACGGATGGCGACGCGTGGCCGACGCCGTGCACGCCGAGGGCGGCACCATCGTCATGCAGCTCATGCACGGCGGCCGGGTGGGCCACCCGGAGATCTCCGGTGAGCCCCGCGTCGTCGCCCCGAGCGCCCTGGCCGCCCCCGGCCAGACGCGGACGCCCCAGGGCAAGGCCGACCTGCCGGTCGCGCACGCCCTCACCCTCGACGAGATCCCGGTGGTCGTCGAGCAGTTCGTCCAGGCCGCGCGGAACGCGATCGCGGCCGGCTTCGACGGCGTCGAGGTGCACGGCGCCAACGGCTACCTCGTCCACGAGTTCCTGTCTCCCGTGTCCAACGTCCGCGACGACCGGTACGGCGGCGCGCCGGAGAACCGCGCGCGCTTCGCGATCGAGGTGACCACGGCGGTCGCCGCCGCGGTGGGTGCCGACCGGACCGGCATCCGGCTCTCTCCGGCCCACGGCATCCAGGGCGTCATCGAGGACGACGGGGCCGACGTCCTCGCGACCTACACCGCGCTCGCCGAAGGGCTCGCGCCTCTGGGGCTGGCCTTCGTCGATGTGCTGCACGCCGAGCCCGCCGGAGAGCTCGTCCAGGCCATCCGCCGGGCGGCGGGCGCACCGCTGATCGTCAACACCGGCTTCGGCGTCGAGACCACCCGTGCCGCGGCAGAGGAGCTGGTGGCCGAGGACTGGGCGGACGCGGTCGCGGCCGGGCGTCCCGTCATCGCCAACCCCGACCTCGTGGAGCGCTGGCGGACCGGGGCCGAGCTGAACGAACCGCGCCCCGAGCTGTTCTACGGTTCGACCGCCGAGGGGTACATCGACTACCCGTCCCTGGAGGTCGCGCGCGCCGGCGAGTGATACGGAGCGCCCGCTGTCACACGACGATGTCGTCGGCCGTGTGCAGCGGGCGCCATCCGGTCTCGCGGATCCCGCGTCGGGGGAGGACGTCGGCGTCGGGCAGCGGGCCGAGGTCGACTCCGGTGAGGGTGGTGACCTCGGCGACGGGCACCTGGAAGGTGCGGAAGGCTCCGAGCGACGCGACGGCGAGGACACCCTCCCTGGTGTCGACGAGCTCTGTCTGGTCGAGGAGGAACGCGGCGGCGGCGAGTCGGCCCTCGGAGCTCCAGGCCGCGATCTTCCAGAACCGGAGGGGGATGCGGATGCCGCGGTACGGCGGGTCGGTGTCGGCGAGCACCGGGGCGGTGAAGACGGACAGGCGCTGTGCGGTCGTCTCGGCATACGCGAGCACGTGGTCCTCCAGCCCGAGCCAGAGGTCTTTCGACTGGTTGAAGACGGCCGCCTGCGGAGCCGCGTTGGGGTAGGTGAAGGTGGCTTCCATGGCCGCGCGGGCGTCGGAGCGCTCGCCCCAGCCCGGATCGCGGCGGCGCACGAGATGCCCGCGGTCGAGGTCGTTCCCCGCATAGACCGCCGGACCCGCCTGCTCCTCTGCGGGCACTCGCGGGTCAAGACGCCACTCACCCGTCCGGGGGAGATCTCGCAGGCGGGCGCCGTCGATGGTGACGGCCGTCACCGCGGCGAGCCGCCGCTCCGGGTCCAGCAGCACCGTGAACCGGGGAGCGGGGAGGGTGCGCACCGCCATCGGAGGCACGGGCAGCGGAAGCGGGATGCCGAGGAACCCGGGGTCGTAGCCGTCCGTCATGCCTCCATCGTGCCCCGGCCCGCCGACATCGGGTGGCCGCCGCTCAGGCCGGGCCGTTGTCCTCCGCGCGCCGTGCCGCGGCCTCCCGCATGCGGCGGCGGACGCGCAGCGCGATGAACACCAGGAGCAGCAGGATGAGCAGGCCGACGACCACGTCGGAGATCACGCCGCTCCACTGCTCGAGGATCGGCCGGATGGCGGGGCCGAAGGCGAACCCGAGGCCGATCCAGATGCCGTTCCAGACGGCCGATCCGACCAGGGTGTACAGCGTGAACTTCCACAGCGCCATGCGCTCGATGCCGGCGGGGATCGAGATGAAGGAGCGCACGAGAGGCACGCAGCGGCCGAACAGCACCGCGCCGCCGCCCCAGCGGGCGAAGAACGCCTCCGCCTTGTCGAAGTCGTCGTGGTCGAGGAGGGGGATGCGTCCGACGATGCGTCGGGTGCGGTCCCGGCCGACCGCCGCGCCGAGTCCGTACCAGATCCACGCGCCGACGAGCCCTCCGAGGGTGGCCGCGGCCCAGGCGCCCCAGGCGTTCATCCGGCCGTCGTAGGCGAGGAAGCCTGCCGCGGGCAGGATCGCCTCGGATGGGATCGGGGGGACGAATGTCTCGATGAGTACCGCGAGGCCGACGCCGACCTCGCCGAGGGTCTCTATCAGGCTGAGCACCCAGCCGATGAATCCGTCGTAGCCGGGGGCGGAAGCGGCGAGGGGCAGAGTGCCGGGGGTCATCGTGTCCTCTGTCGGGGGATCGCGGTGATCGTGCGGAGAGCGGGTCCGTCGGAGCGGACATCGCCTCTGCACGGTATCGCCCTTCCCTGGACCCCGCCTGCGTGCGCAGGGAGCGGGAGGAGCCGGCGTTGTCAAGGCGCTCGCCGCCGTCCGACGGTACGGAGATCATGGAACCCCATCGACCGAGGAGGCAGCATGACCGATCCGCGCCAGGACGAGACGACCGGGTTCCAGGGGGAGCCCCCGACCGCCAACAACGGAGAAGGCGACGCCCCGGAGGTCGACGTGACCGATCTGGAGCCGGAGGAGATCGAGGACGGCGTGGAGGTCGGCGATCGTCCCTGATCGGTGGGGGTAGTTTTGACATAGGTCAAAATCTCCCCTACCGTCGAGTCATGGGTACGGCGGAGAGCAGAGACGGCGAGACCGATGCGATCAGCGGTGTCACCGCCGCCGAGATCTCCGAGAGCGTGCGCGACCTCGTCGAACGGGGAGCCCTCGTCGCCGGCGACCGCCTCCCGCCTGTCCGCACCCTCGCACAGCGCCTCGGCGTCAATCGCAACACCGTGCTCGCGGCCTATCGCTCCCTCGTGACGGCGCGCATTGCGACCACCGGCGGGCGCACCGGCACGACGGTGCTCGGACCGGCTGCCACGCCGGATGAGGGCTTCACGCCCGGAACGGCCCTGCGTGACATCGCCAGTGGGAACCCCCAGGCGGCCCTGCTGCCCGATCTCGCCGCGGCCCTCGCGACGGTGCATCCCCGATCCGTCCTCTACGGCGAGTCGGTGATCGACGCCGAACTCGCCGAGTGGGCGACGCGCTGGATCGCAGAGGACCAGCCGCGCCCCTTCCGGCTCTCGGTCACCGCGGGCGCCGTCGACGCGGTGGAGCGGCTGCTCGCCCAGACGCTCGTGCACGGCGACCGGGTGGGCCTCGAAGACCCCTGCTTCCTCTCCAGCATCCAGACCGCGCGGCTGGCCGGGTACACGCCCGTCGCCATCCCGGTCGACGAGGAGGGGCTGACCGTGGAGGGAGTGCGCGAGGCCCTGGAGGCCGGCGTGCGCGCGATCGTCTGCACGCCCCGTGCGCACAACCCCACCGGGGTCAGCACCAGCGCCGCCCGCGCTGCGGAACTGCAGGAGGTGCTCGCGCCCCATCCGCATGTCCTCGTGATTGAGGACGACCACTTCTCCCTGCTCGCCCCCACGCCCTACGCGAGCATCATCGGCCCGGCGCACGAACGCTGGGCCCTCGTGCGGTCGGTGTCGAAGTTCCTCGGGCCGGACATGCGCCTGGCGGTGACGGCCTCGGACCCGGTCACGGCGGAGCGGCTCGCCCTCCGGCTCAGCCCCGGGACGATGTGGGTGAGCCATGTCATGCAGCAGCTCGCCGCGGCCATGCTCCGTGACGAGGAGGTCCATCGGCTCATCGCGACGGCGGGCGCCCGCTACGTGGCCCGCAACCGGTCCTTCGTGGCGCTCCTCGCCGCCCGCGGGGTGGAAGCCTCCGGGGAGAGCGGCCTGAACGTGTGGGTCGACGTCCGCGACGACGCCGGCGTGGTCGCGGATCGGCTGGCGCGCCGTGGCTGGCTCGTCCGTCCGGGTTCCGAGTTCACCCTGGAGGACGAATCCGCCGGGGGGCGCCACGTGCGGGTGACCGTGCACGATCTCGACGACGCGGAGCTGCGCCGCCTCGCCGACGATGTCGCCGCAGCCGCCGGACCGGCCTCGACCGAGGAGGGCGCGTGACGCAGGGCGAGACGGCGGGTGTCTTCCGGGTCGGGCGGTCGTCGCGACTGGACGGCGTGCTCTACGACCTGCGCGGTCCGGTGGCGGAACGGGCCGCAGAGCTGGAGGCCCGCGGCGAGCAGATCCTCCGCCTGAACATCGGCAATCCCGCCCCGTTCGGCTTCGAGGCGCCGCCGGTCATCGTGGAGGCGCTGCGAGCGGCGCTTCCACGTGCCCACGGCTACTCCGAGTCCCCTGGTCTGCCGGAGACGCGCGAGGCGATTCGCGCGCACTATGCGCGCCGACCCGGATTCCCGGCCCTGGGGATCGATGCGGTGACCGTCGGCAACGGGGTGTCCGAGCTCGTGGGCCTCACCCTGCAGGCGCTCCTGGAACCGGGGGACGAGGTGCTCGTCCCGAGCCCCGACTATCCGCTGTGGACGGCTTCGACCGTCCTCGCCGGAGGAGAGCCGGTCCACTACCCCTGCGTCGAGGAAGCCGGCTGGCGTCCCGACCTCGAGGCCATGGCTGCGGCGATCGGACCGCGCACGGTGGCCATCGTCATCATCAACCCGAACAACCCGACCGGGGCGGTGTACGACCGCGCGACGCTGGAGGGCATCGCCGACCTCGCCCGTCGTCACGGACTGCTCCTGCTCTCGGACGAGATCTACGACCGCGTCGTGTACCCGGGCTTCACGCACCTCTCCACGGCGCAGGTCGCGCCCGACGTGCCGTGTGTGACCTTCGCCGGACTGTCGAAGACGCACCGCGTCGCCGGATATCGGGCGGCCTGGGCGCTCACGACAGGGTTCGCCGCAGATGACGCCTTCCTCTCCGGAGTGCGGCTGCTCGCCTCGATGCGGATGTGCGCGTCCGTACCGGCGCAGCATGCGATCACGGCGGCGCTGGAGCACGACACGTCGCTCGACGCCCTCGTCGCGGAGGAGGGGCGTCTGACGGTGCAGCGCGACGCGGCGACGGCGGCGCTGCGGGAGATCCCCGGTGTCGAGGTGCAGGAGGCCGGTGGTGGGCTCTACCTCTTCCCGCGGCTCGATCCGGAGGTCTACGGCATCCAGGACGACGAGCGCCTGGTGCTCGACCTCCTCGATGCGGAGCGCATCCTCCTGGTGCACGGGCGGGCCTTCAACGGCGCGGATTCCGACCACGTGCGCGTCGCCTTCCTGCCCGAGACCGAGGTCCTCGTCGACGCCGTGCAGCGCTTCGGCAGGTTCCTGCAGGGGTACTCGCCGCCGGGCGCGTGAGGACACCTGACCCGGTGGAGTGACCGAGTGGCCAGGTCGCGGTCCGCAAGACCGTGTACGCAGGTTCGATTCCTGCCTCCACCTCTGAGAGGACACCCGCGGCCGGCGGGTGAGTTCAGGCCGCGAGGCCGAGCCAGGCGCGCGGCGAACGGCCGAGCCGCTGGGCGAACGCGCGGGAGAACGCCGACGCGCTGGCGTAGCCCAGATCGGCGGCGACCGCGCTCACCGACATGCCGGCACGCAGCTGCTCCTGGGCGATCGTGAGCCGCCACTCCGTCAGGTAGTCGCCCGGCGCGCGGCCGACGACCTCTTTGAAGCGGGCGGCGAAGGCACTGCGCGACATGGCCGCGGTGCGCGCGAGCGTGTCGAGGTTCCAGGGCTCGCCGGGTGCTTCGTGCATCGCCACGAGCGCGGGTGCCAGACGCTCGTCCGAGAGTCCGGGCAGCAGTCCCGGGGGAAGCGCCAGCTCGCCGGAGTGGTCGAGCATCCAGCGGAAGAGCTGGATGAGCACGACCTCGAACATCCGGTCGGCGAGCAGGGGGCGACCGCAGCGCACGTTGTCGACCTCGGCGAAGAGGAGGTCGAGCGCAGGCGCGAGGGTGGACACCTCGTCGAGCGGCAGGACGATCACGGAGGGGAGGGTGCGCACGAGCGGGTGGGTGGCCCCGCCGTCGAAATCGATCGTGGCGCAGGCGAAGTCGGACTCCTCGGTCGGGGCGTTGAGGAAGGTGTGATCGATCGGGCGGGGGAAGAACAACAGGCTCGGGCGGGTGATGGTCTCGCGCTCGATGCGTCCGTCCGGGCGCTGATGCGTCACCTCCATCTCGCCGCGCCGCAGCACGTGGAGGAAGCCGTGGCCGGCGCTCGCCGCGAAGACCGTGGTGCCGCAGAGCGGTCCGGTGTGGAACAGGCGACTGCGCACTCGGAAGCGGTCGAGCAACGGGGTGAGGCGGTCGAGCGGCGGCATTCCTCCATTCTTCTGGACGATGTGTCATGAATGCAAGATCAAATGATACGTATCGTACTCACTGCCGCGGAAGACTGAAGGGGAAGCCGAACCCGGCTCGTCTCGAAACAAAGGAGCATCCCATGCCCAACGTCCCTCTCGTCGACCGTGAGACCGCTACCGGCCCCGTCAAGGACCAGCTCGAGCAGATCGGCTCCGCCTTCGGCGCCGTCCCCGCCATGTTCCGCGCGGTCGCGAACTCGCCTGCGGCCCTGACCAGCATGTGGAGCGCGTTCGGCGCCTACGGTGGGGGCACGCTCGGTGCGGCCCTGGGTGAGCAGATCGCCGTCGCCGTCGCGAACCGGAACTCGTGCGGGTACTGCCTCGCCGCGCACACCGCGCTCGGCAAGAAGGCCGGCCTCTCGACCGAGGTGCTCGCCGCCGCCCAGGATGGCACCTCCGAGGATCCCCGCACCGCGGCGCTGCTGGCCTTCGCTCTCAAGCTCGTCGACGAGCGCGGCCAGGTGACCTCGGCCGATGTCGACGCCCTCCGCGCGCACGGCTGGAACGACGAGCAGATCGTCGAGACCATCGGCCAGGTCGCGCTGAACCTCTTCACGAACTACGTGAACATCGCGCTCGACGTGCCGATCGACTTCCCGACGGTGCCGCTGCGTCGCGCCGCCTGAGGTCGAGGGGAGCAGGGGCCGGATTCGCTGGGGGTCCGGCCTCTTCCGCTGCCCCGGCCGGCTCGCTAGGCCTCGACCGCATCCAGCCAGTCGGTGAGGACGCGGGTGGCGAGCGTCTCGAGCCGGGGGCCGAGGGTGCGTGCCTGCTCCCGGATCACCCGCGGATCGATGCCGTGGTGATGCAGTTCATGGGCGTGGCCGATGAGCCAGCGCTCGATGACGCGGTGGTCGGCTTCCAGGTGGAACTGGAGGCCGAGAGTGCGCCCCACCGCGAAGGCCTGATGCGGGAAGCCCGGGGTGTGCGCCAGGGACTGCGCCCCGGCGGGGATCGCGAACTCGTCCCCGTGCCAGTGCAGCACGGGCTCGCCGTCGAGCGGGGCCAGGACCGACTCCCGGCCCTCGGGCGTCAGCGTGAGCGGACCGAAGCCGATCTCGACCGCGCCGGTCGGCCGGACCGCTGCGCCCAGGGATTCGGCGAGGAGCTGCGCGCCGAGGCAGACGCCGAGCGTGGCGCCGCCGCTGTCGAGTCGCGCCGCGACGGCGGCCTTCGAGGAGCGCAGGAACGGGTAGCGATCGTCGTCGTACACCCCGATCGGACCGCCGAGGACGATGAGCAGGTCGGCTCCGGCGACGGCGTCTGCGTCGAGTTCGTCGATGCCGGCATCGAGGAGGGTGGTCTCGTAACCGCGCTCCGCCAGCAGAGGAGCGAGGATCCCGAGGTCTTCGAAGGGGACGTGGCGAACGGCGACGGCCGTGCGGGGCGTGCGGGACGCGGACATGCACTCTCCTCGGATAGATTTGACCTATGCCAAAAATAGCACAGGAGGTTCAGGGCTCCGAAGTGATCGTGCACGCCGCGGGGGTCCTGTTCGACTGCGATGGCGTGCTGGTGGATTCGGTCCCCTCGGCGGCGATCGCGTGGGATGCCTGGGCCCGCCGGTACGCCCCGGGATTCGACTTCCTCCGAGACGCCCCGCACGGCATGCGACCGAGTGAGGTGGTCGCGGCGATCGTCGGGCCGGAGCGGGCCGCCGAGGCGACCGTCGATCTCCTCGCGCGAGAGCTCGCCGTCGCCCCGGCGACCACCGGGATCCCGGGGGCCGCTGCCCTGCTCGCTGCGCTGCCGTCCGAGCTCTGGGCGGTTGCGACGAGCAGCAACAGGGCGGTCGCGACCGCGCGGATGCGGGGTGCGGGCATCCCGGCACCCGCCCTGCTCGTGGCCGCCGAAGACGTGGACCGCGGCAAGCCCGCTCCCGACCCCTACCTCCGCGCCGCGCGTCTGCTCGGGCGGGACCCGCGGGACTGCGTGGTCTTCGAGGACTCGGCACCGGGGATCCGTGCGGCGCGGGCGGCCGGGGCGGGGCTCGTGGTCGGAGTGGGCGCCGGCTCTGCGGCGGCCCACCCCGACCTGATCGTGCACGACCTCGCCCGTGTGCGCTGGAGCGGCGAGGCGCTGTACCTGCGAGTGCTCAGCGGAGCGCGCTGAGGGCCTCGTCGATGACGTCCACCGCGACGTCGAGCTGCTCGTCCGTCGTCGTGAGCGTCGGCAGGAAGCGGATCACGTTGCCGTCGCTGCCCGCGGTGAGCAGCAGGATGCCGCGCTGGGCGGCGAACTCCGCGACCATGGAGGCGGCCCCGGCCAGCGGTCGCGTCGTGCCAGGGGTGCTCAGCTCGAAGGCCTGCATGGCACCGATCCCACGGACGTCGCCGACGACGGCGTGACGGGCGCGCAGGCCCTCGAGCCGCGCGGACAGGTGCGCGCCGATCCGCCGGGCGTCCGCGAAGAAGGTCCCGTGCTCCAGCTCGTCGAACACCGCGAGGGCGGCGGCGATCGAGACCGGGTTTCCGCCGAACGTGCCGCCGAGGCCGCCCGGGTCGGGTGCGTCCATGATCTCGGCGCGACCGGTCACCCCGGCCAGGGGCAACCCGCCGGCGATGCCCTTCGCCGTGAGCACGAGGTCCGGAACGAGGTCGAAGTGCGTGCTCGCGAACCATGTCCCGGTGCGCCCGAGGCCCGTCTGGATCTCGTCGGCGATGAACACCACGCCGTTCCGCGTGCACCACTCCTGCAGGGTCGGCAGGTAGCCCGCGGCAGGGACGACGAAGCCGCCCTCGCCCTGGACGGGCTCGGCGATGACGGCGGCGAGGTCGTGGACGCCGATGCGCTGTTCGAGATGGGCGATCGTGCGCGCCGCGGCCTCCGTCCCGTCGAGGCCGTCCCGGTAGGGATAGGAATTGGGGACACGGTGGATGTCGGGAGCGAACGGGCCGAACCCGGTTCCGTACGGCGCCGCCTTGTGGTTCATGGCGAGCGCGAGGTTGGTGCGCCCGTGGAACGCGTGGTCGAGGGCGGCGACAGCGCGCCGTCCCGTGTGTCTCCGGGCGATCTTCACCGCGTTCTCGACGGCTTCGGCGCCGGAGTTCGCGAAGGCCGTGCGGGTCTCGTGGGTGCCGGGCACCTTCTCCGCGAGCAGCTCCGCGAGGCGCACGTAGCCCTCGTACGGGGTGACGGTGAAGAGCGTATGCGTGACCCGATCGAGCTGCTCGGCCGCGGCGGTGACGGCGGCGAGGTTGGTGTGGCCGATCGTCGTCACGCCGATGCCGCTGCCGAGGTCGAGGAAGCGGTTGCCGTCGACGTCGGTGACCCAGGGGCCGTCGGCGTGCTCGATGTAGACGGGGAGCACGCTGCCGACGCCGCGGGGGACGACCCGTCGCCGGCGCTCGTGGAGCGCCCGGCTCCGCGGCCCTGGGATCTCGGTGCGCAGGCACGGAGCCGTCAGTGCGGTGTCGGAGAACAGGCCGGGTGCGGACATGAGAGGGCTCCTTCGCGAAGGGGGTGTCGGCGGGCGCGCGACGTGGTCCCGAAGCTATGTTAGATTTTGACCTATGTCAAAGTCTGAGCCTGTCGGAGACGGCGCCGCGCGCTACCCGACGGCCGTCACCGCCGCGGATTTCCGTGCCAACCTCGCCGCCGTCCGCGCCCGTATCGACGCCGCCGCCGAGCGTGCGGGACGGGAACCCGGTGCGGTGCACCTGCTCCCGGTGAGCAAGACCGTCCCGACCGAGCGGGTGCGGGTGGCCATCGGCGCGGGGCTGCGTCGCCTCGGGGAGAACAAGGTGCAGGAAGCCGTGCGGAAGAACCGGGAGACGGCCGATCTCGACGTGGACTGGGTGGTCATCGGCCATCTGCAGACGAACAAGGCCAGGGACGTCGCCTCGTTCGCCGCGGAGTTCCAGGCGCTCGACCGGCTCCGGGTCGCCGAAGCCCTGGACCGGCGCCTGCTGGCCGCAGGGCGCAGCCTCGACGTGTACGTGCAGGTGAACACCTCGGCCGAGGACTCGAAGTTCGGGATGCCGCCCGACGAGCTTCCGGGCTTCCTGAAGGCCCTGCCGTCCTACGGTGCCCTCCGTGTCCGCGGGCTGATGACGCTCGCGCTGCTCACACCGGACGACGCCCGGGTGCGGGAGTGCTTCGCGCTGCTGCGCACTCTTCGGGACAGGGCGCGCGAGGAGACCCCCGAGCTCATCGGCGACGGCGCCCTCTCGATGGGCATGTCCGGAGACTATGAGATCGCCGTCGAGGAGGGGGCGACGTGCGTGCGGGTCGGGCAGGCGATCTTCGGTGCGCGTGCCGTCCCCGACAGTCACTACTGGCCGGAGGGTTGACCCCGCTCAGTCCTCGGTGCGGAAGCCGGCCGCCTTGTGTGTGCCGTCGCAGAAGGGCTTGAGCGCGGAGAGCCCGCAGCGGCACAGGGCCACGGTGCGTCGGCGCGGGTCGATCACCGTGCCGTCGCTCGCGTGCAGCTCGATCTCACCGCGCACGAGCAGCGGGCCGTCGGGGTACGCGGTGACCGTGACCGGTTCGTCCCGGCCGCTCATGCGGTCGTCCTCTCCCGCAGTGCCGAGCGGCCCTCGGTCCAGGCGTCGAGGGTGTGGGCTCCGGCCCAGCCGTCGACCGTGAGGCACGCGGCCGCGCCGAACAGGATGTCCGCCAGCAGTTCCGGACGGTCCTCGGCGAGGCTGCCCGCGAGGTCACGGGCGGCGATCTGCTCGTGTACCGCGTCGGCCTCCACATGCTCCTCGAAGTACGCGGCGACCTCGTCGGCGAACCCCAGCCGGTGCAGGCCGTCGGCGTAGAACCGGCAGGGGATCGACGAGGTCATCTCGTAGGCGGCGAGGTGGCCGACGATGGCGCCGACGAGCCGGCGGTTGAGTCCGAACAAGCTCATCATGTTGTGCGAGGCGAGTGTGATCGCCGGGGCGTCGTCGACATAGGCGCCGTACGTGTCGTCGAGTCCTGCGGCGCGCAGCGCTCGGGCGTAGAGCTCCGCATGCACCCGCTGCGGGCGGCCGCCGCCGTACTCGTCCGACTGGATCTCCACGAGCGCGGCCTTGGGGCGCCCGGTCAGCCGCGGAATCGCCCACGAATGCGGATCGGCCTCCCGCAGCGTGTACACCGATCGCAGGATCAGGGACTCCTCGGCCTGCTCACGGGTGGCCTTCCTGGCGATGTGGCGCGACAGGCTGGGGCCGGTGTCCGCTGCAGCGAGGGCGAACAGGGCGCGACCCACGGCGTCGACCGTGGGTTCGGGAAGCTCGGGCACCGGCATGGTGTCACGCAGTGCGGCCTCGAAGGCGTCCTCGAGGATACGGCGTGCCGTGACCACCCCGGCGTCCCACTCGAGACTCGCATCCAGCTGCGGAAGCGAGCCGTAGGAGGACGCGTAGAGGACGAACAGGGCGAGCTGGATGTCGTCGTCCCTGACCACGTCGTCGCTCGCGGCGACGGCTGTGGCGGCGAGATCGGGGAGGGTGGCGGCGTCGTCACCGCGACCCGTGAGGACACCGAGGGCGGCGCTCGACAGGGGGCCGCGCGGCGAGAAGGCGACGGCGGTGTCGGCGTCGAGGGTGGAAACGGTCATGAGGAGGGGCTCCCATCGGATCGATCACCCGCATCCTCACCCGCGCGAGCGGAGACCACCAGGGACTTGACGCCGAGGCGCTCGGCAGGCAAGCGCGCCCGCCGTCACGGGCACCCGGCGAACACGTACCCCTCCTCGTCCGGAGTGACGAGGTCGCGATCGCGGAGCACTGTCGACGCCGGGGTGTCCGGGTCGGCGCACAGCTCCGCGAACGGCCGAGGGAGCTGATCCGTGTACTCGATGTCGATCACGTGCGGCCCGTAGACCGCGGTGTACGCGCCGCACTCCGCGTAGGCGGCGCACTCCTCCGTGACGGCGAAGTCGAAGCCCGCGCGCTCCTTCAGGGCGTCCGCATGTTCCGCCGCGTTCTTCTGCCCGGCGGCGAGCCCGACGCCGTGCGCCGCGTCGACGAAGAGCTCTGCGAGGGCGAGGTTGTCGTCCAGGGTCAGGGCGCCGTCCGCGCGCGAGAACGAGTCGAGGTTGTCGAACTCGACCGCCTGGAAGCCGGAGTCCGCACAGCCCTCGATCCACGGGATCACGATCTCGGCGATGCGGGACCGCTGTGCCGCGCTGGTGGTGTCCAGGAGGGCCTCGTCGGGCCAGTCGGGATCGAAGACCACCTCGTCACCGTCGTGCAGGAGCAGGCCATCGGGCCACTCGGCGAGCTCGCCCGGCTGGGTCTGGAAGCCGTTGACGTAGCAGACGGAATAGAGGCCGGCAGCCGGCTCCGCGCTGCGGTCTCGCCCGACGATGCCCACACCCTCGGCCGGATCGTACGCGCCGCCGAGCTGGTAGTCCGGGAGGGCGGCGGTCGGAGGCAGCGCGACCGCGGCCGACGGCGCCGTTCCCTCCGCGGGGAGAGCGGACGGAGCGGTGCAGGCGGAGAGGGCGAGGATCCCGACCGCGACGAGGGCCGCCGGCGCCAGGGAGACGCGTATGCTGCTTCGACCGCGCGGGGGACGGGGGAGGCTCATCGCGGCTGAGGCGTCGGCTGCGCGGGGGCGTCGGCGGGCGGGGCCGCGGCCTCCGAGGGGTTCCGGCGGATCCCGATCCACGACACGACGCCGCCGAGCACGAGGAGCGCCGCCGTGACCCAGGCCGCGTTGTGGAACCCGCCGAGGTCGAGGGTGCCGCCGACGATGGTCGACAGCATCGCGACCACGAGCAGACCGGCGACGCGGGAGACGGCGTTGTTCACGGCGGAGGCGATGCCGGAGTGGTTCTCATCGATGGCGCCGAGGATCGCGGCCGTCAGCGGGGCGACGGTGAGCGACAGGCCGAGGCCCATCACGATCATGGCGGGGAGCACCTGCGCCCAGTAGTCGAAGGCGGCGTTCACGGTCAGCAGCATCAGCGCTCCGACGGCCATGATCAGCGGCCCGACGGTCATGAAGATGCGCGGGCCCCAGCGCCCTGCCCACCCGCCGGCACGGGAGCTCAGCAGGATCATGAGGATCGTCATCGGCAGGCTCGCGAGCCCCGCCGCCGTCGCGCTCAGTCCCGCCCCCTGCTGGAGGTAGACGCCGACGACGAAGCCGTTGAGGGAGAGCGCGGCGTACACGAACAGCGTGGCGAGGTTGCCCCACCCGAAGTCGCGCACCCGGAACAGCCAGAGCGGCATGAGCGGCGTGGCCGAGCGGCCCTGGCGCCACAGGAAGACGGCGAAGAGCGCGGCCCCGGCCACGGCGGGGATCCAGATCGCGGGGGAGGCCCACCCGAGGTTCGGCTGCTCGATGAGGGCGAAGACGATGGCGCCCAGCCCCAGCGCGCACAGTACACCGCTCCACCAGTCCACGCGGACGCCCCGCGGGTGCTCCGGCAGATGCAGGCGGGCGAGCAGCACCAGCGTCACCCCGATGGGGAGGACGTTGATGAGGAAGACGAAGCGCCAGGACAGGAAGTCGACGAAGAGCCCGCCGAGCAGCGGACCGACCAGTTGAGCGGCCGTGGTGAAGGCGGTCCAGACGCCGATGGCCCTCGCCTGCAGGTCGCCGCGCATGGTCGCGGTGATGAGCGCGAGGGAGCTGGGGACGAGCAGGGCCCCGGCCGCCCCCTGGGCCCCGCGGGCCACGATGAGCATGAGCGGGTCGATCGCGGCGGCGACCGCGACGGACGCGATGCCGAAGGCGATGAGGCCGATCCGCATCACCAGCACCCGTCCGTAGGCGTCGGACAGGGAGCCGGCGAGCAGGATCAGCGCGCTGAGGGTGATGAGGTACGCGTCGACGACCCACTGCTGCGTGGTGATCCCGCCGCCGAGCTCCTCGCTGATGGCGGGAAGGGCGACGTTCACCACTGTCCCGTCGAGGAACGTGACGAACGAGGCCAGCACGGCGATCGCGATGACGAGCCGCTGGAGCGGGGCGAAGGATGACACAGGCCGACCCTACTCCGGGCGACGGACCCGAGGGCCGGTCAGGCGGCCGGTGTTCCGGTACCTTCCTGCAGGAGCCGTCGGAGCGCGGGGAGCCCGTCCCGTGCGTGCGCCGCACGCTGCCGTGCCGCGCCGGTCCCGTCGGCCCGTATCCGGGCGAGGCCCGCCCGCACCGCGTCCGCATCGCCGAGCTCGTCCAGCACCGGTCCGATGTCGTCGAGCAGGTGCTCCGCCACAGTCCAGGCCGGGGCGACCTCTCCGGTGAGCGGATCCAGGAGGCGGGCCGTCATCCCCGCTCGCGACGCCATCCAGATCGACGCGTCGATCGTCTCCGTCTCATCGGCGACGATCCGCTGCCCGGATGACAGGGCGATCCCGCGGGTCAGCAGCGCGGAGAGAACGGCATCCTCCGCGGTGAGCTGCGTGTCCGCGACGCGCGCCTCCACGGTCGGGTAGTGCTCGGAGAGGCGCACCGCCCAGGAGAGGGAGGTCGCCTCGCCGATGGTCCCGAGGTCGAGGAGCTGGCCCACGCGCGTGCGGTAGTCGTCGACGTCGGCGAACCGGGGCGGACACCACGACGAGGGGAGTCGGCGGATGAGCATGTTCCGCCAGCTCGCGAAACCCGTGTCGAGACCGTTGCCGAACGGGCTGTTCGTGCTGAGGGCGAGCAGCAGGGGCAGCCACGCGCGAAGCCGATTCAGGGAACGGACCCGCTCCTCCTCGTCCGGCACCTCCACGTGCACGTGCAGGCCGTTGACCTCGTGCTCGCGGGTGAGGTGCGCCAGCCGTCGCGCGACGTCGTCGTAGTGCGCCGACGGCGAGAGGCGCGGCGAGCGGAGAGTGGTGAACGGCGCGCCGGTCGGTGCCGCGATCGCGCGCCGGACGCGGGCCTGCCTCCCGATGGCCGCGCGCAACGCCGTCAGCTGCTGGACGGCCTCGGCGCCGGTGCGTACCGGATCGGTGAGGGCCTCGACCTGCGAGGCCAGGTACTCGGTGGTCACGCGTCCGGCGGTGACGTCATCGCCGATGCGCTCCAGGATGTCACCGCTGAGGGCGACGGGGACGAGCGAATCCTCATCGAGCAGAAGGAACTCCTCCTCGATCCCGAAGCGCGTCATCCGGGTCAGTGGTTTCGCAGTTCGGAGATGAGCTCGGCCTTGCGCTTGCCGCTGTAGCCGGTGAGACCCAACTCCTTCGCGCGCTTCCGCAGCTCGGGAACGGTCCAGTCCTCGTAGTCCCCGTGCTTCCCGCCGCGGCGGCCGACCGAGCTGCGGCCGTCTCGTGCGGCCGCGTTCGAGATGCGGGCGGCCTTCTCCTTCGAAGCCCCGTCGTCGCGGAGCTCTTCGTACAGCTCCGGATCCTTCAGCGAGTTGTTGCGTCGTCCTGGCATTGCTCTGCTCCTTCGCGCATCGGGAGGGTCCAAGTCAACCCCCTCCAGAGAGGGTGTGGTTCGGGTCTAGCGTGAGGTCACCGCAGTCGGGCGCCCGCGCCCCCAGAGAAGGGAAAGACCGATGAACATCCTCCTGATCATCGTCATCGTCATCGCCGTGATCCTCGCGATCACCGGAGGACTGGTGCAGTCGCTCCAGTTCCTGCTGTGGGTCGGTCTGGTGCTCCTGGCCATCGCCGCGATCGCCTGGCTGATCCGAGCGATCACCGGCAGCCGCAAGGTCTGACCCGAGTGCGGAGGGGGAGGCTCGCCATCGGCGAGCCTCCCCCTCTTCATGGGTTCAGCGGGTGGGGGATCAGCGGTTGAACGCGTCCTTGACGCTGTCGCCGGCCTTGCCCGCGGCGTCCTTCACGTTCTCGCCGGCCTGCTTCGCGTCGGCCTTCACCTGATCCGCCTGGCCTTCGGCCTCGAGCTTCTCGTTGTCGGTGAGCTTGCCGAAGCCTTCCTTGACCTTGCCACCCAGCTTCTCAGCGGAATTCTTCATGTCATCTGCGCCACTCATAAGAGGCTCCTCTCCTGGACGGATCGATTGCTCTTCGAGCGTCGCACCGGCGTCGCGGTCCGTCCACGGGATTGACATTCACCGACGAGCGTGTCAACGTTCCGCCCCCATCGACTCCTGCCCGCACAGGGGTTAGCCTGGCGCCAGGCGGGTGTCCTGCCCGTCGTCCTGGACGAAGGGAGCGGTGTGCGATGGACGCGATGATGATGGGTGCCATGTCCAAGAACATGGAGTCGATGCCGGACATGGCGATGATGGACATGTCGGTGCTCCAGGCGTGTATGGACGCGTGTGCCGCCTGCGAGCAGGCCTGCACGGTGTGCGCGACGCAGGAGATGGACTGCGCCCCCGCGTGCATGAACTGCGCGGACGTGTGCCACACGATGATGCGATCGATGCTCCGCATGCAGGGGATGACCCCGGCCACGATGATGGCGATGCTGGACGCGTGCATCGCGATGTGCCAGATGTGCATGGACGAGTGCATGCAGCATGCCGATCACAGTGACGTCTGCCGCCTCTGCGCTCAGGCGTGCCAGGCCTGCATGAACGCGTGCATGGCGGTCCGCGACATGATGATGGCGAGCGCCTGACCCGAGGGGATCAGGCCCTCTTCACACGACGGCGACGTTGAAGCGGGTGCGTCCCACCGCGAGCACGGCGTAGTCGAGGTGGAGGGCGACCGGGCTGCCGATGGCGGCCTCCAGCGCGGCGCCGGAGCCGTTCCACAGCGTGTGCGTGGTGCCGTCGAGCGTGCGGACGACGAGGTCTCCGGCGACCGGATCCGCCGCGATCACGAACGCATCCGCCCATCGCGCCGGGGTCGCCGCCGCGAGGCGCTCCTGGATCAGGTGCAGGGCGTGGCCGGGGGCCGACGAGGAGCAGCGGCCGCCGTTCCTGCACATGCACGTCGCACGCTCACGCACCTCGAGGGGCGGACGGCGGTGCAGCGGCGTGGACACGGGGACTCCTTCGGATCGGCGTCCGGCCAGAGTACGTCGATCGTGTCGGGATCCCGCAGCGCTCCCGACACGCGACGAAACAAACGGGTGTAGGCTCGCCGGGTGCTGTCGTCGATGAGCACCCTCGGGGCGCGGAGCGGAGCTGCAGGCGCGTTCAGCGCCGCAGGCAGAGGCTGAGGACCGGCCGGAGGCGGAACCCCGTCTCCGGTGCTGCGTCGTACCCCGGCATCGTCCGGGTGATCCTCCGATCCGTCTCGCCGTTCCGGCGATTACACCGAAAGCTCTTCCCCTCATGCGTCCCATCGACGAGCGCGCCCTGCGCGCCTCCTTCTGCAACGCCTCCCGCAAGGAGGTCTCCGACATCACTCTGCCGCCCGGCTTCGCCGAGACCGATTTCGACCGGCTCGACTACCTCGGCTGGATCGACCCGAAGCTGCCCCGGCGCGCCTATGTCGTCGTGTGGATCGACGACGAGCCCGTGGGCGTCGTGCTGCAGCGCGCCGAGCAGCGCGTGCTCGCCCGCGCCCAGTGCTCGTGGTGCGAGGACGTGACGCTCCGCAACGACGTGCAGCTGTACGTCGCCCGACGCGCCGGGGCCGCCGGCCGCAAGGGCGACACGGTCGGTGTGCTCGCGTGCGCGGAGTTCGGCTGCAACGCGGCGGTGCGCAAGCTCCCGCCGCTGGCCTATCCGGGGTACGACCGCGAGCTCGCGCGCGAGATGCGGATCCTGCGGCTGCAGGAGCACGTGACCGGATTCGTGCGCGAGGTCGCCCGGACCGACTAGGCCGTCACGGCGCGGACATGCGCGAGGGCGGGTGCCGCCCACGCCGCCGACAGGCGGGCGAACGCCTCGAAGCTGCGTCCGCCCGGCCAGTCGGCCGGCAGCATCGCCGGGGGTAGTCCCGGATCGGTGTAGGGCAGCACCCGCCAGCGGTCGATGAGGTGCACGTACGCGGGGAACGGCGCATCCGGGAGCGCCGCGAGCGACGCCTGGAAGGCTTCGTGCTCGCCGCGCAGCGCGTCCAGGTCCCACCACGCCGCCGCGGCCTCGGCCAGCGTGCCGGCCGGGGCGGGGGCCGACGCGTCGAACAGCGTCGCCCAGCGGCGGGCACCGAGCTCGTCGAGGATCTGCTCCGCCTCCGCCCTGAGGTGCCCGGGGCAGATCCACAGAGCAGGGGAGACGACGCCGGCGCCGATCCACTGCAGGCGCCGGCGTAGTTGATGACGCACGCTGCGCGCACTCTCCGGGATCGAGAACGACACGAGGCACCACGGATCGTCGTCGGTCATCTCCTGCATCCGGAAGATCCGGCGGTCGCCGCGCTCCAGCATCGGCACGGCCGCCGGGCTCAGCCGGTAGCCGACGGCGTCGCGGCGCTCCGGCAGGAGCAGGCCCTTCTGCTTGAGACGGGCGATGCCCGTCCGGGCGGGAGCGGCGGGGATGCCGAGGTCGGCGGCCAGCGCCACGAGGTCGGCGGCCGAGATCCAGCCTCCGAGTGGGCGCAGATACAGGCCGATCAGGGTGCGCAGGAGCGAGGCGGTGCTGCCGGGGCGGGCGTCGATGTCATCGAGCACGACCGGCGCCGCGGGGTCAGGAGACACCGGACTCCAACGCATCCCTGACCGCGAGCACCCCGGCGACGGTCTCGGCGTGCGAGGTGCTGAGCGGCGACAGCCCGAGCCGGATCCCATCCGGGAAGCGGAAGTCGGGGATGACGCCGTCGGCCCAGAGCCTCCGGGTGACCTCCCGGAAGTCGGGGTGGCCGATCGTGATGTGTCCGCCGCGTCGCGCCGGGTCGCGAGGGCTGAGCAGGCGGACGTCCAGGGGCGCGAGCAGCTCGTCGTACGCCCGGACCGCGAGCGCGGTGAGCGACTCCGACTTCGCGCGCACGCCGTCGATGCCCGACTGCTCGATGAGGTCGATCATGCTCTGCATCGCGAGCATCGAGGTCACCGGCGGCGTGCCGCTGAGGAGCTGTCGGATGCCGTCGGCAGGGACGTACTCCGGGCCCATGGCGAAGATGTCGGCTGCGCTCCACCAGCCCTGGATCGGCTGCCGCAGCAGGCCCTGCAGGTCGTGGCGGAGGTAGGCGAACGCGGGCGATCCCGGGCCGCCGTTGAGGTACTTGTAGGTGCAGCCGACGGCCATGTCGACGCCCCAGTCGTCGAGCTGCATCGGCACGACGCCCGCCGAGTGGCAGAGGTCCCACAGCATGAGCGCCCCCGCGTCATGGACGACGGCGGTGATGGCGGGCATGTCGGCGAGGGCGCCGGAGCGGTAGTCGACGTGGCTGAGCGAGACGAGCGCCGTCCGTTCGGAGACCACGGCGGCGACGTCGTCGACCGTGACGCCGTGCACCGGGTCGGGCGTGATCCAGCGCAGCGTGGCCCCCATCTCCGCCGCGACGCCCTCGGCGAGGAACCGGTCGGTGGGGAAGTTCCCCTCCTCGATCACGAGCTCCGTCCGCCCCGCGGGTCTCTCAGCCGCGCCCCTGGGTCCCTGAGCCGCGTCCGTGGGTCCCTGAGTCCTGCCCCTGGGTCCCTGAGCCTGTCGAAGGGCCCCCCGCATGAGCTTGTACAGCAGGACGCTCGTGGAGTCCGACACGACCGTCTGCCCCGCGCCCGCGCCGAGGGTGATGGCGCCGATGCGGTCTCCGAGCTCCATCGGCAGGGCCATCCACTGTTCGTCCCAGGAGCGGATGAGGCGGGTGCCCCAGTCCTCGCGCACGAACGCGGCGAGCTTCTCCGGCACGTCGCGCAGCGGACGCCCGAGCGAGTTGCCGTCGAGGTAGGCGGTGACGCCCGGGGCCTCGACGAACGCGTCGAGATGCGCGGCGAGCGGGTCGGCGGCGTCCAGGGCGCGGGCGGCGTCGAGGAGGGTGGTGTCGGCGGAGCGGTCGGTCATGTCACACCTTCAGGTCGGCGGGGGTGAGGGGGCGGGCGGCCAGGGGATCGGCGGATCCCGGTGGCAGCAGGAGGATGAGAGAGCGGGGATCGAGCGGGTCGACCGGCGCGAGGGCGCGGAGGAGGGGCTCGTCGTCGAGCCCGGCGGTGCGGAGGGCACGGACCTCGTCGGGGTTCAGGTCGACGGGGGTCGGGCCGTTGCCCATGTCGGTGCCGTAGCGGACGGTGCCGCCGGCGGCATGGAAGCGGGCGACGTTGTCGATTGCGATGGCCCTCGCGGCGGGGTCGTGGATGGCGAGGGTGCTGATCCAGGAGGCCCGGACGGCCTGCTCCGCGATCTCCTCGTCATCCAGACGCTCGGTGAACGGGGCGTGCGCGAGCTGCGTCGCTCCGAGGCGGACGACGCGCTGCGCCTCGCCGGTGCCCTCCGCATGGGCGACGACGGAGAGGCCGTGCGCCACGGCGAGCTCGACGATCGCGCGGAAGAGGGCGTCGGAGAAGACCGGGCCGGCGGTGCTGTTGCTCGCGACCTTGATGAAGGACGCGCCCGACGCCGCCATCTCCGCCACGGCGGCCGCCGCCCCGGCGGGGTCCGCGATCTCCCGCACCGATCCGGCCGGAGCCCATGCCCGATCCGAGGGGTAGCCACCCGGCGAAGTGAGGAAGGCGCCGGCGTACCGGACGGTTCGCAACTCAGGAGAATCCGGCCCCACCGTGCGCGAAACCGCGCCGGCGCCGCCTCCGTCGGCCAGTTCTCCTGCATTGTGGACGGCGATAGACGCGACGGTCGACGGGTCGCCGCCGAGGTCGACCACCCGCCCGAGGCACGACGAGGCGAGGAGCGTGTGGTCGACGAGTTGCAGATGCACGTGGTGGTCGGTGAAGCCGCCGACGATGCGTCCGACCAGGGCTGGGGTGCCGGGGGAGGGCGCCTCGTCGCGGAGCTGGGGGCGCCCGTCCGCGCCGAGCCCGACGACGCCGTCGCGCCAGCGCTCGCCGTCGAAGAACGTCGCCGCGAGCATCAGGAGCCGATCTCGGTGCGGACGGTGTAGAGCTCCGGGAAGAACGTCAGGTCGAGGGCGCGCTGCAGGAAGCCGACGCCGCTCGATCCACCCGTGCCGACCTTCATCCCGATGGTCCGGGACACGGTCTTGAGGTGACGGAAGCGCCAGAACTGGAAGTTGTCCTCGAGGTCGACGAGGTCCTCGCAGGCCTCGTAGAGGTCCCAGTGGGTGCGCGGGTCCTGGTAGATCGCGCGGATGGCGGGCACGAGGGCCGGGGTCTCGCGGTACGGCTCCCGCACGTCCCGGTCGAGG
This sequence comes from Microbacterium sp. LEMMJ01, assembly GCF_002114135.1. NCBI lineage: Bacteria > Bacillati > Actinomycetota > Actinomycetes > Micrococcales > Microbacteriaceae > Microbacterium > Microbacterium sp. LEMMJ01. The sequence continues at coordinate 76,018 of NZ_NCTV01000025.1, forward strand.
ATCTCGCGCGGGACGGGGAGGCCGCGGCGCGAGGCGTAGCGGAGGAACTCGTCGTACAGCGTGGGCTTCTCCCACTCGGCGGTGAGGAGCGCGAGGTTCGCGGGGTGGTCGCGGAAGACGCTCAGCATCTTCTCGTTCTTGTTGCCCAGCGCGAACTCCACGGCGCGGTACTGCACCGACTGGAAGCCGGACGAGTTGCCGAGCGCGCCACGGAACTGGGCGTACTCCGTCGGGGTCAGTGTCGCGAGCACCGACCACTGCTGCGTCATCACGTCCTGGATGCGCTTGACCCTGGCGATGCGCTTGAGGGCGTCGCGCAGGTCGTCGGCCGCAAGCAGCTCCCGCGCCGAGCTGAGCTCATGCAGCAGTTGCTTCAGCCAGAGCTCCGTCGTCTGATGCTGGATGATGAACAGCATCTCGTCGTGGTGCTGCGGGTCGCTCACCGGGTGCTGTGCCGTGAGGAGCTGGTCGAGCGCGAGGTACGAGCCGTAGGTCATGCGACCGGAGAGGTCCGTGACGATCCCGGACTCGAGTGCGCGTTCGTTCTCGGTGTGCATCTCGTGAACATATCATTTCCGTGCCGGTCGTCACAGAGACGTTATGTCCGAATCCCGACGCATCAGCACGACCCGGCGACGGTGGCACGGGTATCCGGAGGGTTCGGTCGTGCACCCGTGCCGCAGTCGTGCACCCGTGCCCGGCTCGTGCATCCGTGCCCGGGTCCGCCTGCACGATTCGGAGACGGTGGCACGGGTATCCGGAGGATTCGGGTCGTGCATCCGTGGCGGGGTCGTGCAACGGTGGCAGCCTGCGCCGGACGAAAGGGGCCGGGTCAGCGGGTGTGCGCGTCGAGGAAGGCGATGGTGTCCGCAAGCGCCTTCCGGGCCTCGGGGAGATCGAGGTGGAACTGGTACTCGTGCGGGAGCTCCGGCTCGTGCGGCGCAGGCCAGAACACCGGCGTCACGTCGACCCCGAGCTCCTGCAGCCGCTTCGACATCGGGATCGACTGGAGCCAGGTGAGCCCGTCGCCGTTGCCGCCGGAGATGTAGGTCGCGGGGAAGTCGGCCGTGACCCAGTCGACGGTCGACATCGTGGCACCCGTCGAGTCCTCCGCCCAGGTCTTCGTGCCGGAGTACGCCCACATCGCCGACTTGAAGCCCCATCCCGCGACCCCGTCGAGTTCTGCCAGTGCGGCGAGGTCGTAGACGCCGCAGTTCAACACGGTCGCGACGAGCTGATCGGCGAGGATCGACGGGCGGATGCCGAGGATCTCCGCGTAGTCCGGATTCGTGATGAGTGTCGCCATCTGGCTGGCGAGCTGGGCCCCGGCGGAGTCTCCCGCCAGCACGATGCGGCGCGGATCGACGCCCAGTTCCGCCGCGTGCGCGTCGATGTAGGCGAGGGCCTCGTCGAGCTGGTGGACGGCGAGCGGATACACGCCCTCGGGTCCGCGGGTGTAGTTCACGCCGATGGTCGTGTAGCCCTCCGCGGCGAGGATGCGGAGGTACGGATCGACGTCCTCCTTCGAGCCCGAGATCCAGGCGCCTCCGTGGATCCACACCACGGTCGGCAGTGCGCCGTCGGCGGAGGCGGGGCGGAAGACGTCCATCGTCGTGTCCGGGCCGGCGTCACCGTAGGCGACATCTTTCCGCTCGTCGAGGGCGGTGTCCGGGACATGCTTCGTCATCTCGGCGGCGGTCTCGTCGCCGCCCTTCGTGAACACGGAGCGGATGATCATCGCGGACGGCCACGGGGTGAGCGCGCCGACGATCGCGACGACGGCGGCGACCGCGGCAAGGGTGCCCGCGACGATCTTCGTGCGACGCCAGGGCGTCCGACCGGTCTTCGCGGCCACGGTTCCGGCCGTGCTGCGGGAGTCTTCCACGGCCTCAGTGTGCCAGCATCCGCCGTCGTGGACCGGGAATGACGGGCGTCCTCACCCGGCGAGGCTCGCGAGGAGACGCCGGAGGCCGTACTCGAAGGCGCGGTCGACGTCACCCCCGAGTCGGAACGCCCCGGACAGTTCCATCTGCAGGAATCCGGTGGCCCAGGCGGTGAAGAGACGCGCGGTGTCGAGAGCGTCCGTCTCGCCGACCGCGGTGGCGCAGGCGCGGATGACGGGGGCGGCGGAGCGTTCCAGGGCCTCGCGGGAGACCGCGGCGTTGAACATGAGGCGGAACCCCTCCGGGTGCGCATGAGCGAAGGAGCGATAGGTGCGGGCGAGCGTGGAGAGGTCGTCGCCGGCCGCCTCGAGCTGGGTCGCGAGGGCATCGACGGATGCCGTGGCGACCGCGACTCGCAAGGCCTCACGATCGCGCACGCGCTTGTAGAGGGAGGGGGCCCGCACGCCCACACGCTCCGCGACCGCCTGCATCGTGAGTCCCGCAGGACCGTCGGCCTCGATGATGTCCTGGCCGGCCGCGACGATGGCATCGATCGACGTGCGTTCGGGGGTGGGCATGGATCCTCCTCGATGGCTATTGACAGTAGCCATGATAGCTACGTAACGTAGCCATCGCAATCGCCCGAGAGGATCATCATGAAGCTCGCCCCTCACCTCCACCGCCTCGGCAACGACATCGTCGCCTCGTACCTCATCGACCTGCCCGAGGGCATCACCCTCGTCGACGCCGGGTTGCCCGGGCACTGGCATGACCTTCAACGGGAGCTCGCCGTGATCGGCCGTCCGCTGTCCGACATCCGCGGACTCGTGCTGACCCACGGCGACAGCGACCACATCGGATTCGCGGAACGACTGCGTCGCGAGTCCGGCGTTCCGGTGTACATCCACGGCGCCGATGCACACCGCGTGCGTACCGGGGAGAAGCCGAAGACCCCGATGGGTCCTTCCCGGATCGGTCCCATGCTCGGGTTCCTCGCCTACGGCCTCCGCAAGAGTGCGCTCCGCACGCGCCACGTCACCGAGGTTTCCGAGGTCGCGGACGGCGACGTGCTCGACCTCCCCGGGGCCCCGGTCGTCGTGGGTCTTCCGGGGCACTCGCCGGGGAGCATCGCGGTGCACGTCCCGGCGGTCGGCGCGGTGTTCGTCGGCGACGCCCTGACCACGCGGCATGTGCTCACGGGGGAGGAGGGCGCGCAACCCGCCCCGTTCACTGACGAGCCCGCGGAAGCCCTGGCCTCGCTCGACCGCCTCGCGGCGCTCGACGCCGAGTGGGTCCTTCCCGGCCATGGTGCTCCGTGGCGCGGAACTCCCGCCGACATCGCCGCCGCGGTCCGCGCCCACGCCTGACGCTCGCCCCTGTCGGGTTCACCAACGCCCCTCCCCGCCTCTGCCGAGGTGCACTTTCCGTCCCGCCCGAACGCCGCACCACGGTGCCGGATCGATAACGCACCGCCGTCGCGCGGCGGAGGTGCATTTCGCGTCCCGCGACGGGGACTCCGTGCGGGATCGAAAACGTGCCCGGTGGGCCCTCGCGAGGTGCGGAATCCGTCCCGCTGGCAGGGCTCGCCGGCGTGCGGGATCGAAAACGGGCGCGAAACGGTGTGCGGAGGTGCGATTTCCGTCCGGCACGGGCGCGGGGTGCGGGCCCGGGGGAGGGGGTCAGGGGGAGAGGAGGGCGGCGGTGTCGGTCACGGTGATCTGCGGGGGATACAGGGACATGACCTGCACGGCGGCGGCGTGGTTCTCGGCCGTGGAGCCGGCACAGGCGTCGGCGGCGAGCGTCACACGTGCCCCGGCGTCCGCGGCGGCGAGAGCGGTGGACACGACGCAGCAGTCCGTGGACACCCCTGCGAGCACGATCCGACCACCGCGCCCCACGATCGCCTCCAGCTCCGGACCCCATTTGCCGAACGTCGGGAGGTCGACGGTGGGATGTGGAGACAGCCCTTCCGCCTCGGGGACGAGCGCGTACAACGCGTCGTCAGCGGGGCGGTCGGCGAACGGCCACGCGGCGAAGTACTCGCCCCAGGAGGTCGAGCGGTCGGCCGTCGGCAGCCACCGGGTCACGAGTACGCGCTCGCCGAAGGCGTCCGCGAGGCGCCGGATGTTCGTCATCGCGGAGGCGAAGAACGGCGAGCCCCAGGCCGAGTCGGGCGACGCGAAGATCACCTGCGGATCGACCACCACGAGCCAGCTCTCGTCTGCGGAACCGGCCGCCTCCTCGGCCCCGCGGCCTGCCGCCCCCTGGGTCCCTGAGCCTGCCGCCCCCTGGGTCCCTGAGCCTGTCGAAGGGCTCACGACTCCTGCCGCCGGATCTTCCCGGCCCGCGCGAACCAGGTCACGAGGAACGAGAGCACGAGCGCCACGAACACCCCGAGGTTCGCGTACGCCCAGTCCCCGTCCGTCCCGCCGACGAGGAACAGGAGGTATCCCTGCCAGTTGTTCCACGGCGCCGAGTCCGCGAAGCCGTTGAGGACGAGGCCCCACCCGATCACGCTCGCGACGACCATGGTGCCGATCGAGGTCCAGTCCCAGGCGCCGTAGCGGCCGCGGCTGTCGAACAGGGCCGCCTCGTCGTAGTCCTTCCGGCGACGCAGGATGTCGGCGATGAGGATGCCGGCCCAGGAGGCCAGCGGCACGCCGAGGGTGATGAGGAAGCTCTGGAACGGGCCGAGGAAGTCGGTCGCGAAGAAGACCACGAAGATGGTGCCCGCGGTGAGGATCGCGCCGTCGATCGCCGCCGCCGACGGCCGCGGGATGCGGATGCCGAGGCTGAGCAGGGTCAGGCCCGAGGAGTAGATGCCGAGCACTGCGCCGGAGACGAGCGCGAGCACGGCCGTGAACAGGAACGGCACGAGCACCCACACGGGCAGGATGCTCGCCAGCGCGCCGATCGGATCGGCGGCGATCGCGACCATGAGCTCCTCGTCCGATCCCGCGAGCAGCAGACCGAAGACGACGAGGATGACCGGTGCCACCGAGCCGCCGATGGTGTTCCAGGCGACGATCGCCCCGTCGGACGCGGTGCGCTTCTGGTAGCGCGACCAGTCCGCGGCGATGTTGATCCACCCCAGCCCGAATCCGGTCATCACCATCACGAGCGCGCCGACGACCTGGCCGATGCCCCCGTCAGGACGGGCCAGCACCGCGGCGAGGTCGATGGTCGGCGCGGCGAGGATGATGTAGACGATCGTCACGACGCCGGTGATCCACGTCAGCACCGACTGCAGCCGCATGATCGTGTGGTACCCGAGCACGGAGGCGGCGACGATCAGCGCGGCGACGATCACGGTCGCGAGGATCTTCAGCCACAGACTGTCGCCGTCGCCGCCGAGCTGCGTGATGACGGTCGCCGTCGCGAGCACGGCCATGATCGCGAGGAACGTCTCCCACCCGATCGACGTGAGCCAGGACACGATCCCTGGCACCTTCTGCCCCTGCACGCCGAACGCGGCCCGGGAGAGCACCATCGTCGGCGCCGACCCGCGCTTGCCCGCGATCGCGATGAGTCCGCACAGCAGGAACGACACGACGATGCCGATGACCGAGACGACCGTCGCCTGCCAGAAGGAGATGCCGAAGCCGAGCACGAACGAGCCGTACGACATCCCGAACACCGACACGTTCGCCGCGAACCACGGCCAGAACAGGTCGCGGGGCTGGGCGGTCCGCTCGGACTCGGGGATGATCTCGATGCCTGCACGCTCGATGAGAGCCGGCCTGATGTCGGTCATCCTCACATCCTGGCACTCCGGGGGCACACTCCGCGCGGCCCGATTCAGCCGGCGAAGAAGGCCCCGGCCACGCGGGTCAGGTCGTGCAGGTCCGAGACGCCGGCGAGCTCGCGGGCGGAGTGCATCGAGAGGATCGGGATGCCCACGTCGACCGTCCGGATGCCGAGCCGGGTCGCGGTGATCGGGCCGATCGTCGAGCCGCACGGCACGCTGTTGTTCGAGACGAACTCCTGCGTCACCACCTCGGCCCGATCGCACCAGTTCCGCCACGAGGCGGCGCCGACCGCATCGGTCGCATAGCGCTGGTTGGCGTTGAGCTTGAGGATGGGTCCGGAGCCGAGCACGGGCTGCACGACGGGGTCGTGCCGGCCGATGTAGTTCGGGTGCACGGAGTGCCCCACGTCGCTGGACAGGCACCACGACGACGCGTACGCCTGGCGGCGGGCGGAGCCGTCGGCGCCGAGCCCCGCGTACAGCCGTTCCAGAACGTCTTCGAGGAAGGGGCCTGCGGCGCCGGAGCGCGACTCGGAACCGAGCTCTTCGTGGTCGAACGCGGCGAGGATCGCGATCGGCGCGCCCGCCACGGGGGCGTGTGCCGCGAGGGCCACGACGCCCGCGTGCACCGAGGCGAGGTCGTCGAGCCGGCCGGAGGCGAAGAACGCGTCGTCCTTGCCGAACACGGCACCCCGCGCGGCGTCGGCGACCACGACGTCGTAGCCGCGGATCTCTGCGGCGTCCACGCCGGCGGAGTCGGCGAGCTCGGCCAGCAGATCGGCCTCGGTCGGATCGCCCAGACCCCACACCGGCTGCGTCTCGGTCTGCTTGTCGAGCGCGAGGCCGTTGTTGACCCCGCGATCGAGGTGGATGGCGAGCTGGGGGAGGCGCAGCAGGGCTCCGGTGTCGGCGAGGACGACCCGGCCGTCGGCGAGGGCGAGCCGGCCGGCGAGGCGCAGCTCCCGGTCGAGCCAGGAGTTCAGCAGCGGACCGCCGTACACCTCGACGGCGGCCTGCAGCCAGCCGCGGGCTCCGGTGGTGGGCTGCGGCTTGAGCTTGAAGCCGGGGGAGTCGGTGTGCGCTCCGAACACGTGCACGGGCGTCGTGGAAGACGCATCCTCCGGCACCACCCACGCGATCGTCGCGCCGTCGCGGACCACGAGGTACCGGCCTCCGGGCTGCGCAGGCCAGGCGTCCGCCTCCTGCAGCCGTGTGAACCCGGTCTCCTCCAGACGGCGGGCGGTCTCGGCGGCGGCGTGATAGCTCGACGGGGAGGCGGCGACGAAGTCGGCGAGGTCTTCGGCGTGGGCGAGGGCGTCCGGGGTGACGGGCATGGCATGACCTTCCTGCGCAGGGTGTCCTTCAAGCGTAGTCGCGCCTGGTCACCGCGCCCCTCCCGGTCGGAGATAGGGTGGTGGCGATAGCGCCTAGGGTTCCGGGGTCTGCACCCGTCTGGTCCGAGCGGCGCCACGGTCCTCCTCCGCAGGAGGGCCGTCATCTGACAGGACAAAAGCCCGGAGGACCCGATTCGTCGCGCCCGCGGCGGAGGGAAGGGTCTGCCGTGTCCGCTGTCGCTCTCGTCCTCGTCCTCGCCGCCGCGATCGCCCACGCGTCCTGGAACGTCATCGCGCACGGCATCAGCCGCGCCGGCTCGCCGTTCCTGTGGTGGGGTGCGGTCGCCAGCACCGCCGTCTGGATCGGGGCCGTGCCGTTCACGGGCGGACTCGGTGCGGTCGACCTCGGCTCGTTCGCGCTCGGGGTCTCGGTCTCCGCGGTCCTGCACGTCGCCTACATGGCCGTGCTGCAGCGCGGCTACCGGGAGGGCAGCCTGTCGACCGTCTATGCGACCGCACGCGGCACCGGCCCCTTCCTCTCCGTGATCGTCGCCGTGCTCCTGCTCGGCGAACGCCCCTCGGCCCTGGCGCTCGTCGGCGTCGCCGCGGTGATCGCCGGTGTGGTCGCGATCGGGTTCGTCGACCGCCGTCCGGCGGGCAGCGGGCGCCGCATCGACCCCGGCCTCCTGTTCGGTGCTCTCACCGGCGTGGCCATCGCGGTCTACACGATCTGGGACGCCCACGCGGTGCGGGAGTGGGAGCTGTCACCCGTGGCGTTCATGGTCGGGACGACGCTGCTGCAGGTGCCGTTCTATTCCGTGGCGGTGCGCGGACGATGGGGTGCGGTCGTGGCGCTGGGGCGCACGCAGTGGCGGCGCATCCTGGCCTTCGGCATCCTGTCGCCGCTGTCCTACATCCTCGTGCTGACCGCCATCCAGATCGCTCCGGTGGCGCTCGTGGCGCCGCTGCGGGAGGTCAGCGTCGTGCTCGTGAGCCTGTTCGGCGCCTTCGTCCTGCGCGAGTCCCGGCCCGGCTGGCGGATCGGCGCCTCGCTGGTCGTCCTCACCGGGATCGTGCTGCTCGCGCTCTGAGGCCGCGGCTCACCGGAAGGTGACGAGGCCGGCGTGGGCGGCCGTCACGAGGATCTGCACGCGGTCGCGCAGGTGCCACTTCGACATCATGCGACCGAGGTGGGCCTTCACGGTTCCCTCCGAGACGATGAGCGCCTTCGCGATCTCGGCATTGGACATGCCCTTCGCGAGGCACTGCAGCACCTCCTCCTCGCGCTCGGTCAGCGGTTCGAGGGTCTCCGCCGCCGCGGTGGGAGTGGAGTCGCGCACATGGCGGATGAGCATCGACGCGATGCGGGGCGACAGCGAGCTCGCTCCCGCGAACACCTCGCGCACGCCCGTGACGATCTCCTCCGCGCTGGAGTCCTTGAGCAGGTAGCCGGAGGCGCCTGCGCTCAGCATGGGCAGCACCGTGTCGCTGCCGTCGAGTGTGGTGACGGCGAGGATGCGCACGTCGGGCCACCGTTCGGCGATCGCCGCAGTCGCCTCGATGCCGTTCATCTCGGGCATCTGGACGTCCATCATCACGACGTCGGGCTTCTCGCGCTCCACCGTCGTGAGGGCCTCCACACCGTCCTCCGCCTGCGCCACGACCGTGATCTCGGGCGCGCGCGACACGAAGTGCGACAGCGCGGAGCGGACCAGAGGATCGTCATCGACGATCACCACGCGGATTTCCTGCATGGAGGAAGCCTAACGGCGTGGAGCGGGCGCTCTGAGGATGTAGACCTTTGGCTATCGAGGTCTGGACGAACGCCAGATGTGCGCTCCGCGCGCCGCCGAGAAGATGAATACAGACATCGACAAACGGCACTAGAACGGAGGTGAATGTAATGACTTTCTGGCAGCAGGTTGGCAAGCTTTTCGGTTTCACTCGCTAGGATAGCTGGCGAATAGGAGACAGTGCACCATGGCCTTAGACCAGTCAAAACGGGCGGTGCCTGACATTTTCCGACTCGCACGCGGCGAACGCCTCACACGCGTGGAGAGCATCGTCATCCTCGCGATCATCGGCGTGATGGTCGCGATCGACGTCTTCACTCTTTTCACGGATCCCACCGTGAATCCCCTCGCCTCCGCGGTGAGCATCGCCTCCACTCTGGCTACCGCTCTGTTTCTCTGGTCGCCTCTGATCGCCACGTGTGCGATCGGTGTCGTCCTGGTGGCCTCCTTCTTCACGGGGACCGAATCGCAGGTCCTCATCACCGCCGCCCTGGCGTCTGCGCTGGTCATGCGCCTGGGGTGGACCCCTCTTGTCCTCTCCTACACCGGAGTCTTCCTCGTCGCTGCGTCGGTCATGGCGTACGGAGACTCCGACGTCCCCGTCAACGTCGGCATCTACCTGATTGCGGCCACGGTCGCCGGGGCCATCGGCCTCGGACTCCGGCTGGCCTTCGACCGGGGACGTCGCCTCGAGCACGAGCTGGAGGCTGCGGCGGAGCAGGAACGGGAAGCCGTCCTCGCCGAGCGACGATGGATCGCCGGCGAGCTGCACGACAGCATCGCGCATCACCTCACCGTGGTGTCGCTGCACGTGCAGATGCTCGAAGACCCCGACGCCAGCGATGGCTCCCGGGAGGCGATCCGTGTCGCCGCCCGCAAGGCCATGACCGACCTCCGTTTCGTGATCGACCTCGCCGACGACGGCCCCCGTGCCGCGGGTATGCCGACGGGCGACCTCGTCGCGGCGGTCGAGGAGGCGCAGACCGAGTTCGAAGCGGCCGGGCACGCCGTAATCCTCGACGGCGACCCCGGCGACGAGCGCATCCCCCGGGCCGTGGAGATCGTGCTCGCGCGCATCGTGCGCGAGTCGGCAACGAACGTCCTGAAGTACGCGGGCCCCGGCACCGTCGAGATCCGTCTCGCCGTGGACGACGACAAGGCCCACCTGTCGCTGCGGAGTCCGCTGCCCACGACGCCGCGTCGCGAGCTCTCCTCCAGCCGGACCGGACTCGGACGGATGGCCGAACGCGTGATGGGCGCCAGCGGCGAGTTCAGCGCCGGGGAGGTGGACGGGCATTGGCTCGTCTCCGCCGTGTTGCCGGTGGTGTGAGCCCCGCGTAGTCTGAGACGACGCCCGTGATTCCGGGCCTGAGACCGTAGACGAAAGTCTACGAGTGTCTCGACATTCGGCACTTCAGCGGACTCGCGGCGCCGACATATCCTGAAGGCTCCCCAGATAAAGCGTCCCCAGCGCTGCGATCGCGGGCGCGATCTTTCTGGCTTCTTAAACTCCCGCGCCCGCGGTCGCGAATCTGTCTCCGGGCCTCAGCCGCCCACCGCTCTCATGAAGTGCCCGTCCGTCGAGATCCCGGATGCCGCCACCGTGAAGCGCACCACCTCGCTGAGGTAGCGGTCTTCCGATGCTTCGAAGATGCGCCCCTCCGCGTCCCTGGACGTCCGGGTCAACCGCAGGATGGGCGTCCCGCGGGGCACGCGCAGGAGCGCCGAGTCCTGATCGTCGGCCGCCACGGCATCGATCACGTGCTGCAGGGTGACGATCGGATGCCCGACCGACGCGAGGTGCTCGGTGATCGAGACCGCGTCGAGGTCGACGTCGAACAGCCGACGGCCGACGTCCTCCGTGTAGGCCAGTCGCTCCAGCATGGTCGGCCGTCCGTCCAGCAGCCGCAGTCGTACCACGCTCACGATCGTGTCGTCGGGTCCGACGCCCAGTGCCGGGCCGAGATCGCCCGCGCGTCGCAGACTCAGCTCCTGCGTCTGCGCGCCCGGCGTGACGCCGAGATCCCGCGCCCAGCGGGTGAAGGGGACCGAGACGTCGACCGCCTGATTCGCCTTGCGCGCCACCACGCGGGCGGGGCGCCCCCGGCCGGTCTCGATCAGCCCCTCGGCGCGGAGGGCCGCCAGGGCGTTGCGGATCGGTCCGCGCGACGTGTGCCACCGCTCCGCGAGCTCCGCCTCCGTGGGGACATCGTCCCCGAGCCGGAGCGTGCCGTCGACGATCCGCGCGCGGAGGTCGTCGGCGATCTGGGTGTATACAGGTTCGGCCACATAGGTACATTACTTCGTCTGTCGTGTCCGGGCCTGTGTGTTGTGGGGCCGTTCATCCAGAAGAATCGCGGGTGAACGCCGCCTGAACTCTTCCGAGATAGGTATACATGTCGGCCCGACGGCTGGGAGAGTCGTCCCTGGATCACTCCTCCCACCCTGAAAGGTCCTCATGAAGCTCCGCGCTCTCCCTGCCCTCGCCGGCGCTGCGATCCTCGCGCTCGGCCTCGCCGGCTGTTCCGGATCGGCCGACGCCACCGACGCCTCCGCCGACGCTCAGTCGGTCGGCGGATTCGCCGTCGACGAGAACACGCTCGTCTTCGGGGTCGTCCCCGACTCGGTGGACACCGAGACGAACTACCAGCCGCTCATGGACTACATCGCCGAGGTCACCGGCAAGACCGTCGAGTACCACGAGTCCACCGACTACGCCGCGCTCATCGAGGCCGCCGTCGCCGGCAAGGTCGACGTCGCCTCGTTCTCGGGGTTCACCTACGTCACCGCGACGAACAACGGCGCGAAGCTCACCCCGATCTCCTCCATCGTGACCGAGGAGGGCCAGGAGCCCGGCTACTACTCGCAGGCGATCGTGCCGGCAGACAGCGACATCTCCAGCCTCGAGGACTTCGCGGGCAAGAAGGTGTGCTTCGTGGATCCCTCCTCCACCTCCGGCTACCTCTTCCCGTCGTACAACCTCATCGAGGCGGGCGTCGACCCGAAGACCGACATCACGCCCGTGTTCGCGGGCAAGCACGATGTCAGCGTGCAGAAGGTCGGCGAGGGCGTCGAGTGCGAGGCCGGCTTCGCCGAGGACTCCGAGGTCGAGAAGTCGGACAAGGTGAAGGTCATCGCCGAGACCATGGTCCCGGGTGCTCCGCTCGTCTACTCGTCGTCGCTGCCGGACGACGTGGCGACGCAGCTCGTCGACGCCCTCGGCGAGGTCACCATCGACGACATCATCGCGGCGGGCATCGACAGCGCGGACTCCGACGCGTTCCGCAGCGTGTTCTTCGCCACCAAGCCGGTGGACGACGCGTACTACGACCTCATCCGCGACATCTGCGCCGAGACCGAAGCCGAGCAGTGCCAGGGCTGACGCCCCGCGCCTGACGACAGGAGAAGCCATGACCGCGGCACCCGACACGCTCATCCGCCTCGCCGGCGTCACGAAGACCTTCGGCAGCACCACCGCCCTCAAGGACGTCACGCTCGAGGTGGCGCGGGGAGAGATCGTCGTGCTGCTCGGGCTCTCCGGTTCCGGCAAGTCCACGCTGCTGCGGCATCTCGACGGCCTGGAGCTGCCCAGCTCCGGGTCCGTCGAGGTGCTCGGCGCGTCCGTGCCCTCGATGAAGGGGCGGGCGCTGCGACAGCTTCGCAGCAGCGTGGGCTTCATCTTCCAGCAGTTCGAGCTCGTGCCTTCGCTGACCGTGCTGGAGAACGTGCTGACCGGGTCGCTCTCGCGGATGCGCGGCCCGCGGCTCGGGCTGTGGAGCTACCCCCGTGCCGCGAAGCTGACCGCACTGGAGCACCTCGACCGCGTCGGCCTCCTCGACCGCGCCTACCAGCGCAGCGACACCCTGTCCGGCGGCCAGCAGCAGCGCGTGGCCATCGCCAGGGCCCTCATGCAGAAGCCGGCGATCCTCCTGGCCGACGAGCCCGTCGCCTCCCTCGACCCGGAGTCGAGCGAGCAGGTGATGACCCTCATCCGCGAGATCGCCGCCGACGAAGGCCTCACCGTCGTGTGCAGCCTGCACCAGGTCGACCTCGCGATCAGCTGGGCCGACCGGATCGTCGGGCTCCGGCACGGCGAGGTCGTCCTGGACACCCCGACGGACGGACTCACCAAGGGCGAGGTGATGGAGATCTACGGCCGCGTCGCGACGACCACGGCGGAGATCCGCGCCGTGCAGGTGGAACTCGTCGACGCCGTGACCACGGTGGCGGCGTCATGACGGCGGTGGAGGCCTCGACACGGGGCGCTTCGACAGGCTCAGCGACCAAGAGAAGCGGCTCAGCGACCCAGGGCGCTTCGACAGGCTCAGCGAACCAGCGAAGGGGGAGCGTCGCGGAGCGGGCGCCGAAGCGGCCGCTCTCGGCGGAGCGCATCGCGGCGGGGCTCACCCTCGTCGTCCTCGTCGTGCTCGGCATCGTCGCGGTGCGCGACGTGGGCATCTCGATCCCCGCGATGGTGCAGAGTTGGGGCAACGCCGAGAACTTCCTCGCCCGGGTCGGCGGACTCTCCTTCCCCGCGCCGGCCGACCTCGCCGGGCTCATCGCCCTGACCGTCGGCCTCGTGCTCGTCGGCACGCTGCTGGCGGCCGTGCTCTCCGTGCCGATCGCCTACCTCGCCGCTGCGAACACCACCCCGGGCGCCGGCTGGCGCGCGGCGGCCCGCTTCCTCGGCGTCCTCACCCGTGCCCTGCCGGACGTCGTGCTGGCCATGGCCTTCGTGCTGATGTTCTCGCTCGGCACGCTGCCCGGCATCCTCGCGATCGGCATCCACTCGATCGGCATGATCTCCAAGATGTTCGCGGACGCCATCGAGCAGATCGACGAGGGGCCGCGTCTCGCGATCCGCGCCGCCGGCGGCTCGAAGCTCCAGGAGTTCACGGCGGGCATCCTCCCGCAGGTGATGCCGAGCTGGGTGGCCACGGTGCTGCACCGCAACGACATCAACCTGCGCGGGAGCGTCGTGCTCGGCTACGTGGGCGTCGCCGGCCTCGGTCTCGAGATGTCCTACGCGTTCAAGGCGCTGAACTACGGCAAGGGTCTCGGGATCGCGCTCGTGATCTTCGTGCTGTGCATCGTGATGGAGATCATCTCGAGCACGGTGCGGGGCGCGATGCTCGGTGAGCAGAAGCAGACCCGTTCCTGGATGGACCGGATCGTGCACCCGCGCCTGCGTCGGCGGTCGCACGCGCCCGCCGAGGGCCGCCCGGCGTGGGCGGCGAGCCCGGAGACCGCGGTGCGTCGTCCGTGGACCGCGCAACGCGTGCACCACACCGCGGCCGGTGTCGTCGCGCTCCTCGTCGTGGTCGGCAGCGTCGTCGTGAGCCAGATCACCTGGTCCGACCTGTTCACCTTCTGGGCGAAGCTGCCCGACGTCGCCGCCCGCTTCTGGCCCCCGTCGTTCGGCAGCTACGACACGGTCGCGATGCTGGAGGCCATGCGGGAGACCGTCGCCATCGCGCTCGCCGCCACCGTCCTCACGCTCCTGCCCTCGCTGCTGCTCGGCTCGTTCGCCGCGCGCAACGTCGCCCCGCACGCGGCAGCGCGCGGCACCGCCCGTCTGCTGCTCGTCGGCATCCGCGGCATCCCCGAGCTGATCCTCGCCATCGTCCTCGTCGTCATCACGGGTCTCGGCGCGCAGGCCGGCGTCATCGCGCTCGCGATCGGCGGCATCGGTCTGCTCGGCAAGCTCATCGCCGACTCCTTCGAGGAGGTCGACCGCGGCCCCGAGCGCGCGCTGCGGGCGGTGGGCGCCACACGGATGCAGACGTACACGTCGGCCACGCTGACCCAGGGCACCCGAGCCCTCATCGGGCACAGCTTCTACATGCTCGACACCAACATCCGCGCGGCCACGATCCTCGGCATCGTCGGCGGCGGCGGGGTCGGCTACTACCTGCTGAACGCCAGCCAGGGCTCGCGCTACGAGACCGTCACCGCGATCGTGCTGATGATCCTCGTCACCGTGCTCGCCGTCGAGGGGCTCGCGATGTGGATGAGGAAGGTGTTCCGATGACCGGGGCGAAGCAGAATCCGGACCTCGTCGTGGTGGGGGCCGGCATCGTCGGTCTCGGGGCCGCCTTCGCCGCCGTGCGCCGCGGGCTCCGGGTCGTCGTCGTCGAGCGCAGCGCCGCCCCGACCGGCGCCACGATCCGCAACTTCGGCCATCTCTGCATCGGCGCGCAGGGCGGAGAGGCACGGCGATACGCGGATGCCTCCCGAGAGCTCTGGCTGCAGCTCGCCCGGGACGCGGGGTTCTGGCTCCGCGAGTCGGGCACGCTCGTGGCCGCCCGCCACGAGGACGAGTTCGCCGTGCTCTCCGCGGCGGCGCGGGACGGCGGCATCCGGATGCTGGAGGCCGCCGAGCTCCTGGGCCGTGCGCCGCTGCGCCGGGACGGGCTCGTCGGCGGTGCCCTCATCGAAGCCGACCTGCAGACGGACCCGCGCACGGCGGCGACCGCGATCGTGCGCCACCTGACGGCACAGGGCGTCGAGTTCCGCTTCCGCACCGCGGTGACGGCCCTCGGCGCGGGACGGGTGGAGACCACGCGCGGGGCGATCGACACCGGGGCGGTCGTCGTGGCCGTCAACCACGACATCGACCAGCTCCTGCCCGAGGTCGCGGAACGGCACGGGGTCGTGCGGTGTGCGCTGGACATGATGCGCGCGGCCGTCTCCTTCCCTCGTCCGCTGACCGCGCCTCTGCTGACCGGCTGGTCCCTCATCCGATACGGGAGGTTCGCCGAGGGACCGCAGGCCCGGGTCCTCCGTGAGCGCCTGCACGCCGAGCGCCCCGACCTCGCGGCCCTCGATCTCAATCAGATGTACACGCAGCTGCCGGACGGCACGCTCATCCTCGGAGACTCCCACGCCACCGACGCCGCCCCGTCGCCGTTCCAGCCGGAGGCCGCGTTCACCGCGTTCCTCGACGAGGCCGAGGCCCTGTTCGACGGGGCGGCGCCGCGGGTCATCGAGCGGTGGCAGGGCGTGTACGCGAAAGCTCCCGGCGAGTTCCTCGTCGACCGCGGAGACGACGGCGCCCTCGTGCTCGCCGCGACCACCGGCATCGGCATGACCTGCGGCCTCGGGCTCGCCGACCTGCACCTCACCGCCGCCCTCGGCGGCACCCCTGCTCTGGAAGGAACACCATGACCACTCCGATCGAACTCGTCGTCCTCGATATGGCCGGCACCACCGTCGTGGACGACGGCGTGGTGGAGCACGCGTTTCAGCGCGCCGCCGAGCGCACCGGCGTCGCCGCGCGACTGCCCTGGGAGGACGCCCTCGACTACGTCCGGGAGACGATGGGGCAGTCCAAGTTCGACGTCTTCCTCCATCTCGCCGGCGGTGACGCGGTGGCGGCGCGGCAGGCCACGGCGGCGTTCGAGACCGCGTACGCCGAGATCGTCGCCGAGAGCGGCGTCGCGGAGATCCCTGGAGCGGCGGATGCGATCCAGGGGCTGAAAGACGCGGGGCTCACCGTCGTCCTGACCACCGGATTCGCTCCGGTCACGCGACAGGCGCTCATCGATGGGCTCGGGTGGGGAGGACTCATCGACCTCGCCCTGTCTCCGGTCGATGCCGGCCGCGGACGCCCCGCGCCCGACCTCGTCCTCACCGCCGTCCTGCGGACGGGCGCGTCAGCGGTGCAGGCGGTGGCCGTCGCCGGCGACACCGTGAGCGACGTCGAGTCCGGCCGTCGTGCGGGGGCGGGCTTCGTCGCGGGGGTCCTCACCGGGGCCCACGATCGCGCGGCGCTGAGCGGAGCGGGGGCTGATGCCGTGCTGTCCGACGTCACGGCGCTGCGGACAGCGCTGGCGCAGCGCGAGTTCCTTCCTGCCGTCGCCTCCGTCTGAGGTCGTGTCATGGGAACGGTGCTGATCCGCCCACCCGGCCACCGGAGGGACGTCGCGCTGCGCCCCGCCGCCACCGCGATGGTCTGGATCGGCGAAGGCCACCCGCACGAGACCATCGCCGTCCCCGGGGTCGCGCTCGGTGACCGGGACGTGCTCGTCGCCGTGGAGATGTCGACGATCTGCGGATCGGACGTGCACACCGTGCAGGGCCGCCGGTCCGCGCCCGCGCCCCTCGTCCTCGGGCACGAGAGCGTCGGTCGGGTCATCGCGCTGGGCGACGACGGTGCGGAGGCGGTGGACGGTACCCCGCTGCGGATCGGCGACCGCGTGGTGTGGTCTGTCACGGTGTCGTGCGGCACCTGCGATCGCTGCCGGCGCGGCCTCACGCAGAAGTGCCGGGACCTCGGCAAGTACGGTCATGACCGCGTCGGGGCGCACGGCGACCTGACCGGAGCCTTCGCCAGTCATGTGCAGCTGCGGGCCGGCACCGCGATCGCGCGCGTACCGGAGGCGCTGCCGGCCGCGGTGCTGGCTCCAGCCGGCTGCGCGACGGCGACGGCATGGGCCGCCGTGGCGAGGGCCACCCGCGACATCGATCTCGACGGTGCCGCGGTGCGCATCCACGGTGCAGGACTGGTGGGGATCAGCGCCGCGGCGATCGCGGCCGAGCACGGGGCCGTGGTCGAGGTGCGCGATCCAGACGACGATCGCCGTGGCTTCGCCGCCCGCTTCGGAGCCACCGCGCTCGACCGTGACCCGGACGTGGTCATCGAAGCCTCCGGGCACGCCGTCGGGGAGGCGCTCGCCGGCGTCGCCGTCGGCGGCACGGTCGTCCTGGTCGGGAGCGTGTTCCCGGCGGCGCCCATCCCCCTGGAGGCGGAGGATCTCGTCCGCCGTCTCGTCACGGTGACCGCCGTGCACAACTACGGCGCCGACGACCTCGCGGCAGCGGTGTCGTTCCTCGCGGGGCGCGGGCGCGCCTATCCGTTCGCCGAGGCCGTGGGCGCCGTGCGACCGCTGCTCGACATCGACGCCGCTCTCACGGAGGCCGCGGTGCCGGGCGCCCCGCTGCGGGTAGGTCTGATGCCGGGCCGCTGAGCCCTCAGTCGGAGCCGGTGCGCCGGGGCCCTGCGGGATGCAGCCCCTCGGCGTGGAAGGCGAGCAGCCGCACCGCGGCGTCGACGCTCGCCGACAGGATCTCGTCCGGGTCACCGGTCAGGGCCAGCCTCCGGTGCCCGGCGTCGTCGGCGGTCGCCCAGCCGAGGTACACCGTGCCGGCGGGATGACCGCCCTCCGGACCGGGCCCGCCCACCCCGGTCGTCGAGACGCAGATGTCGGCGTCGAAGAGCTCCCGTGCGCCCCGGGCGAGCTGCTCGGCGCAGGCGGCGGACGTCGGGTCGGTCCCCGGGGTCAGCCCCAGCACCCTCTCCTTGACCTCCGTGAAGTACGCGACGATGCCGCCGGCGAACCACCCCGACGCCCCTTCGCCCGCACCGATCGTGTTCGCGAGGCGTCCGGAGGTGAGCGACTCCGCCACGCTCACGCGCAGACCTCGGCTGCGGGCGAGCTCGCCGAGGTGCTCGAGGTCGGGGGTCTCGTTCGGTGCGGTCATCGGGGCGCTCCTCTCGTCGGTTCCCCCTACGCTACGGACCCCGTGGCGCCCTGACGCAGGGGATTGACAACGACGCCCGCGTCAAGCCCCTGGAGGGCCGTCGCCCGGCGCGCCATCGTCGAGGAACGTCACACCGACGAAGG
This sequence comes from Microbacterium sp. LEMMJ01, assembly GCF_002114135.1. Lineage (NCBI taxonomy): Bacteria > Bacillati > Actinomycetota > Actinomycetes > Micrococcales > Microbacteriaceae > Microbacterium > Microbacterium sp. LEMMJ01. The sequence continues at coordinate 94,402 of NZ_NCTV01000025.1, forward strand.
AGGCGGACATGGCGAAGGATGCGCGGGACACCGCAGGGATGCGGGCGGTCTTCTGGATCTGGGCGGGGATCATCGGCGTCGGGCTCGCCGTGATGATCGGCCTGCCGCTGGGAGGGCGATGACATGCGCTCGCGGATCAAGGACCACGCCCTCAGCCTCTTCTTCCTCGCCCTCTTCGTGCTGGCTCTGGCCGGACAGGCCGTCGCCGGCTACCTCCGGAACAACGACGAGCTCCTCGACCACGGGCAGCCGACGATCGGCTTCGGAGACTTCCTCTGGTCGTCCGACTTCGCGGTCGACGTCGCCGAGAACTGGCAGTCGGAGTTCCTGCAGTTCTTCCTCTTCATCGCCGCGACGATCTGGTTCGTGCAGAAGGGCTCCCCGGAGTCGAAGAAGCCCGGCGACGAGGGGCCGGGCAGCGATGCCGATCAGCTCGTCGGCGCGCACGCCCGCCCGGACTCTCCGCGGTGGGCCCGGGCGGGCGGGTGGCGAGCGGCGGTGTTCGGCAACTCGCTGATGATCGTGATGGGGGCAGTTTTAGTTCTGTCCTGGCT
>NZ_NCTV01000026.1:0-47059 GCF_002114135.1 Microbacterium sp. LEMMJ01
GTGGAGMCCACGAGGTCGMGACCGTCCTCGGCGACCATCCGCGCGATCGCCGGCACGAAGTCCGCGTCCCGCCCCGGGGGAACCAGACGACGCTGCGCCGGCGGGACGAGGTAGATGCCGCTCGCCCAGCCGTCCATGTCGGCCGCGAAGACCGTCAGATCGGACCGGCGCAGCAGGGAGCGGATCACCGCGACTCCGGCGGGGCCCCCGGCTCCGGTGACCAGTACGCGCTTCGTCATCAGCTCTCCCGTCGGGTCAGTTCATGGGCGCCGATGAACTCGGCGGTCTCGCGCACGACCTCCAGCGGCTCGACGGCCACGCCGCCGCCGAACCGCGACCAGTAGCGGGCGGTGGCCGTGACGAACTCCGGCGCGAGGTACTCCCGGTTCGCGGCGGCCTGGGACTGGAAGCACTCCAGCAGCCGCAGCTTGTCGTCGAGGAAGCGGTCGATGCGGACGAAGCGCGTGGGCCGGTAGTCGATGGTCGCGGAAGGGCTCTGGTAGCACGCGACCGTGCCGACGCGGCGCGTCGCGACGATCGTCGCCTCGTTCACCGCGCGGTGATCCTGGTGGCGGTCATGGTGCGAGTGCGTGTAGACGATGGTCGGCTGGATCTCCTGCACGACCTCCTCGATGAGGCGGACGGTCGACCCGCCACCGGAGATCTCGGTGTCGACCAGGTCTTTCACGAACAGCCGGGCGCCCACCTGCTCGGCGGCGGCGAGGGACTCGTGCTGGCGGCTGTCCGCATCACCGCCGCGCGCACCGCGGGAGAGCGTGAGGATGGTGATGCGATCGCCGGCGGCCGCATGGGCTGCGAGGATGCCGCCGACACCGATCTCGACGTCGTCCGGGTGCGCTCCGATCGCGAGGACGACCTCACCGGTCTTCGCCTCCGCTGTCCGGCGCCGGGACTCCTCGACGAGCCGGGTGACCGACTCCACGAGCCGGGCGTTGTCGAGCGGCTTGGTGAGGAACTCGTCGGCCTGCGCCCGGAGCGCGGAGACGGCGTACTCGACCGAGACGTGCGCCGTCATGACGATGACCGGCACGGTGGGCATGAGGCGGCGCAGCTCCGCGAGGAGCTCCAGGCCGCTGAGTCCCGGCATCTCGATGTCGGTGACGACGACGTCGGGTTTCACCGCCGCAGCTTTCTCGAGCGCCGACCGGCCGTCGTCCGCGAGATCGACGACGCAGCCCGCACGCCTTTCCAGGACGGTCTTCACGAGCAGGGCGACGTCGTGGTCGTCGTCGACGACGAGGATGCGAGGGGGGACCTCAGCCATGTACAGCTCTCCTTGGGGAGATTCCCTGCCGAGGGGATTCGGCGGTGCGACCGCGGTGCCTTCATCACCGGGCCGCAGGGAAAGTCGAGCGGGGTACGTCGATTCTGGCACAGGGCTCCACCCCCGGCCCGCAGCGCTTCAGCCCGCGCGCGCCGCCCGCTTCTCCTCCTGGTAGAGCCGGATCGCCTCGTACCGCTCCGCCGATCGCGCCCGCCTCTTCGCCGCCTGCTCCTCGCGGTTCTTGGGCGGCGCCGAGGTCACGAGATCATCGAGCAGCCGCCGCGTGGCCACGGCGATCTCGGCCACCGCGCGATCGAAGACCTCACGGTTCGCCCGCGACGGCGCCGTCGTCCCGGAGATCTTGCGGACGAACTGGAGCGCAGCCTCGCGGCACTCCTCGTCGGTGGCCGCGGGCTCGAGGTTGTTCAGAGGCACGATGTTTCGGCACATACCGGCACCGTACGCGCGGCTCACGGGCCGCGAAAGGGGGATGGCATGCCCGTCCCGCCGTCGCTACGCTCTGGGCTACGACCGGAACCGAGGAGAGATCATGACCGACGCACCGCCGCCCGACGCCCCGCCGCCCTACAACCCGCCGCCGCCCAGCAGCACGCCCTCGCCGTATCCCGCCGCCTCCGCTCCCCCGCCCGGCACCGCCTCCGCGCAGGACGTGCCGACGTCGCCCCCGGGGCGGGTGCTGTCGATCATCGGCCTCGTGCTGGCGTTCCTGCTGCCGCCGGTCGGCCTCATCCTCAGCATCATCGCCGCCGTGCAGCTCGGCAAAGCGAAGGCTCCCAAGGGCATCGCGATCGCCGGCATCATCGTCGGCGCCGTCCTGACGATCTTCGCGATCATCGGCATCATCCTGCTGGCGACCGTGCTGGCCGGCGTGATCGGGACGTGCGCCGAGCTGGGCCCCGGGGTCTGGGACGTCGGCGGCGTCACCTACCGCTGCGGCTGACCGCACCGCGAACGGCGAGGGGCCGGATGCAGCGCATCCGGCCCCTCGTGCGTCCCCCTGCGGGGGTCGCGGTCACTTCTTGTAGTTCGGCGCCTCGACGACGATCTGCACGTCGTGCGGGTGCGACTCCTTGAGCCCGGCCGAGGTGATGCGCACGAACTTGCCGCGCTGCTTGAGCTCCTCGATGGTGCGGGCGCCGACGTAGAACATCGACTGCCGCAGGCCGCCGACGAGCTGGTAGGCGACGGCCGAGAGCGGGCCGCGGTAGGGGACCTGGCCCTCGATGCCCTCCGGGATCAGCTTGTCGTCGCTGGGCACGTCGGCCTGGAAGTAGCGGTCCTTCGAGTAGGACGTCTGCTTGCCGCGCGTCTGCATGGCACCGAGCGAGCCCATGCCGCGGTACTGCTTGAACTGCTTGCCCGACTGGAAGACGATCTCGCCCGGCGACTCGTCCGTGCCGGCCAGGAGCGAGCCGAGCATCACGGCGTCGGCACCGGCGACGAGCGCCTTCGCGATGTCGCCCGAGTACTGCAGGCCGCCGTCGGCGATCACCGGGACGCCGGCGGGGCGCGCCGCGAGCGAGGCCTCGTAGACGGCGGTGACCTGCGGCACGCCGACACCGGCGACCACGCGGGTGGTGCAGATCGAGCCGGGGCCCACGCCCACCTTGACCGCGTCGACGCCCGCGTCCACGAGCGCCTGCGCGCCCTCGCGGGTGGCGACGTTGCCGCCGATCACGTCGATGTGGGCGAACGACTCGTCGGCCTTGAGGCGCTTGACGAGGTCGATCACTCCCTGCGACTGCCCGTTGGCGGTGTCCACGACGAGCACGTCCACCCCGGCGTCGCGGAGGGCCTCGGCGCGCTCCCACGCGTCGCCGAAGAAGCCGATCGCCGCGCCCACCCGCAGGCGGCCCTGGTCGTCCTTGGTGGCGAGCGGGTACTTCTCGCTCTTGTCGAAGTCCTTGATGGTGATGAGGCCGGCGAGCTTGCCGTCCTCGTCGATGAGGGGCAGCTTCTCGACGCGGTGCTTCGCGAACAGCGCGATGACCTCGCCCGCGGCGACGCCGACGGGGGCGGTGACGAGGTTCTCCCTCGTCATGACGTCCTTGACGAACGTGCTCTGACGCTCGAAGCCGGAGACGAAGCGCATGTCGCGGTTCGTGATGATGCCCACCAGGCGACCCTCGTCGTCCACGACCGGGAGGCCGGAGATCCGGTACTTGGCGCACAGCGCGTCGACCTCCTCCACCGTCGCGTCCTGCGTCGTGGTGATCGGGTCGGTGATCATGCCGGACTCGCTGCGCTTCACGCGGTCGACGTGCGCGGCCTGGTCGGCGATCGAGAGGTTGCGGTGCAGGATGCCGATGCCGCCCTCCCGGGCCATGGCGATCGCCATGCGGGATTCGGTCACCGTGTCCATCGCGCTGGAGAGCAGCGGCGTCGCGACGGAGATCCGTCGGGTGATCCGGGACGACGTGTCGGCCTCACTGGGGATGACGTCGGTGTGCCCGGGGAGCAGCAGCACGTCATCGTAGGTCAGTCCGACGAAGCCGAAGGGATCGTGCTGGTCCATGGAATCTCCTCCTGCGCGAGTGGCGCGGATCCGGGTGCGAATGGGGGGTCGACGTCGGCCGGTGCGCGGGCGTGACCCGTATGGAGATTCTAAGCGAGACACGCCCGAGAACATTCCCAGGGCCCTGTCGTTACCGGACCGTTGGCCGGGACGATAGGTGATTCGCCGATCGCCCATTACGCTCAAGTGCGTCGTCCATCCCCGCGGTTCGACCCGAGCCCGCGGAGACAGCACTCACAGTGGAGGTTGCGTGGGACCCACAGCACTCGCCGGACCGCGAAAGCGCCCTTGGGCCTTCGCCTTCTTCGGAATCCTGATGGCGCTCGCGGCATCGCTCCTGCTCCCTCCCTCAGCGGCCTCCGCCGAGACCACGGACGACGGACAGGAGGTCACCGACTTCTACTTCGCCGGTGTCGTCACCAACGGCGACGAGCCCGTCGAAGGCGTCGTCATGACGATCGAGGGCAACGGCTTCGACGCCGAGACCGAGACGGACGCCGAGGGCAAGTGGCGCCTCTACGTGCCGGAGAAGGAGACGTACACCCTCACGGTGGACGAGTCCACGCTTCCGGACGGCGTGATCGTCGACGCGACGCAGCTTCCCGAGGGCATCCAGCCCGTCGCCGGCACCACCGCCTCGTTCGAGCTGGAGTTCGGTCTCACCGGGACGAAGATCGTCAACCTCTTCCTCGGCGAAGGCGAGCGGGTGACCGTCTCCTTCCTCGATCAGCTCCTGTCGCGCCTGGTGGGCGGTCTGAACTTCGGACTCCTGCTGGGGCTCGCCTCGATGGGCGCCGCGCTCATCTACGGCACGACCCGGCTGTCGAACTTCGCGCACGGCGAGATGGTGACGTGGGGTGCGGTGATCACCCTCGTCGTCACCTCCTTCTGGCAGCTCCCGCTGTGGGCCGGCATCATCGCCGCGGTCATCGGCGGCGCGGCGCTCGGCTGGGCGCTGGACGCCGGCATCTGGAAGCCGCTGCGCCGCCGCGGTCTGGGCGTCGTCCAGCTCATGATCGTCAGCATCGGCCTCTCGCTGGCCCTGCGCTACGGCCTGCAGTACATCATCGGCGGCAACACCTACCAGCTGCCCGGCGCGAGTCCGGAGCCGATCCGCCTCGGTCCGATCTCCCTGTCGTACATCGACATGATCGGCATGGCCACGAGCATCATCGTGATCCTCGGCGTCGCGTTCTTCCTCACCCGCACCCGCACCGGGAAGGCGACGAGGGCGATCTCGGACAACCCGCAGCTCGCCGCCGCCTCCGGCATCGACGTGGACAAGGTCATCCGCGTCGTCTGGATCCTCGCCGGCACCCTGGCCGCGATCTCCGGCATCCTCTGGGCATACTTCCGCCCCGGCGTGAAGTGGGACATGGGCATGCAGATGCTGCTGCTGATGTTCTGCGCCATCACGCTCGGCGGTCTCGGCTCCGCGATCGGCGCGCTGATCGGCTCGATCATCGTCGGCCTCGCCGTCGAGGTCTCCACGCTCCTCGGAGTGCCGACCGACCTCAAGTACGCCAGCGCCCTCGTCGCGCTGATCATCATCCTGCTCGTGCGACCGCAGGGCATCCTCGGACGCAAGGAAAGGTTGGGCTGACGCATGGACTTCGGAAGCATCTTCGGCAACACCGCCTCCTACCTGTTCAGCCCGACAACGATCGCCTACGCGCTCGCGGCCACCGGCCTCGCGGTGCACTTCGGGTACACGGGTCTGCTCAACTTCGGCATGGCGGCGTTCATGGCGATCGGCGGCTACGGCTACGCGATCTCGATCCTCACCTTTGGATTCCCGTGGTGGCTGGGCGTACTCGTCGGCATCACCGGCGGCGCGCTCTTCGCCCTGCTGCTGGGCATCCCGACCCTGCGGCTGCGCGCCGACTACCTCGCCATCGCGACCATCGCGGCCGCCGAGGTCGTCCGCCTGATGTTCGTCACCGAGCTCTTCAAGGACTGGACGAACTCCGCGGGCGGTCTGTCCGGGTACCACCAGAGCTTCCGCGACGCCAACCCCTTCCCCCCGGGGACCTATGGCTTCGGCCCGTGGACGTACAACGCCAACGACCTCTGGGTGCGGGTGTTCGGTCTGCTCACGCTCGCTCTGACGATCCTCGTGGTCTGGGCGCTCATGCGCAGCCCGTGGGGCCGGGTGCTCAAGGGCATCCGCGAGGACGAGGACGCCGTGCGCTCGCTCGGCAAGAACGTCTTCGCCTACAAGATGCAGGCGCTCGTGGTGGGCGGTGTGATCGGTGCGCTCGGCGGCATCGTCTTCGTCCTGCCGTCGGCGGTCATCCCCGGCAGCTACTCGACGTCGCTGACGTTCTTCCTGTGGACGATCCTGCTCCTCGGCGGCGCGGCCACGGTGTTCGGCCCGACGCTCGGCGCCGTCCTGTTCTGGGTGGTGTTCGCCTTCCTCGGCGCGCTCCTCCCCGCGATGGCCACGGCCGGCTACCTGCCCATGACGAGCGCTCAGGCCGACGTGGTGCGCTACATCCTCATCGGCATCGTGCTGATGCTCATCGTCGTGTTCCGCCCGCAGGGCATCCTGGGGAACAAGAGGGAGATGACCTTTGTCAAGTGAGAACGACGCGGCCGTCACGCCCGCGAAGAGCGCTCCCCGCGCCAAGACCACCGGCCTCGCCGCGGGTCCCGCCGCCCCCGGAGTCAAGAAGGTGGACCCGATCCTCGTCGTGGACGCCGTGCAGCGGCGCTTCGGCGGCCTCACGGCGGTCGACGTCGACCACCTCGAGATCCCGCGCGGCGCCATCACGGCGCTCATCGGCCCCAACGGCGCCGGCAAGACCACGCTGTTCAATCTCCTGTGCGGCTTCGACAAGCCCAACAGCGGCACGTGGTCCTACGACGGCAAGAACCTGTCCGGCATCCCGTCGTTCAAGGTCGCCCGGATGGGACAGGTGCGCACCTTCCAGCTCACCAAGTCGCTGTCGCTGCTGACCGTGCTGGAGAACATGAAGCTCGGCGCGAAGGACCAGCGCGGCGAGGGCTTCTGGGCAGGCCTGTTCCCCTTCCTCTGGCGGAAGCAGGAGCAGGAGATCGAGCAGCGCGCCCACGAGCTCCTCGTGCGCTTCAAGCTCGACGCCAAGGAGCAGGACTTCGCGGCGTCGCTCTCCGGCGGGCAGCGCAAGCTGCTGGAGATGGCCAGGGCCCTCATGAGCGACCCGAGCCTGGTGATGCTCGACGAGCCGATGGCCGGGGTGAACCCCGCCCTCACGCAGTCGCTCCTCGATCACATCCTCGACCTCAAGGACCTCGGGATGACCGTGCTCTTCGTGGAGCACGACATGCACATGGTCCGTCACATCGCCGACTGGGTGGTCGTGATGGCCGAGGGGCGCGTGGTGGCCGAGGGGCCGCCGGAGACCGTCATGGAGGACCCCGCGGTGGTGGACGCCTACCTCGGCGCCCACCAGGACGTGGACCTCGGCGCCGTCACCGGCCGTCTCCCGGTGATCTCCGACGCCGACGCGGAGCGCATCCGCGAGCAGATCGAGACCGAGGTCGAGGCCGAGGTCGAGGCCGAGGACGCCGCCGAGGAGGGCAAGGCATGAGCACCGCAACCCCCGCCGAGGGCGCCGCCCGGGCCGACGACGTGGTCGTCGAGCTGAAGGACGTGCACGCCGGCTACCTGCCGGGAGTCAACATCCTCAACGGCGCCAACCTCGTCGCCCGCCAGGGTGAGCTCATCGGCATCATCGGCCCGAACGGCGCCGGGAAGTCGACGCTCCTCAAGGCGATCTTCGGCATGGTGAACGTCCGCGAGGGCGACATCACGGTCAAGGGTGAGAGCATCGTCGGTCTCAAGGCCGACAAGCTCGTGCGCCGCGGTGTGGCCTTCGTGCCGCAGACGAACAACGTGTTCCCGTCGCTCACCATCCAGGAGAACCTGGAGATGGGCCTCTACCAGAACCCGAAGATCTTCGCGGAGCGACTCGAGTTCGTCAGCAGCATCTTCGCCGAGATCGGCAAGCGCCTGAAGCAGCGGGCCGGCTCGCTCTCCGGCGGTGAGCGGCAGATGGTGGCCATGTCGCGCGCGCTCATGATGGACCCCTCGGTGCTGTTGCTGGACGAGCCGTCCGCCGGTCTCTCCCCCGTGCGACAGGACGACGCCTTCATCCGCGTCTCCGACATCAACAAGGCGGGCGTCACGACGATCATGGTCGAGCAGAACGCCCGCCGGTGCCTGCAGATCTGCGACCGCGGCTATGTGCTCGACCAGGGCAAGGACGCCTACGAGGGCACCGGCCGGGAGCTGCTGAACGACCCGAAGGTCATCGGCCTCTACCTCGGCACCCTCGGGACCGACGCGGCCTGAGACGCGGCCCCGGAACGACGAAGGCCCCGGATGCCGAAGCATCCGGGGCCTTCGTCGTCGCTGCGTTACTTGATGCGCGAGGTGACGTTCTCGGAGTCGAACTCGTAGACGCCGATGGCAGCGCCCTTCGGGTCGTTGTTCTCGTCGAACGTGATCTCACCGGAGAGGCCGTCGTAGTCCGGCGTGCCGCCGTCGTTGATGATCGCGGCGCAGTCGGCGTAGTTGTCGCACTTCTCGCCGTCGCCGTCACCACCGGAGACGGTGATCATCTCCGCGGCGATGTCCGGGCCTTCGACCGAGCCGGCCTTCAGCGCGGCCAGAGCGATCAGCACCACGGCGTCGTACGCCTCGGCCGAGTACGTCACGGCGTCGATCGGGTCGTTGCCCTCGGCCGTCCAGACCGCGTTCAGCTGGTCGAGGAAGTCCTGCGGAAGCTCGGCGCCGGCGCGGGTGCCCTTCGAGCCCTCGAGGCTGACCGACACGTCCGCACCCCAGTCCTTGAGGTTGCCGTCGACGAGGTACAGCGACCCCGTGTCGACCCCGGCGTTGCCGAGCAGCGGCGCGATCGTGGCGAACTGGTCGTAGGAGACGACGGCGACCGCATCCGGCTTGGCCGCGGCGATCTCCGAGACCTGGGCGTTGAACTGTCCGTCGCCCTGGTTGTACGAGGCGTCGGCGACGACCTCGCCGCCGGTGCTCTCGAAGGTGGCCTTGATCGCCTCGAACAGCCCCGTGCCGTACGGGTCGTTCTGGTAGATGATGCCCAGCGTCTTGTGACCGTCCTCGGCGATCTCGTTGCCGAGCACCTCGCCCTGCAGGTTGTCGCTCGGCGCGGTGCGGAAGTACAGCGGGTTGATGCCCGTGAAGTCCGGCGAGGTGTTGGACGGGGACACCGTCAGAATGTCGGCACCCGCGTTGCCGTCGAGGATGAGCTTGGTGACGCTCGAGGACGCCGCGCCGATCATGGCGGTGATGCCGTCGTTGCGCAGGTTGGTGATGGAGGTCTCGTAGGCCTTGTTGTCGAGGTCGCCCTCGTCGGCCGTGCTGAGGTCGATCGTGATTCCGGCGTCGGCCTCGTTGATCTGGTCCACGGCGAGCTGGACGCCGGCCTCCATCGGCGCGCCCAGGAACGCGAGCGTACCGGTGGCGGGCAGCAGCGAACCGAGCTTGAGCGTCAGGTCGGCGGCGGGCTTGTCGCCACCCCCGTCCGACGGCTCCGCGTTCGGCGTGCTGCTGCAGCCCGCGATGATGAGGGCGGAGGCGCTGACCAGCGCGATCCCGGCGAAGATCCTCGCGCTGCGCGAGCCCTTCAGTGCGTTCATGATGCTCCCTTGCGTAAACGAACGTGGATGGTGACCACAGTCGGGTGCTCTAACACTAGGGCGTGCGCCCCGCGCGCAGGAGGGGCAAGTATCTCGGTGCGTTAACGATCCAGGACCGCTGTTTCCGCCGGTGGGCGGGCGGGATCAGAGCCCCGCGGCGGGGGTGTCCCGACGGCCGCGCCGTGCGGCGAGGAGCAGATCGACGACGAAGACCGCGATCGCGATCCACACCAGGACGAACCCGATCCAGCGCTCCGGCGGCATCGGCTCGTGCAGCACGACGACCCCGATCACGAACTGGAGGATCGGGGTGAGGAACTGCAGCATGCCGATGACGGCGAGATCGACGCGACGTGTGCCGGCCGCGAACAGCAGCAGAGGGACGGCCGTCGCCACTCCCGCGAACGCGAGCAGCACGGCATGCGGCCAGCCCGCGGTCCCCATGGTCAGGCCGGCCGGCGTCGTCGCCACGATCACGAGCTGCACCACCGCGATGGGGATCAGCCAGAACGACTCGAGCGTCAGCCCGCTGACCGCGTCGACGGCGGGGCCGATCTTCTTCTTGATGAGCCCGTACAGGCCGAAGGAGGCCGTGAGCGTCAAGGCGATCCAGGGGACGTGGCCGTACGCGACGACGATGACCACGACCGCGATGGCCGCGATCCCGACGGCCACCCACTGCAGCCGGCGGATGCGCTCCTTGAGCACGAAGACGCCGAGCAGCACCGTCGTGATCGGGTTGATGAAGTAGCCGAGCGCCGTCTCCACCACGTTCCCGCTCAGCGTGCCGAGGACGAAGACCTGCCAGTTGACGTAGATGAGGAGGCCGGCCAGGGCCGTCCACCCCAGCAGCCGCGGACTCCGGACGATCGCGAGGAAGGCGGCCCATCCCCTCGTGACCGTGAGCAGCAGGAGACAGAAGACGAAGGAGAGCAGCACCCGCCAGGCGACGACCTCCCACGGACCGGTGGGCTGCAGCAGGAGGAAGTAGAGCGGCAGGACGCCCCACAGCAGGTAGGCGCTCCCGGCGTAGGCGACGCCCGCCGTCCGGGTGGCGCGGGTCGTCTCAACGGTCACCGCACAACCCTATGCCTGCGCCGCCGGGCGACGCGCCGTTCGGGACGCAGAAGAGGGCCCGGATGCCGAAGCATCCGGGCCCTCTGCGGACCGGGTTCCCGTCCGGCGCGCGGAGGGAACCGGGTGTGCGATCAGCGGACGACGACCGCCAGGACGTCGCGAGCCGACAGGACGAGGAACTCGTCCGCGCCGAACTTCACCTCGGTGCCGCCGTACTTGCTGTAGAGCACGCGGTCGCCGACGGCGACGTCGAGCGGAACGCGGTTGCCGTTGTCGTCGATACGGCCGGGGCCGACCGCCACGACCTCGCCCTCCTGGGGCTTCTCCTTGGCGGTGTCGGGGATGACCAGGCCACTCGCGGTGGTCTGCTCGGCCTCGACCTGCTTGATGACGATGCGGTCCTCGAGCGGCTTGATGGAAACCGACACGGTCTACCTCTTCTTTCTTGACGCTGACACGAAAGACTCGTTCGCACTCTCAACCCGAGAGTGCTAATGCCAGTGTAGGCGGTCGGCTGGCACTCATGCAATGCGAGTGCCAACCCCGGTCCGGCGGCCACCGGGTCCTAGGGTGGGAGGGTGGAGATGTCCGAGCTGCGCGCCCTGCTGACCCCCGCCGGCCTCGAGCTGCTCGATGCGCTCGGACCGGTCACCTCCACCGCCGAGGCGGCCGCAGCCGTCTCCCGGCTGCGCGCCGCCGGCCACTCCCCCGACCTCGTCTCCGCCGTCGTCGGCCAGGCGCACCTGCGCGCCAAGGCCACGGCGAAGTTCGGTCCCTTCGCCGCCCGCATGCTCTTCACCCGCGCCGGCCTCGAGCAGGCCACCCGCCTCGGGGTGGCCGCCCGCCACGCCCAGCGGATCCGCCGGGCCGGCCTCACGAGCGTCGCCGACCTCGGCTGCGGGATCGGCGGCGACGCCCTCGCGTTCGCCGGCGCCGGACTGGTGGTGCACGCCGTGGACGCCGACGAGGTGACCGCGGCCCTCGCCGCCTACAACCTCGCCCCGTTCGGGGAGGACGCCACAGTGCGTCACGCGACCGCGGAGGAGGCGCTCGGAGAACCGGTCCCCGGCCAGGCGATCTGGATGGACCCCGCCCGCCGCACCTCCGGGCACAGCGAGACCCGGCGCGTCTCCGCCGACGACTACTCGCCGTCGCTCGACTGGGCGTTCGCCGTCACCGCGCAGCGCCCCACCGGGATCAAGCTCGGCCCCGCCCACGACCGCGACGCCCTGCCCACGGACGCGGAGACGCAGTGGGTCAGCGCCGACGGGAGCGTGGTCGAGCTCGTGGTGTGGTCGCGCGAGCTCGCGAGGGAAGGGGTGCGGCGCTCCGCTCTCGTCATCCGCGGCGAGCGCTCGCACGAGCTCACCGGATCCGCGGATGCCGAGGACGCGCCGGTCCGTGCGCTCGGGGCCTTCCTCCACGAGCCGGACGGGGCCGTCATCCGGGCCCGGCTCATCGGCGACGTCGCCCGCAGCCTCGACGCGGGGATGCTCGATCCGCGCATCGCGTACCTGACCTCGGACGCCGCCCTGACGAGCCCGTTCGTGCAGTCCTTCCGCGTCCGGGAGACGCTGCCGATCACGCCGAAGACGATCAACGCGGCCCTGAAGACCCACGGCATCGGCCGCATCGAGATCAAGAAGCGCGGGGTGGACGTCGATCCGGCGGCCTTCCGGCGCAGGCTGACCCTGCGCGGCGACGCCGAGGCGACCCTGATCCTCGCCCGGTTCGGCGATCAGCGCCGCGCGATCCTCGCCGACCGGGTGCCCGCCGCGGACTGAGAGCGTGTCAGCCCTCCGGGTCGCGGCCCGGGATGTCGACGCGGATCGGATCCCCGGGCGGGCCGGTGGTCACGAGGTAGGACTCGCCCGTCGCCGCGTCGACGACGGCGGGGCCCGAGGTCACGGTGAGATAGGGCGTCTGCCAGCGCGTGAAGTCCACCTCGATGACGGATGCCGACAGCAGCTCCCCGGTCTCCTGGTCGACGTCGAGCAACTGCACGCGGAGCCCGGACTGGACGGCTTCGTCGATCGTGGCGCACTGGCGCGAGCCGTCGGCGTCGACGATCAGGCAGCGCTGGGAGGGCCCGCTCTCCGTGCTGCGGTCGCCGAGCCAGACCGGCTGCTCGCGGAACGACCCGAGGACGGAGAGGTTGAGGTCATAGCCGTCGCCGACGAGCTCTTCCGCCCTCGCGCGCTCCGCCTCGCCGAACTGGGCGACGAGCGTGGAGCTGCCTCCCCAGCGCTGGATGCTCACCATCGGCTCGTCCGTGGTGGAGAAGAGCATGACCGCCGTCACGCTGTCGAAGGAGAAGGAGCTCTCCTCGTCGTCCGCGGAGGAGACCGGCACGGGGAGCGAGGCGTACAGGCCCGTCCCCACCTCCTCCCCGGCCAGGCAGGTCGACTGGGAGTCGGCGCCCACGTCGAGGATCAGGCACCGGGTGGCCCCGTCGTCCTGTGTGGCGAACCAGGCGAGCGCCCCCTCCGCCTCCCCCACCGGGCGGACGGAGCCGGGATCGTAGTCCTCCCCGGCGAGTTCGATCCGCCGATCCTCCTGCGCCTCCGTCAGGGGGAACGCGTCCGGTCGCGGGGCGAACAGCGCCCACCCGGCCCCCACGCCGATCGCGAGGAGAGCCGCCGACGCCACGAGCACCGGCACGAGACCGCGGCGGTTCGCGGCCGGCGCCTCGGACGCGGAGACGTCCTCCGTGTCCTCCGGCGCGGCGTGTTCCGCGACCGGCCCTTTCTCCGGCTCCGGGAGAGCGTCCGCGACCTCCTTCGCACCGCCGGGGTCCGGGGGTGCGGACGTCGCCGGCTCCTCGGACGCGGACAGGGCCGTGCGGCGGCGCTCCGCCTGGAGCTCCTCCAGCCGGAGGGCTGCGGCAGCGTCGAGCCCGCCGTCACGGCCGTATGCCGCACGCTCCAGCGCCCGGCGCTCCGCGTCGTCGTCTCCGGACCGGGGTCGGTCAGTCTCCTCCCGCACCGACGTCGCTCCCTTCTCGGATGATCACGAAGGACGGGGAGCCACCGCCCGGCAGCTCGTAGGTCGTCAGGCCGCCGGTCTCCGCGTCGGTCAGCTGCAACGTCAGCCGACCGTCGTGCTCCTGCAGCGTCTCCGTCGTCTCGCAGGCTTTCGGCGCGTCCGGTGTCGCCCCGTCGTAGACGAGGCACTGCCGCCCCGTCTCGGCCTCGGAGGCCGTCCAGATCGGGACGTCGCGGTCGTACCCCACGACCCAGATCGAGTGGGGGTCGAACCCGTCCTCGACCAGACGCGCGGCCGTGCGGGTCTCTTCCTCGTTCGCATAGGTGATGCCGCTGCCCTCACCGGAGCCGAACTCCGAGACGCCGACGGCCACCGCCGGTTCGCCGTCGGGCGTGAGGAGCAACTGCGCCATGACCTGTCGGGTGTACTCGTCGTCCCGCTGCGTCGTCACCTCGCCCCACAGCCCTTCCTTCTGGACGGCTTCCCGCTGGTTGCAGCTCGGCGTCGTGCTCTCCGCCGATCCGAGGACCAGGCAGACGCTCGCCCCGCCGTTCTGTGTCGCCATCCAGACGACCGCGCCCTCCTCCGTCGCGACGGCGCGCACCGATCCGGGGTCGTACTTCCCGGATGCGATGAGTTCGGACTGCCACCCCTGCTGCTCGGCGCTGAGCGCGACCGCGGCACCGCCGGTCCGGCCGAAGGCGAGCCACCCGATGCCGAGCCCCAGGAGGACCATGACGACCGCGGCGAGCGCGAGCATCCCGCGCGAACGGTGCCGCGCCTCGGTCACGGCGGGGCGGTCGGTCCGGGTGGCGTCGTCCACCCTCTCGTCGTCCGGCACCACGGGAGCGTCGTCTCCTGTCGGAGTCTCGCCGTCGTCCGGGACGGTGGCGAGGGAGTCCCGGGACCGCGGAGGACCGGGCTGCCTGGTGTCCGGCACAGAGCCGGCCATCGGATCCGACGTGCTCGGTCCCGGAGACGGACGTCGCCGGGCATCGTCGAGCTCTCGCAGGCGCGCGGCCTCCGCGTCCGTGAGGCCTCCGCCCGGGCCGAAGGCCTTGCGCTGCAGGGCCCTGCGCTCCGCGACATCATCGTCGTCCGTCATGGCCATCCCGCCTAGCCGAGTCTCTCGAACTGCATCCCCGCCCAGACCAGCCAGCCGAGGCTGTACACGGTCGCGCACAGCCCCAGCACGAGCGCCCAGCGCGCGATCGCGCGGTTCTCGACGGGGCGGCGCAGCGACATGATGGCGGCGATCACGGCGACGACCGCGACCGGGATCCCCCAGCCCACGAAGAACGATGCGCCGAGCGCGACGATCGCCGCAAGCAGCGCCCACGGCGCCAGCCGCGTGTCGTCCACGGGCACGGGCTCGGACGCCGGCTCCCAGGCGTCCTCCTCCCCGTGGTCGAGGTCGGGCCCGCTCACGACCACGGGCTCGATGCCCACCGGGCCCGTGGGGAGCTTCGTGTAGCCCTCCCGCGGAGCTCCGGGAAGGCGCGCGGTCCCGGCCGGGCGCTCGACCTGCCCGCTCGCGCGCTCGACCCGCGCGCGGGGGGCGACCCCGTCCGGTTCCGGTTCCTGCGCGAGCCCGGTCACGCCGGCACCGCCTCCGCGACCTGGATCTCCGTGACCGGCAGCGTCGAGTCCGCGCCGAAGCCGAGGGTCGAGGCGGGACGCCCCGATGCGATGAGCTCGGCGGCGAGCGCGGCGATCATGGCGCCGTTGTCCGTGCAGAGGGACAGCGGCGGGATGCGCACGGTGACCCCGGCCTCGGCGGCCCTCGACAGCGCGACCTCGCGGAGCCGGCGATTCGCGATCACGCCGCCCCCGAGCAGCAGGCGCGGCACCCCGAGGTCGGCGCAGGCGTTGAGCGCCTTGGTGACGAGGACGTCGACGACGGCCTCCCGGAAGCTCGCGGCGACGTCGGCGATCGGCAGCTCGCGCGCGTCGGCGCCCGCGGCGGCGTTCTCCGCCTCGAAGCGCTCGACCCAGCGGGCGACAGCGGTCTTCAGCCCGGAGAACGAGAAGTCGTAGCGATGCTTCGCGAGGTCCGAGGCACGCGAGAGCCCGCGCGGGAAGCGGATCGCGTCCGGGTCTCCGCCGACCGCGGCCCGGTCGATCTCGGGGCCGCCGGGATACGGCAGGGACAGCAGCCGGGCGACCTTGTCGAACGCCTCGCCCGCGGCGTCGTCCACGGTCTCGCCGAGCAGCTCGACATCGGTCGTGAGGTCGCGCACGTGGAGCAGGGAGGTGTGGCCGCCGGAGACCAGCAGCGCGATCGTCGGGTACTCCAGCGGCGCCGCATCCGGGGTGAGGATGTCGGCCGCGATGTGACCCACGAGGTGGTTGACCGCATACAGCGGCTTGTCGAGGGCGACGGCGAGTCCCTTCGCCGCTCCCACGCCGACCATGAGCGCTCCGGCGAGGCCGGGGCCGCTCGTCACCGCCACCGCATCGAGGTCGGCGAGACGGACGTCGGCCTCGGCCAGGGCGGCGTCGATGGCCGGCTGCAGCGCCTCGAGGTGCGCGCGGGCGGCGACCTCCGGCACGACGCCGCCGTACCGGGCGTGCTCGTCCATGCTGGAGGCGATCGTGTTGGACAGCAGCGTGCGCCCCCGCACGATGCCGATGCCGGTCTCGTCGCAGCTCGTCTCGATGCCGAGCACCAGGGGCTCACTCATGCGGTCGCCTCCTCCGGCGTATCGGCGGGCGCCGGGTGGCGGCGCAGGTCCAGACGCATCACGATCGCGTCGACGTCGTCCGGCTGATAGTAACGGGGGCGCCTGCCGATCTCCTCGAAGCCCTCCGTGCGATACAGCCCCTCGGCCGCCGGGTTGTCGGCGCGCACCTCGAGGAACACCTCGTGCGCGCCCCGGGCGGCAGCCGTCCGCAGCAGGGCACGCAGCAGCGCGCGCCCGCGTCCCTGCCCCCGGACCTCGGCGAGGAGGGCGATGGTCTGGATGTCGGCGTCCGCGCCGCCCTGCAGGGCTCGGACCCCGCCGTAGCCGACGATCGCCCCGCCCTGCTCGTCGACGAGGTAGCGGCCGTGCGGGCTCGCCAGCTCGCTCGCCATGGTCTCCCGGCTCCACGCGTCGGTCGGGAACGAGCGCTCCTCGATGGCCATGATCGCGTCGAGGTCGTCCGGCCGCGCGTCCCGGAGTGTCATGCGCCCACCTTCTTCGGGGCACCGGGCAGGGTGACGTCCGGATGCCGCAGGTAGAGCGGCTCCTCGCCGGCGAGGACCCGGCCGGCGGCGAGCGCCCGCGCCCCCACCCGGGCGAGGTCGACCGCGGACAGCGTCGTCACGTCCACCCGGCGGAGGCCCGCGAGATGCTCGTCGGCGTCGGCGGCGCGCACGAGCACGGTGTCGGCGATCGTGCGCGGGATCCCGTCCTCGTCCTGCCCGTCGAACACGGTGACGGCGACCTCGCGGCGGCGGGCGTCGGTGACGACGGCGAACGGTCCGGTCACGGTGGCCTGGATCGTGAGCGCGGCCGCCGTGTGGCTGGGGACCGGGACGACGGGGACGCCGCGGCCGAGGGCGAACGCCCGCGCGGTCGCGATGCCGATGCGCAGCCCGGTGAACGGGCCGGGGCCCATTCCCGCCACGACGTGCGTGATGCCGTCGGACCCGCCCTCGCGGAGCACGTCGCGCACCAGGTCGCCGATCACCTCGGCGTGGCCCAGCGGGTCGGCGGTACCGGCCTCGGCACGACGCGTCCCGTCCGGGTCGATGAGGGCGACGGCGGTGCCAAGGGAGGTGTCGACGGCGAGGATCACCTCTCCAGGGTAGTCGTCACCCCGCCCGTCACGGCCGGCGATCCGACCCCGCACGGGTCAGCCCAGCGGCGCCCGCACGGGGTAGTCCTGGCCTTCGAGGATGACCTGCGCCGCCGCTCCCGTCGCCCGGTTCACGACGACCGGTGCCAGCAGGTTGACGCTGACGCCCTCGGCGGCGGGGTGGGCGACCACGAGCACGAAGGCGTCGTCCGCCGAGGAGAGAGCGAGGTCGGCGACCTGCGCGTCCGTGAGGGTCGGCGCGTACTCCGTGAGGACGGTGTTCGGGTCGACCAGGTAGAGCCGCAGGGCCTCGTCCTCGACCGCCCGCATCGCGAAGAGCCCGTCGGCGCCCTCGACCGGTGCGAGGGCGAAGTCCACATGGGGTGCCAGTCCGGGCGGCGGGGCCGTGAAGGTGAGCGCGGCGGTCATCGCAGGAAGTCCATCAGCGACGGCTGCAGCACGCGCGCGTTCACCGCGAGCGCCGAGCGGTACACGAGCTCCTGCGCCTGCAGGCGGATGAGCACCTCGACCGAGTCGACGTCCTCGACCGCGGCGCGGCGGGACTCGAGGGACACGGAATTCTGCACTGCCGCCTCCTTGGCGCGTTCGATCTGAGCCTGCCTGGTGCCGACCGCGCCCTGCACGCCCAGCATCGCCGTGCGGCGGTCGTCGATCTCCGCGAGCCGTGGTCCGACGTTGGTGCCGGAGCGGAGGTCGGCGACGATGCGGTCGACGAGGGCGAACACCGAGTCGTCGCCCGTGCCGAACACCGCCGCCCCGTCGGTGTCGACGCGGACGGCCGCCGCATCGGACACACGTCGCGTGACCTCGGAGCCGGCGACGCCGCTGTATGAGTAGTCGGCGGCGAAGGCCGCCGTGTCCGAGGTACCCGCGAACACGGACCGCCCGAGCAGCCGGGTGTTCGCCTGCGAGAGCAGCTCATCGCGGATGCCCTCCAGCTCCACCGCGAGGGCCTCCTTCGCCGCGGCGTCCAGCGCCCCGTCGTTCGCTCCCTGCGCGGTGAGGTCCCGCACCCGCGAGAGCAGCGAGGTGCTGGAGGTGATCGCCGTGTCGGCCGCGGTCACCCACGCCAGGCCGTCGTCGATGTTGCGCGCATACTGCTCGGTGCGGCGCTGCTCGGCGTGCAGGGCGAGGGCGGCAGCGGCCGCGGCCGGATCGTCCGAGGGCGCGGCGAACGCCTTCTGCGACGTGGCCTGCTCCTGCAGACGGGCGAGCTCGGAGAGGTTGGACTGCAGCTGGCGCATCGCCGTCTGCGTCATCGTGGTCTGGGTCACGCGAGAGATCATGGGGCTCCTCCGGTCAGCGTCCGACGACGCCCGTGCGGTTGATGAGGACGTCGAGGGCCTCGTCGACGGCGGTGAGCACGCGGGCCGCCGCCTGATAGGCGGTCTGGTACGTGAGGAGGCTGATCGTCTCCTCGTCGCCGTCCACGGCCGCGACCGACTGCTGGGCGCCGACGGCGCCGACCGCCGCCGCATCCGACGCCTTCGCACGCTGCACATCGGCCGCGGTGGACACGCCGAAGCGGGTCACCTGGTCGGTCCACAGCGCATCCGGAGAGGTCGCGCGCTGCCCGATCTGGGAGATGAGGTCGGCGTTGGTCGCGTCCTTGGAGCCCGCTCCGGGCGCGGCGAGGGCCAGGTCGGCCGCCGAGGTGACGGCCACCTGCAGCCCGAGCGCGGCGGAGCCGGTCGCCGGCAGCGTGAAGAAGTCGCCCCCGGGCTGTCCGGACGCCGTGACACCGGCGCGGTGCTGCGCGTTGAGCGACTCCGCCAGCGCCGTGGCCACCCGGTCGTAGGTGGCGGCGAGCTGTGCCAGCATCCCGCCGTCGGCGGCCGGGGCGAGCACCGCGAGCGAGCCGCCGAGCTCTCCGCCGTCGACCACGAGGGGAAGATCCGGGACCGACTCCCAGACCACGCCGACGCGGGGTGCGCCGTCGATCGTCGCCGCGCCGGTCAGGGCGAGGTGACGCGCGTCGCCTCCGGAGACCAGGGCGTTGCCGCCGAGGCGGACCGTGAGCGTGCCGTCCGCCTCCACGGTGGCGGTGCCGCCGGCGAGCCGGGCCACGTCCTCGGCGAGCAGATTGCGGCGGTCGGTGAGCTCGTTGGCCGAGCGGCCCGAGGCCAGAGCGTCGCGGATCTCGGTGTTCAGCACCGCGATCTGGTCGGCCGCGGCGTTGACCTGGCTGACGGTGCGCTCGGCCGTTCCCCGTGCGGCCGTCCACTGCGCGGCGACGGTGCGATAGCCGCCGGAGATGTGGGCGGCGAGCTCCTTCGCCGACTCCAGGATGCTCGCGGCCGCGGCCCCCGAGTCGGGGGTGTTGGCGAGATCCTGCCACCCCGCCCAGAAGTTCGTCAGCCGGTTCGCGAGGCCCTTGTCCGTCGGTTCCGCGAGCGCCGACTCGGCGGTCGTCGCGGCGAGCGCGCGGGTGGCCCAGTAGCCGGAGGCCCCGAGGGTGTCGCGGACCCGGGCGTCGAGCAGCGCGTCGCCGAGGCGGGACACCCCGTCGATGGAGACGCCGTGTCCGGGGAGCGCGCCCATGCTGAAGCGCCCCGTCTGCGCGACGGCGGCGATGGAGGAGGTCTCGACGCGCTGCCGCGTGTACCCCTCGGTCTTCTGGTTGGCGATGTTCTGCCCCACCACATCCATGCCCCGCCGCGCGGCGGCGAGGCCGCTGGCGGCGGTGGTCAGTCCACTGAAAGTCGACATGAATCCCTCTCGGTCACATCTCGGTGTCGATGATGCGGGCGGCATCCTCGCGGGCGCGGTCGCCGCGGGTGGTGTATTCGCCGCTCTCCTGGCCGAGAGCGGCGATGGTCTCCTGGGTGGCGCGGAGTACTCCGCTGAGCTGCTCCGCGGCGGCGTCGCGCATCTGCTCGACCTCCGCCGTCAGCTTCACGAGCGCGCGCATGTGGTCGGTGAAGACGTCGCCCCAGGCCCCGTCCGGGGCGTGCTCGATGAGCTGGCCGATCGTCGCGTCCTGAGGAGCCCCCCACTCCTCGGCGACGCCGGCGACCTCGACGGCCCTGGCCAGGCTCGCGGCGCGCAGGCGGTCGAGCACCTGATCGATCTCCCTGGCCGCGAACTGGATCCAGTGCGACCGGCCGGCGGCGAGCAGCAGCTGTTGCTCGTCGAGCTTGAAAAGCAGCATCTCGAGCAGCTCGCGCTCGCGCCAGAGCTGCATCGATAGTTCGTTGGCTCCCATGATCCCCTTGTCCCCAGCGATCCCCCGCCCCACGCAGGTGCGATCGGCCCGCCTGTTAACGGTTCATAAATCTCTATCGGCCACCGCGCCCCTAAGGTTACTATGTGGACTGGCGGCGGTTAGTGCTCCCCATGGACATATCCCGGACCTTGTGATATGACCATCTACCCCTCGCCATGGAGCTTCCGGAGTGCATCCAGAGAGGTGGATCATCCCCCATGTCGTCGCGCGCTGAGCGCAACCGCCTCGTCGAGGCCAACCTCCCCCTGGTCGGCTACCTCGCTGCAGACACCCATGCTCGGGCTACCCATATCCCCCGCGAAGAGCTCGCCGCCGTCGGCGCGCTCGCCCTCGTGACCGCCGCCGACGCCTACGACCCCGCGCTCGGCGTCCCGTTCGGCGCGTACGCCCGCCGCCGCATCCTCGGCGCGTTCGCCGACGAGATGCGCGCCATGGACTGGGCATCCCGCGGCATCCGCAAGCGCATCAAGGAGACCGTCGCCGTCCGCGACACCCTCACCGCCGCCCTCGGTCGAACGGCGACCGCCACCGAGATCGCCACCGCCATGGGCTCACCCAAGGAGGCGGTGGTGGAGGCCCTCGCCGACGCCGCGCGCACCGTCGCCCCGCTCGACGACCCCGCCACGCGGGACCTCGTCGCCGACATCCCTCTCCCCGAGGAGTCCGCGCTGGTCGGCGAGCGACGAGAGGTGCTCGAGCACGCCATCACCGCTCTCCCCGAGCGCATGCGGCGCATCGTCGTGGCCGTCTACGTCGAGGAGCGCCCCGTCAAGGAGATCGCCGAGGAGCTGGGCGTGACCCACTCGGCCGTCTCGCAGCAGCGGGCGGAGGCGGTGCGCCTGCTCCGCGACGCCCTGGACCGCTACTTCGCCGAGGGCGGCACAGAGACCACGACCACCACCCGCGTCTCGCCCGCCGCGCGGGATGCGTACTTCGGCCGCATCGCCGAGGCCGCCGGCGTCCGGATCGGTGAGGTCTTCCGCGCCGCCGCCCCCGCCTAACGCGTCCGCATCCTCCGCCGATAGGTGAGTGCAGGAGACCACGGATGGTCTCCTGCACAACACATCACGGAGGAAACCCTCATGGGTATGCAGATCAACACCAACGTGGGCGCGCTCAACGCCTACCGCAACCTGTCCAACACGCAGAACGACCTGTCGAAGTCGCTCGAGAAGCTCTCGAGCGGTCTGCGCATCAACCGCGCCGCGGACGACGCCGCCGGCCTCGCGATCTCCGAGGGCCTGCGTTCGCAGGTCAACGGCCTGAACGTCGCGGCTCGCAACGCCCAGGACGGCATCTCGGTCATCCAGACCGCGGAAGGCGCCCTGACCGAGGTGCACTCCATCCTGCAGCGCGTGCGCGACCTGACCGCTCAGGGTGCGAACGACTCGAACAACGCGAAGTCGCGCGAAGCGATCCAGACTGAGATCGGCGCCCTCGCCGACGAGCTCACCCGGATCGCCGACAGCACCAACTTCAACGGCATCAAGCTGCTCTCGGGCGGCACGACGCTGACGTTCCAGGTGGGTGCGGGCGCGGTCGCCGCCGAGGACCAGATCTCGGTCGGCCTGACCAACTTCGCCAACCTCGGCACCACCATCGAGACGCTCGCCGGCACCATGACCGACGCGGCATCGTACGGTGCGGCTCTGGCGGGCATCGACACGCAGATCCAGGCGGTCTCGACCGCACGTGCCGGCTACGGTGCGCTGCAGAACCGCTTCGAGTCGACCATCAACAGCCTCAACGTGTCGGCCGAGAACCTCGCCGCCGCCGAGAGCCGTATCCGCGACACCGACATGGCGTCCGAGATGGTCAAGTTCACGTCGGCGAACATCCTGTCGCAGGCGGGAACGGCCATGCTGGCCCAGGCCAACCAGGCCAACCAGGGCGTGCTCCAGCTGCTGCGCTGATCCGCGCCGCCGCACGGAATCACTCCGGGGGTCCGGGTGACGGCTTCGGCCGTCGCCCGGGCCCCGCCGCACACAGAAGGGAAGCCGCATGTCGCTCTCGCTCGACGGCCTCGTGTCGGGGCTCAAGACCACCGAGGTCATCAAGGCCCTCATGGACGTGCACGCCATCCCCCGCACGCTGCTCAAGGCCAAGATCGACGACAAGAACGTCGTCATGACGCAGCTGCGCACCCTCAACACGGCCGTGCAGAACCTCGCCGCCGCCGCCGAGAAGGCCGCAGCGCCCGGCGGTCTCGACCGCTTCACCGGCAGCGCGTCGTCCGAGTCGGTGAAGGTCGCCCTGCGCACCGGCGCGGCGCCCGTGTCGACCGACATCGTCGTCGACCGTCTCGCCCAGGCGCACACGGTGGTCTCCGCGTCCGCGAGCCGCTGGCCCGCCGACCCGCCCGTCCTGACGCTCGAGGACGCCACGGGGAAGCGCGTCCAGGTGCAGGCCGACTCGACGTCGATGCAGGACATCGCCCAGGCCATCAACGACGCCGACACCGGTGTCCTCGCCACGGCCGTCCCCGCCGGCAAGGATGCCGACGGCACCCCCGTCTACCGCCTGCAGCTCCGGGCCGAGGAGTCCGGAGAGGCAGGACGCTTCCGCGTCTACGCGGGCGACCTCGCCGCGGTGGC
Source organism: Microbacterium sp. LEMMJ01 (assembly GCF_002114135.1). NCBI lineage: Bacteria > Bacillati > Actinomycetota > Actinomycetes > Micrococcales > Microbacteriaceae > Microbacterium > Microbacterium sp. LEMMJ01. The sequence continues at coordinate 23,166 of NZ_NCTV01000026.1, forward strand.
CGCCGGCACCGCCACGGACGTGTCCACGGAGCCGGGCGCCGCTGTCATCGCCACAGGCACGGATGCGCAGCTGCGCCTCTGGGCCGGCACGGCGGCCGAACAGGTCATCACCTCGTCCGGCAACACGTTCACCGATCTCTTCGAGGGCGTCGACGTGACGGTCTCCACCGTCTCGACGACCCCCGTCACGGTCACCGTCGCCGTCGACGGCGAGGCCAGGACCAAGGCCTCCGGCGAGTTCATCGCCCTCCTCACGGACATCTTCACCCGCATCGACAACGGCTCGAAGGCGACGGTCGCCGCGGGACAGGGCGAGAAGACCACCCTCGGCGTCTTCACCGGCGACAGCACCATCCGCGGTCTGCGGACGGCCCTCGCCGACGCCGTGCAGCACCCCGTGGACGGCGTCTCGCCCTCCACGATCGGCATCTCGACCGACATGTACGGCAAGCTCACGTTCGACGAGGAGAAGTTCTCCGAGGCGCTGGCGAAGGACCCCGCGGCCGTCGGCGCGCTCTTCTCCGCGGTCGCGGCACGCGTGGAGCAGACGGCGACCTCGTACTCGGACAAGTACGACGGGCTGCTCACCTCGCGGATCACGGGTCAGGAGAGCGAGGTCAAGAGCCTCGGCGAGCAGATGGAGCGCTGGGACGTGCGCCTCGCGCAGCGCAAGGCGTCGCTGGAGCGCACGTACGCGCGCCTCGAGGTGATGCTGTCGCAGATGCAGTCGCAGTCGTCGTACCTCGCCTCCCAGATCAACGCGCTGCCGAGCAGCCGCTCCGGGTCGGACTCGTGAGCATGAACGCCGCCCTGCGTGCCCAGCAGCGGTACCGCGAGGACGCCATCCTGTCCGCCCCGCCGGAGCGCCTGGTCACGATGCTCTACGACCGGCTCCTGCTCGACATCGAACGCGCCGAGACGGCGCAGCGGGCGGCCGACTGGACCGAGGCCAACACCCAGCTCCAGCACGCGCAGGCGATCGTGGCCGAGCTGTCGTCGTCCCTCACCGACGACTGGAGCGGCAGCGCCGGGCTGCGCTCGCTGTACGTCTTCCTCTCGCAGACGCTGATCGGCGCCAACATCGGCCGCGATCCGGAGCGCACGCATGCCTGCCGCGAGCTCGTCGTGCCGCTGCGCGACGCCTGGCACGCCGCCGCCCTGGCCGTCGTGGAGGGCCGCGCATGACGGACGAGGACTGGGCCGCGCTGCTCGACCGGCTCGAAGCGGACGCCGACCGGATCATCGCCGCGCCGGCGGGAGCCGTCGAGGTGCACGACATCATCCCCTGGGCGCCGCCGTCCTCCCCGCTCCCCCCGCACCTGGCCGATCGCGCCCGTGCGGTGATCGACCGGCAGCACGCCGCCATGGAACGCGCCCGGTCGGAGCTCGAGGGGCTGCGGCAGCACCTCGGTGCCGTCCGGCGCGTGCCGGCACCCCGCTCTCCCGATGCCCCCGCCTACCTCGACGTGGACGGGTGAGGAACCCTCCTAACGAAACCGCACGGACGGCCGACAGTCCCCCGAGAGCACGGATGGCTCGCAAGACTCGGCCAGGGAACGGCCACTTCACCCACACACGGGGAGCCGGTTCGTGTTCGACTCTGTGACCATCACCGCACTGACCAGTGCGCTGAACGGCCTCTCGCTGCGCCAGCGAGCCATCGCCGACAACATCGCCAACATCAACACCCCCGACTACCACGCCAAGCGCGTGCAGTTCGAGGCCGCGCTCGCCGACTCGATCGCCGCCGGTGACGGGGACGTGTCCGCCACGGTCGGGACATCGCTCGAGCCGACACGGCTGAACGGCAACAACGTGAACCTCGACACCGAGACCCTCTCCAGCATCGACACCATGCTCCGCTATCAGTTCGCGACGCAGGCCGTGAACGGATCGTTCTCCTCGATGCGCACCGCGATGAGGACGTCATGACCTTCGACGCCATCGGGATCGCCGGCACGGGACTGACCGTGCACCGGAAGTGGCTCGACGCCATCAGCGACAACATCGCCAACATCAACACCGCGACGTCGACCGACGGCGCGGCGTTCCGGGCGCGCTACATCCTGGCGCAGACCAGCGACCAGTCCCCCGGGGTCTACGTCGCCGGGACCGTCCAGGGCGACGCCGAGGGCCGGCTCGTGCACCAGCCCGACCACCCGCTCGCCGACGCCGACGGCTACGTGCGCTACCCCGACATCGACCTGGGAGACCAGATGAGCCAGCTGATCCTCGCGCAGCGCGGATACCAGGCGAGCGCGGCGATCGTGGACCGCGCCCGCACCTCCTACGAGGCGGCGCTGCAGATCGGGCGGAACGCGTGAGCGCCGTCGCCGGCATCGAGGCCGTCGCCTCGTCCCTCGGCATGACCACCTCGCCCGTGACGGGTGCGAAGACCGGCGACGACACGGCCTTCGCGAACAGCGTCACCGGGGCGATCGACGAGCTGCGCTCGCTGCAGTCCGAGTCCGACACCCTGAAGGTCGCCGCCGTGACCGGCGACCTCGACGACATCCACGCCGCGATGATCGCCTCGTCGCGCGCCGCGGTCACCCTCGAACTCGTCGCCGCCGTCCGCAACAAGGGCGTCGACGCGTTCAACGAGATCATGCGGATGCAGGCCTGATGCCCCCGGCAGTGACCGGGGCGTTCCAGCGGATGCGGCGGGTGATCGCCGGATTCTCGCTCGCGCAGCGGACCATCGCCATCATCGGCATCGCCGTGCTCGCACTCGGCATCATCGCCCTGTCCAGCTGGCTCACCCGCCCCACGTACACACCGCTGTTCTCGGGGCTGAACGCCACGGACGCGAACGCCGTGGTGGAGCAGCTGCGCTCCGCCTCCGTCCCCTACGAGCTCGCCGACGGCGGCGCCACCGTGCTCGTCCCCGAGAAGGACGTCTACGACCAGCGGCTCGCGGCCGCGTCCGCCGGACTGCCGAGCGCCGGATCGGCCGGGTACTCGCTGCTCGACGACATGGGCGTCACCACGAGCGAGTTCCAGCAGTCGGTCACCTACAAGCGCGCGATCGAGGGCGAGCTCGCCGCCACGATCTCCGCGATCGACGGCGTCTCCGCGGCCTCCGTGCAGCTCGCGATCCCCGAGGAGAGCGTCTTCGTGTCGGAGACCGTCGACGCGACGGCCTCCGTGTTCGTGGAGACCGCCGGACGCACGACGCTCGACCAGAAGCAGGTCGAGGCCATCGTGCACCTCACCTCGGCCGCCGTCAGCGGCATGAAGCCGGAGAACGTGGCCGTCGTCGACCAGACCGGGCGGACGCTGTCGACCGTGGGCGGTGGAGCCACCGGCGGCCTCGACCAGCAGGCGAGCGACTACGAGGCCCGCGTGGCCGCGAGCGTGCAGCAGATGCTGGACACCGTGGTCGGCCCGGGCAACGCGACCGTGACGGTGGTCGCCGAGATCGACCGCTCGGTGAACGAACGCGTCGAGGAGACGTACACGCCGGCCGAGGGCGCGCCCCCTCTCACCGAAGAGGTCCGCGAGCAAAACAGCAACGGCTCCACCTCCGAGGCCGGGGTCCTGGGTCCGGACAACATCGCCGTGCCGAACGGGAACGGCGACGGCACCTACCGGTCCTCCGAGGAGACCCGCACCAACGCGGTGAACAAGGCCACGGAGAGCACGTCCACCCCCGCCGGAAACCTGCTGCGGCAGTCGGTGTCGGTCGCCGTGGACGCCGGCGCGGGCGGAGACCTCAGCTCCGCGCAGCTCAGCGACCTCGTCGCCACCGCAGCCGGCATCGACCGCACCCGCGGCGACGAACTCGCCGTCGAGCTCGTCGCGTTCAGCCAGACGGACGCCGAGGCCGCCCAGGCCGCGCTGCAGGCGGCGAAGGAGGCCGAAGAGGGCGCCCGTCAGGCCGCGCTCCTGAACACCGTCATCATCGCCGCTGCCATCGCCATCCCGCTCATCGCCGCGATCACCGCGCTGATCATCAGGTCCCGACGGAAGGCGGCGGGCGTGGAGGAGTTCGACCAGCTCTTCGGTGACCGGCCCGCCGAGCTCGCCGCGCTCTCCGCCGATGCACCGACGGCCGTGCTGGAGGCGCCGACCACCCCGCTCGCCTTCCTCGAGCCGGTGCCGGATCTCGACCCGGACCCCGAGCCCGAGCCCGCGCAGATCAGCCTCGAGCGCCGCCGTGCCGAGATCGACGCCCTCACCCGGCAGGACCCGCAGCGCACGGCCGAGCTGCTGCGCACCCTCATCGACGACAGGTCGCGGGCATGAGCGGACTCACCGATCGGCAGACGGCCGCCATCGTCCTCATGAACCTCGACCGCGCGCAGGCCGTCGAGGTCATGAAGCATCTCTCGGAGACCGAGGCCGAGGCCGTCGCCGCCGAGATCATCGGGCTGCAGGACCTCGATGCGGAGACGACCGCCCAGGCGCTGGGACAGTTCCATCGCATCGCGGCCGGGCACCTGCCCCCCGCCCGCGGCGGGCGCGACATCGCCGCCGGGCTCCTGGAGGCCTCCTTCGGGTCGGAGCGGGCGGCCGCCGTGCTCGGCCGCGTGGGCTCCACGTCGATGAGCGCCTCGTTCGACTTCCTCGCCTCCGCCGACGCCGCCCATCTCGCCACGCTCCTGGACGGCGAGCTGCCGCAGACCGTCGCACTCGTGCTCGCGCACCTCCCCGCCGATCAGGCCGCCGCCGTGCTCGCCGCGCTGCCCGACCCCGCCCGGACCGACGTCGCGCAGGCCATCGCCACCATGGGCACCGCCTCCCAGGAGGCCATCGCCATCGTCGCCGACGCCCTCAAGGCGCGGACCGGCAGCCTCGCGTCGCGGGACAGCCCCGAGGTGCTCGGCGGCGTCGAGCCGCTCGTGGAGATCATCGGCCGCTCGGGGGCCACCATCGAGAAGGCCCTGCTGGCGAGCATCGAGGACCGCGACAGCGCCCTCGCGGAGGACATCCGCTCGCGCATGTTCACGTTCGCGGACATCGTCAAGCTCGACGACCGGGACACCCAGCGCGTGCTGCGGGGCATGGACATCCGGTCGCTGGCGCTGGCCCTCAAGGGCGCCCAGCAGCCGATCGTCGACCTCATCCGCCGCAACGTGTCCGAGCGCAACCGCGAGAACCTCGACGAGGAGGCCAGGTCGCTGGGCCCCGTGCGCGTCTCCCAGGTCGAGGAGGCGCGGGCTGAGATCGTCCGCACGATCCGGGCGCTGGAGGCCGCCGGGGACATCACCGTGCAGCGGGCCGACGAGGACGAGTATGTCTACTGACGCCTTCGCCCCCGCCGCGTTCCCCCGGCTCGGCGGCTCGGACCACCGCGGGGAGCAGGAGCGCGCGCGCCGCCGCGGGTACGCCGAGGGCCACGCCGCGGGCTTCCGGGCGGGCACGGCCGACGCCGAAGCCGCGCACCGCGCCGCCGCGGCCGAGCAGGCGGAGCGGGAGCGCCATCGCGCCGAGGAGATGGCCGCCGCGGTGGCGGCCCTGCACGCCGCGGCACGCTCCCTGGCGGAGCGGGAGGCGGAACTGGAGGCCGCCGCGACGACGCAGGTGCTCTCCCACGCGATCGACCTCGCGGAGCTCCTCCTCGCGGCCGAGCTGAGCGATGCGGGCACCGCGGCGGCCGCTGCGGCCCGCCGCGCCCTGAGCGCGACCGCGCCGGCCGCGGTACGCAGCCTCCGCGTCCATCCGGAGGATCTCCGGCTCCTCGCCGCGGAGACCGGAGACGACCTCGCCGCATTCCCGCTCGTCGCCGACGACACCCTCGCCCGCGGCGACGCCGTGGCCGTGCTCGCGCACGGCGTCATCGACGCGCGGGTCGGGACGGCGTTCGAGCGCGCGCGCCGCGCCCTCGCGGAGGGCACGCCGTGAGCTCCTGGGCGGCGGTGCTCGAGGCGGCGCGGCCGGAGCGCATCGGCGAGGTCTCCCAGGTGCGCGGACTCAGCGTGCAGGTGCGCGGGCTCGACGGCGCCATCGGGGACGTGGTCACGCTCGACGGCATCGACGCCGAGGTCGTGGCGACGGGCGAAGACGGGCTGCGCTGCATGCCGCTCGCCCCGGTCGCCGGACTCACCGTCGGCGCCCCGGTGCGCGGCCGGGGCGGCCCGGTGCGCGTTCCCACCGGACGCGCGCTGCTGGGCCGGGTCCTGGACGGCCTCGGGCGTCCCATCGACGGCAAGGGTCCGCTCGCGGCGCCGCAGGTGAGCCTGGATCACGACACCCCCTCGATCATGGAGCGCGATCGCATCGACACCCCGCTCCCCCTCGGCGTGCGCGCGCTCGACACCCTCGTCAGCGTCGGCCGAGGGCAGCGCGTCGGCCTGTTCGCGGGATCCGGCGTGGGCAAGTCGTCGCTGCTGTCGATGATCGCGCGCGGCACCGAGGCCGCGGTCACCGTCATCGCCCTCGTCGGCGAGCGAGGCCGCGAGGTGCGCGAGTTCATCGAGGACGACCTGGGCCCGGAGGGACTCGCCCGCTCGGTCGTGGTCGTCTCCACCTCGGATCAGCCGGCGATGGCCCGCATCCGCGCCGCCTTCACCGCCACCCGGATCGCGGAGGCCTTCCGCGACGACGGGGCGCACGCGATCCTCATGATGGACTCGCTGACCCGCGTCGCCATGGCCCAGCGCGAGATCGGGCTCTCCGCGGGCGAGCCCCCGGCCACCCGCGGCTACCCGCCCTCCACCTTCTCGCTCCTCGCCGGACTGCTGGAACGCGCCGGCACCGACCGCGCCGGCTCCATCACGGGCATCTACACCGTGCTCGTCGACGGCGACGACCACAACGAGCCGATCGCCGACGCGGTCCGCTCCATCCTCGACGGCCACGTCGTACTCGACCGCGCCCTCGCCCTCGCCGGTCACCACCCCGCCATCGACGTCCTCGGGTCCGTGTCCCGCGTGGCCGGCAAGATCACGAGCCGGGAGCGCCGCGCACAGGCGGCCACCCTCCGCGCCGTGCTCGCGGCCCGACGCCGGGCGAACGACCTCATCGACATCGGCGCCTATCACGCCGGCGCCGACGCCCGTATCGACGCGGCGATCGCCCATGAACGGCCGATCTCGGCGTTCCTCACCCAGCCGCTCGACGAGACGAGCGCGATCGACGACTCCTGGGCCCGCCTGGAGAGCCTCGTCTCCGCCTTCGAGGGGGTCTCATGAGCAGAGGGTTCTCGCTCGCCGGTCTCCTGCGCGTCCGGGAGATCCAGGAACGCGCCGCCGCGCAGCGTCTGTCGCGCGCGGTGATCGACGCGCAGCACACCGAGGCCAGGGACCGGGCCCTGCGCGCGCACCTGGCCGGCACGGACACGGAGGCCGTGGACGTCCGTGCGCTCGCGGCGCTCGCGGCGGCCCGGGTCTCCGGCCGGGCGCTGCTGGCCGACCTCACGACGCTGTCCGCCCTCCAGCAGGAGACGGTCGCCGAGGCGCGGTCCGCGCACGCCGACGCCCGGCGCACGCTGCGCGGCCTCGAGCGCCTCGCGGACGGCCACGCCGAGGCGTTACGCGCCGCCGACCTGCACGCCGAGCAGGCGGAGTTGGACGAGATCGCCTCCCGCTCCCGGACGGAGGGCTCGGCATGACCGCTCTCGACCTCCTCGCGGCGCTCGACGTGCGCCCCCCGCGCTCCGCAGCCCCGGCCGGCCGCGGCGGCGCCCCCGGAGCCGCCGCCTTCGCCGACGCCGTGCGCGATGCCGCGCGGGAGACGGAGCCGGCCGGCCCCGCGTCGGCCGAGGACCCCGCGACCGACGCGGCCACCGGGAGCGACGGCACCGCGGCCGTTCCCGCCGACGGTGCCGTCGTCACGCCGCTTCCGCTCCCGGCCCCGTCGCCCTCGGGGTCGGTGGTCTCGCCGCCCGCGATCCCGACTGTCGTTCCGCCGGACGCCGGCCCGACGGCGGTTCCGACGCCCGAGGGAGAGCAGACTCCGGCGACTCCGTCTCCGGCACCTCCGTCTCCGGCGGGTCCTGCCATCTCCGGCACCGACGCGCTCCCCCTGCCCGCCGTCGACTCCGCCTCCCCCGCGGCGACGCCTCCTCGTGCGGAGGCGGTGTCCACGGCGGCCGCCATGGCACCGGTCGACCCACCGGTCGACGCCGGAGCGGTCCGGTCGGCCCCCGCTCTCCCGTCGTCGGCCCCATCGACCGCGCCTCCGACGACCGGAGCGGTCCTGCCATCCCCGCCGTCTCCGTCCGTCGAGGCAGCGGCGGGCGCGCGTACCGGCGAGGACGGCGGGACGAGCGCAGGGTCGGACGGCAGGACGTCCCGCCTCGCCGGCCCGGCGCCGGATGGAGCGACGGCCGCGCTCGCGCTCCCGACCGAGGCCACGACCGTCCCCGAGACCCCCTCCGTGTCCGGGACGCCCTCCGTCCCGGTGCCGTCAGCCGCCACCCCCGCAGGCCCGAGCGCCGTCGACCCGGTCGCAGCCGGGTCCACGCCTGCGCCGAGCCCGGTCGCCGCCACGGCCACCGCGCCCGTCACGCCGCCGAGCGCCGTCCCCGCGCCGGTCCGACCGGCCCTGCTCCCCCAGCTGGCGGCTCCGGTGCTGTCCCTGGCCCAGGCCCCCGACGGCGATCACCGGATCACGCTCACCGTCTCGCCGGAGAACCTCGGTCCCGTCACCGTGCGGGTTCACATCGCCGGCTCCACCCTGCGCATCGAGCTGCAGGCCCCGAGCGAGATGGGCAGGGACGCCCTGCGCGCCCTCCTCGTCGATCTCCGCCGGGACCTCGCGGTCGCCGCGCCGCACGCCACCCTGAGCCTCAGCACCGGGGACGGCTCGTCCTCCTCGCCCCAGCACGGCGCGACGACGCACGGCCAGACCGGGAACGGCGACCCGGACACCCCGCGCCCGCCGACCACCCCGCGTCCCCCGGCCTCGGCGCCGACCGCTTCCCCGCCCCCGCCCGCACCGCCCGCCGCGCCCACCGGCGGCATCGACGTCTACGCCTGATCAGAGAGGACTCCATGACCACGGTCGACTCCATCACCGGCACCCTGCCCCCGGGTGCCACGCCGACGTCCGGTGTGCAGACCGGCAGCACGACGCCGGCGACCGAGCGCAAGAAGACCCTCGACTCGGAGGTGTTCCTCAAGCTGCTCGTGACCCAGCTCACCAACCAGGATCCGAGCTCGCCGATGAACACCAACGAGATGATCTCCCAGACGACGCAGCTCGCCTCGATGGAGCAGCTGACGGCGCTCGCGTCAACGAGCACCGAGAGCTTCGCCCTCAGCATGCGGCAGACCGCCGCCGCCCTCCTCGGGCAGGAGGCGCAGTACGTCGACGCCGACGGCGTCACCCAGAAGGGCGTCGTCACCGCGGTCTCGTATGCGGGAGCCGTCCCCACCGTGACCATCGGCGAGAAGTCGATCCCCCTCGACGCGATCTCCGGCGTCTCCCTCGTCCCCGGCACCGCTGCCTGACCCCGCTCCCCAGAAAGGCACCACCATGCTCCGTTCCCTCTTCTCCGGAATCTCCGGACTCCGCTCGCACCAGACCATGCTCGACGTCACGGGCAACAACATCGCCAACGTCAACACGACCGGCTTCAAGGCCTCGTCCGTGCAGTTCCAGGACTCCCTCTCCCAGCTCCTGCGCAACTCGATGCTGCCGCAGCAGGCGGCCGGCGGCCAGAACCCCGCCCAGGTCGGACTCGGCGTGCAGGTCGCCGGCATCAGCACCAACTTCGCCGGAGGAGCCCCGCAGCCGACCGGCGTCCCCACCGACCTGATGATCTCGGGCGACGGCTTCTTCGTCGTCCGCTCCGGGGGCGAGACCCTCTACACCCGCAACGGCGGCTTCACGTTCGACGCGAGCGGCCGTCTCGTCGGTGCCGGCGGAGCCCTCGTCCAGGGCTGGACCGCGACCAACGGGGCGATCGTCCCCGGTCAGGGCATCGGGGACATCACGCTCCCCGTCGGCGCCCTCAGCCCCGCGACCGCCACCACCACCGCGCGCGCCACCGGCAACCTGCCCTCCGGTGCCGCGGTCGGCGAGACGCTCGTGCGCGACATCAAGACCTACGGCGCCGACGGCTCCGCGTCCACCCTGCGGCTGACGTTCACGCGCAGCGCGACCGGGTGGGACGTCACCGACGGCGCGGGCGCGAGCACGGCACTGACCTTCACCGACGGGGTGCAGAACGGCGCCGGGAGCATAGTGTCGGGCGGCGTCACCGTCGACCTGTCCGGTGTGACCGGCTTCGCCGACGTCAGCGACATCGCGATCAAGGAGCAGAACGGCAAGCCGGCGGGCACGCTGAGCTCCTACGCCCTGACGAACGACGGCAGCCTCGTCGGCACCTTCAGCAACGGCGACACCCAGGTGCTGGCACGCATCGCGCTGGCCGGGTTCGTGAACCCCGGGGGCCTGGAGAAGGTGGGCTCCTCGCAGTTCCGCCCGAGCGGCAACTCCGGTCAGGCCGAGCTCGGACAGCCGGGCACCGGCGGCCTCGGCGGCATCATCAGCGGCGCGCTCGAGATGTCGAACGTCGACCTCTCGCAGGAGTTCACGAACCTCATCGTCGCGCAGCGCGGCTTCCAGGCCAACGCCCGCATCATCACCACGAGCGACGAGGTGCTGCAGGAGCTCACGAACCTCAAGCGCTGACCCCTCCCGAGACCCCGCCTTCGCGCCGAAGCCCCGCCGTATCCACGTGGATACGGCGGGGCTTCGACGATAAAGCGGGGTCTCGGCAGGGTCAGACGTAGATGCCGCGCTGCTCCATGAAGCGCACGGGGTTCGTGTACCCGCCGTTGATGTAGACCTCGAAGTGCAGGTGACAGCCGAACGAGCGGCCGGTGTCGCCGGCATACGCGATGACCTGACCCGCCCGCACCCACTGGCCGCTGCGCACGTTGATGCCGCCCGGCTTGATGTGGGCGTACCCGGTGCTGATGCCGCCGCCGTGCTGGATGCGGATGTAGTTGCCGTAATTCCCGTTCGGTCCCGCGTAGTCGACCGTGCCGGAGTTGGCGGCGTAGATCGCGGCACCACAGCCGTTGGCGAGATCCGCACCGTAGTGGAAGCTCGACGAGCATCCCTGAGGACCGCAGATGGGGGTGCGCGGGCCGTAGCTCGAGCTGCGTGCGCCGCCGTGCGGACGTACCCATCCGCCGCTGCCGGCTGAGCCGCCGCCACCGCCACCGCCGCCGCCGCTCGTCCCCCGGCCGGCCGCTGCGGCGGCCGCGGCCGCCGCAGCGGCCTCGCGCTTGCGGCGGGCTTCCTCTTCCCGTCGGCGCTTCTCGACGCCCGCCTGGTACCCCGCGACCGTCTTCGTCGTGGTGTCCTTGAGCGCGGCCAGCTGGGCCTTGAGGGTCTCGAGGTTCGCCGCCTGCTCGTCGAGCGCGGCCTGGGCCGCGTCCGCCGCCTGCTGCGCCGCGACCATCTTCTGCTCGGCGACCTGCTGCAGGCGGTCGCGCTCGTCCCTGGCGACCTGCGCCTGCGCGGTCAGGGCCTGCGCGGTGTTGCGCGCCGAGACGGCGTTGTCGTAGGTGGTCTGGTTGTACTCGAGGAACTTGTTCATGGTGCCGAGCCGCGACAGCAGCTCGTCGGCGTTGGCTCCCGACCCGGCGAAGAACAGCTCCAGTGCGGTGTCGTCGCCGCCGCTGCGGTAGAGCTGGGCCGCGATCTGGCCGGCCTTCTTCGCGGTCTCGTCGGCGAGCGCCGCCTTCTCGTCGGCCTGGGCCTGCAGGGCGTCCGCCTCGGTGATCGCGGCGAAGTAGGCCTGCTGCGCCTCGAAGAACTCGTCGGACGCGACCTGTGCCGCCGCCTGGGTCTCCGCGACCTTGCGCTCCAACGACTGAATCAGCCCCTGGATCCTGGTGACCTCGCCGGCCTTGGCCGCCTCGTTGTTCTTCGCGCGCTGCACGTCGTCCCAGCTCGGGTACGACGCGGCATGCGCGGCCGTGACCCCCGAACCGACGCCGAAGGCGGAGAGCGCGACGACGCCCAACGCGCCGATCCCGAAGGCATGGCGTCGGCTGACCGGCTGGTTCCACAGCGCGCCCCGTTCGGCAGGGGTCGGCGCGCAGCCGCACTCCTCGGCCGCCGTCGCCGCGGCCTTCTCCACGTTCCGATCCCGCACAAGGCTCCCTTCGCCCGCTGCTCATCGTCCCCCGCCCCTGGTCCCTATCGGCGACGACGCGCCCGCCGTGAGAAAGATCCCGCTCGGTCCGACCCCGCGCTAACGCGCCGCAGCACCCGGCCGACAGTCCTCTCCGACAGCCCAGGACGGGCCGTCGGTTCCCCGCTCTCGGGCGGGGCGAGCTTTTTCCAGGATGGAGCCCATGATCGTCCTCACGCGCCTGAACCGTTCCCGGTTCGCGGTGAACCCCGACCTGATCGAACGTGTCCAGGCCACGCCGGACACGACGATCATGATGGTCGACGGCGCGACCTTCGTCGTCACGGAGACGATGGACGACGTGATCGCCCGGATCACCCGCTTCCGCGCCGGGATCCTCGCGACCGCGGCCGCACTGGTCGCGGCTGGCGACGAGGTCGGCGCTCCCGCCGTATCCGTCATGGGAGGGGACGCCTGATGGATCCGTCTCTCATCCTCGGGCTCGTCCTCGCGTTCGGCGCCCTCATCGCCATGATCAACCTCGAGGGCGCGACGATCGGGTCGCTCCTCCTGCCCGCGCCGATGGTGCTCGTCTTCGGCGCCACGATCGCGGTCGGGCTCGCCAGCGGCACGCTGCGCGACGCCCTGCACGCCGTGAAGTCCCTCCCCCGCGCGTTCCGCGGGGAGCGCCGCACCGCGCAGAGCACCATCGACACGGTCGTCGGCTACGCGGAGAAGGCCCGCGCCGAAGGGCTCCTGGCGCTGGAGCAGGGACTCGACGAGGAGAAGGATCCGTTCCTGCGGCAGGCCCTGCAGAGCATCGCCGACGGGACCGACGCGGAAGACCTCCGCGTGCTGCTCGAGGACGAGCTGTCGTCCACGGCCGCCCGGAACCGCACCGCCTCCCGCTTCTACATGACCCTCGGCGGGTTCGCCCCCACGGTCGGCATCATCGGCACGGTCGTCTCCCTCACCCACGTGCTGGAGAAGCTCGACAAGCCGGACACCCTCGGACCCATGATCGCCGCCGCCTTCGTCGCCACGCTGTGGGGCCTGCTGTCGGCGAACTTCATCTGGCTCCCGATCGGCGGCCGCCTGCAGCGTCTGGGCGAGCTGGAGCTCGAGCGCATGACGGTGCTCATGGAGGGCATGCTCGCCGTCCAGGCCGGTGCCGCCCCCGCGCACGTCCGCGAGCGCCTGAGCGCGCTCGTCTCCGATCGTTCCCCCGGCCGCTCCCGCCGCCGCGAGCAGCCGGCGGAGGCGGCGGCCGAGCACGAGGACCTCTTCTCATGAGCGTGCGCACCCGACGCCGCGTCCAGGAGTCCGAGCACAGCGGGCCGGACGAGCGCTGGATGGCGTCGTACCTCGACATGGTGACGGTGCTGATGTGCATGTTCATCGTGCTCTTCGCCATGTCGACCGTCGACCAGGAGAAGTTCGAGGCCCTGAGCGCGTCCCTCGCGACCGGCTTCGGCCAGGAGCCCTCCGACGACATCGATGTGACCAGCGGCGTCGTCGTGCCGCCCGAGCTCGTGGACGACGAGGGCGAGGACTTCGCCGACACCGGGCTGGAGGCCGCGCAGCGCGAGTTCGACGAGCTCTCCGCCCTCCGCGAGCGCCTGCGCCAGGTGCTGGCGGACCGGGGGCTCGAAGCCGACGTCACCTTCACGATCGACGAGCGCGGTCTGACCATCGGACTCGTGAGCGCGGAGACCTTCTTCACCACCAACAGCACGGACCTCAGCCCGGCCGCGACGCAGGTGCTCGATGCGCTCGGGTCGGTCCTCGTCTCGGCCCCCAACGAGATCTCGGTGGAGGGGCACGCCGACGCCCGCGGCTCGGTCGCCCCCTTCCCGACCAACTGGGAGCTCTCCGCCGGGCGCTCCACGCAGGTGCTGCGCTACCTCGTGGAGGCCGCCGGCCTGCCCCCTGCCCACCTCAAGTCCGTCGGGTTCGGCGACACCCGCCCGGTCGCCGCCGGCAGCACGCCGGAGCAGCTCGCGGAGAACCGCCGGGTGGACATCGTCATCCTCTCCGATGCCAGCGAGGAGGTGCGAGCGCTGATCCCGACCGCGGGTGCCGCGCAGACCTCCCCCTGACCCGTCCCTAACGCACGCCGCTCACCGCCCGATAGTCGGGTTCGTGGTGATGGATGACGGCGTGCGCTCTCGGGCGCGCGCGGAGACGGCGATCGCCGACGTCGAGGTCTACGACTTCGGACGCGCGGCGACGCTGTCGCGCGAGCACGCCCGCACCCTGGAGCTCGCGTTCGAGACGTTCGCGCGGCAGTGGTCGGCCCAGCTCTCCGGCAAGATCCACGTGCGCGCCACCATCGCCGTCGAGCACGTCGGCATGCTCACATACGGCGAGTACGCGCAGTCGCTTCCCACCACGACGACCATGATCGTGTGCGCGCTGCCCGATTCGGACGAGCGCATGATCGTCCAGGTGCCGATCCCGACCGCGACCTCGTGGATCGTGCAGATGGTGGGAGGACGATCGACGTCCACCGCCGAGGACCGCACCTTCACCCCGATCGAGCAGGCGCTGATCCGATCGCTGATCGCCGACGCCATCGACCACCTCACCGGCAGTCTCGACGGCCTGCTGCCCGCAGGCGTGACCGTCGCCGGCATCCAGTACAGCTCCCAGTTCGCGCAGGTGGCCGCCGCCGGGGAGCCGGTGATCGTCGCCCGCCTGTCGATGCGCCACGGCGGCCGGACGGTGCCCGCCAGCATCATGCTCCCCGCGTCGGTCCTCGCCGGGTTCGCGGTACGCGCCTCCGACGCCGACCGCACCGAGACCCCGGGACTGGTCCGGCGGCAGGTGGAAGCCGCCCCGGTCGAGGTGGCGCTGCGGCTGGCTCCCCGCACCGTGCTCCCCCGCGAGGTGCTCGATCTCGCCGTCGGCGACCTGCTGCCCCTGCCGCACGCCGCCGACCGTCCCCTGCTCCTCACCGTGGGCGACCAGACGGTCGCGACCGCCGCCGTCGGCAGCGCGGGCGCCCGGCTCGCCTGCGTCGTGACCGCCACCGTCCCCGAAACCGCCCCCGCTCAGGAGTCCGCGTGATCAGCACCACCGCCTACGAGTCCGCCGTCGCCGCCGCGTTCGCGGCCCGGCTGCCCACCGCCGCACCGGTCACCGCGCGTGCCTCGCAGGTGTCCGGCGACACCGGTGACGCGGTGGTCGCGCAGTTCGTCGGCGAGGCGAGCGCCCAGCTCGCCGTGCAGCTCCTCGACGCCGACGTGCTCGTCGACGGCCTCGGGGACCGCCCGCTCACCGACCGGCTGCTGGACGCGCTCGAGGCCGCGGCGACCGCCCTCGGTCCGGGCCTGCTCGGCGAGGCCGCGGTCGGCGACGCCTCGGCCGTGTTCGCCGACCCGCAGACCCAGCTCTTCGACCTCGTGGACCACACCGAGCGGATCATCGGCCGCCTCGCCGTGCGGATCACCCACCGCCCCGCGCGCCCGACCGGGGCCGACGGCCGCCTGCACCGCATCGCGGGCGTCGAGATGGAGCTGACGGTAGAGATCGGCCGCACCCGCATGGCCGTCCGCGACGTGCTCGACCTCGAGCCCGGTCGCATCGTCGAGCTCGATCGCTCCGCTGGCGCCCCCGCCGACGTCAAGCTCAACGGCCGCACGATCGCGCACGGCGAGGTCGTCGTCGTCGACCAGGACTACGCGGTGCGGATCACCCGCATCCTCGAGAACGTCGAGGCCTGACCCTGGACGACCTCCTGCTCGCGCTGCGGGTCGGGCTGTCGCTCGCCGCCGTCCTCGGGCTGCTCTGGTTCCTGCAGCGCCGGGTCTCGAAGACCCAGGCGCGGCGCCGCGACGCCGAGGCGATCACGGTGCTCGGGCGGCAGGGCATCGGTCCGAAGGCGCAGCTCGTGGTCGTGCAGACCGACGACGCCCGCTACGTGCTCGGGGTCACCGAGCACGGTGTGAGCGTGGTCGACCGCCTTCCCCTGCGGCCGGAGCCCGCGGAGTCCGAGGTCGGGCACCCGCCGGCCACCCGCACGGCCGACGACGCCGAGTTCGACCGCATCCTCGCCGCCGCCGCACTCACGAGCGCGCCCCCGGCGGTCGCCCCGGCACCGGAGCTCCGTCGCCGCGTGCGGCACCGCAACGACCCGCTCCGCGGTTCCATCCTCTCCCCCGACACCTGGCGGCAGACCGCCGAGGCCCTCCGGCGCGCACGATGACCGCGACCCGTGCCGTCGATCGCGGTCGCGCCTCGCGGCTGGTCGTCCTCGTCGCGGTCGCGATCCTCCTCGCCGTCGTCCTCGTCGCCCTCTCCGGCACCGCCGCGCACGCGGAGGTCACCCCGGACGACGGCGAGGGCGTGACGATCGACATCAACGGCATCGACGGCGGCCCGTCCGGCTCGATCCTCACCCTCCTGGGGATCACGCTGCTGTCGGTGGCCCCCGCGCTGCTGCTGATGATGACGTCGTTCACGAAGATCTTCGTCGTCCTCGCCATGACCAGGAACGCGCTGTCCCTCCCGACGATCCCGCCGAACCAGGTGCTCGCGGGCCTGTCGCTGTTCCTCTCGCTGTTCATCATGTGGCCCGTGCTGACCGAGATCAACACGCTCGCGGTGCAGCCGTACATCGACGGGGCGCTCACGTTCACGCAGGCCGTGGACGTCGGGCAGGCCCCCCTGCGGGAGTGGATGCTGCACTACACGCGCGAGGAGGACCTCGCGCTGATGACCCGGATGGCCGGGCAGGACAATCCGGAGGACGCCGCGAGCGTGCCGATGTACACGCTCATCCCCGCGTTCATGATCTCGGAGCTGCGGGCCGCCTTCATCATCGGCTTCGTGATCTTCGTGCCGTTCCTCGTGATCGACCTCGTCGTGGCGGCGGCGCTTATGTCGATGGGCATGATGATGCTCCCGCCGGTCATGATCTCGCTGCCGTTCAAGATCCTGCTGTTCATCCTCGTCGACGGGTGGGGGCTCATCATCAAAGCGCTCCTGGAGAGCTACGGAGGTGTGGGATGAGTCCCGAAGCCGTCCTCGACATCGGTGCCCAGGGGCTGCTGATCGCCGCCAAGCTCGCCGCCCCGATGCTCATCACCGCGCTCGTGGTGGGCTTCGCGATCTCGCTGCTGCAGTCCATCACCCAGGTGCAGGAGGTGACGCTGTCGTTCGTGCCGAAGATCGTCGCGGTGGGCATCGCCCTGCTCATCGCGGGGAACTGGATGATCGCCGAGATCATCGCCTTCACGAACGAGATGTTCGCCCGCATCCCGTCGCTGCTGAGCGGATGAGCCCGTGTTCATCCCGATCGACTTCGCGTGGCTGGAGGCCACCCTGCTCGCCGCCGTGCGCATCACGGCGTTCATCATGATCGCCCCGCCGTTCTCGTACGGCGCGATCCCGGTGCGCGTGAAGGCGATGCTCTCGATCGGACTGTCGCTCGCGGTGGGGGCTGCCGTCGCGCCCGGGTACGAGAGCCTGGACACCGGGCCGTTCCTCGGTGCGCTCGTGATCCAGCTGCTCACCGGGGCCCTGCTCGGCTTCCTCGTGCTGCTGTGCTTCTCCGCGGTGCAGGCCGCGGGCAGCCTGATCGACGTGTTCGGCGGTTTCCAGCTCGCCCAGGCCTTCGATCCGGCGGCGATGGTCAACGGCGCGCAGTTCACCCGGCTCTTCCACCTCACCGCGCTCACGCTGCTCTTCGCCTCCGGCGGCTATCAGCTCATCCTCGCCGGGCTCGCCCGCAGCTTCGACGCGGTGCCGGTCGACGGCATCTTCCGCGTGGCGGGACCCGCCGAGCTGCTCGTCGACGGGGTGTCCCAGATGGTGCTGGCGGCCGTGCAGATCGCGGGTCCTCTCGTCCTGGTGCTCTTCCTCGCCGACGTCGGGCTCGGTCTCATCACGCGCGTGGCGCCGGCGCTCAACGCCTTCGCGATGGGCTTCCCCGTCAAGATCCTCCTCACGCTCCTGCTCGCGGGCGCCGTGTACGTCGCGTTCCCGGGAATCGTCGACGCCCTCGCCACCCAGGCGTTCCGCCTGATGCAGGGGGTGACACCGTGAGCGGCTCGGACAGCGGCGAACGCAGCGAGAAGGCCACCGAGAAGCACCTCAGGGAGGCCAGGCAGAAGGGCCGGATCGCCCGCAGTCAGGACCTCACGGCGTGGCTCGGCATCGGCGCCGCCGCCGTCATGATGCCCGCCGCCATCGCCGCGGGGACCGCCGCCGGCACCGAGCAGCTGGTGACCCTCGCCGGGCTCATGCAGGCGCCTTCTCCGGAGGCCGCGCTCGCCGCCCTCGGACGGGCCCTCGCCTCGGTGCTGCCCACGCTGGGCGCGCTGCTGGCCGCGGTCGCGATCGTGACGCTGTTCGGCGCGGTGGTGCAGGGCGGCGTGCACCTGCGGAAGCTGTCCGGGCGCTACGAGCAGTTCAACCTCGTCTCCGGCGTGCGGCGGGTGTTCGGCCTGCAGGCGCTGTGGGAGGGGGCGAAGGCGCTCCTGAAGACGGCCGCCATCGCCCTCGCCCTGTGGGTCGTCATCTCCGGGGTCATGCCCGTGCTCACGGCGAGCGGCGCGCACTCCGTGTCGCGGCTGCTCGGCACCGCGGCGGACGGCACCGCGGCCCTGCTGCAGACCGCCATCGCCGTGGGTCTGGTGCTCGCCGCGATCGACCTGTTCGTCGTGATGCGCCGCAACCGCAAGCACACGCGCATGACCAAGCGCGAGGTGCGCGACGAGAACAAGAACTCCGAGGGCGACCCGCTCATCCGGCAGCAGCGCCGGTCGCGTCAGCTCGCGGTGAGCCGCAACCGCATGATCGCCGCGGTCGCCGGCTCCGACGTCGTGGTCGTCAACCCCACGCACATCGCCATCGCGCTCGAATACAACCCCGGCACGTCCGCCCCGCGGGTCGTCGCGAAGGGCAGCGGCGTCATCGCCGAGCGGATCCGCGAGAAGGCGCTCGAGTCCGGCGTCCCCCTCGTCCGCGACATCAGCCTCGCTCGCGCTCTGCACGCCGCGTGCGAGCTGGGCCAGGAGATCCCCGAAGACCTCTACAACGCCGTGGCACGGGTCCTCGTGTTCGTCGACGCGCTGCGGCGCCGAGGCGCCGCCCGCGGCATCCACTCGCTCCCCTACCGGAGGACCGTATGAAGAAGCTCCTCACCACGCTCGGGGTGCCGATCGGCGTCGTCGGCATCATCATGCTGCTCGTCGTCCCGGTGCCGCCGTTCCTGCTCGACGTGCTGATCATCCTCAACATCATGTTCGCGCTGGTGATCCTGCTGACGTCGATGTTCGTGAAGAAGCCGCTCGACTTCTCGGTGTTCCCCTCGCTGCTGCTCGTGGCGACGCTGTTCCGGCTCGGGCTCAACGTCGCCTCCACCCGCCTCGTCCTCGGCGAGGCGTACGCGGGACAGGTGATCGAGGCGTTCGGGGCGATCGCGGTGGGCGGCTCGCTCATCATCGGCGCCGTCGTGTTCCTCATCCTCGTCGTGATCCAGTTCGTCGTGGTGACCAAAGGTGCAGAGCGCGTGGCCGAGGTCGGCGCCCGGTTCACGCTCGACGCGATGCCGGGCAAGCAGATGGCCATCGACGCCGACCTCAACGCCGGCCTCATCAGCGACACCGAAGCCCGCGAGCGCCGGGCGGAGGTCGCCGCCGAGTCCGACTTCTACGGCGCGATGGACGGCGCCTCGAAGTTCGTCAAGGGCGACGCGATCGCCGGGCTCGTGATCATCATCATCAACCTCGTCGGCGGCATCGCGATCGGCCTCGTCCAGCACGGCATGTCGATCGACCAGGCGGTGAGCACCTACAGCCTGCTCACGATCGGCGACGGCCTCGTCACCCAGATCCCCGCGCTGCTCATGGCGGTCTCGACCGGCATGATCGTCACCCGCTCGACCGCCGAGGCCGAGATGGGATCGGCCGCATCGACGCAGCTCGGCCAGTCGCGCAACGCCCTCATCATCGCGGGCTCCGCGGCCATCGTCATGGCGCTCATCCCGCACATGCCGATGCTCCCCTTCCTGGTGATCGGCGCCCTGCTGCTGCTCATCGCCCAGCGCATCACCGCGACCCGCAAGCGGGAGGAGGCGGAGGCGGCGCAGGCACCCGCTCCCGCGCCGGTGGACCAGCCGGAGGAGCTCATCGAGCGCATGCGGGTGCACCCCCTCGAGATCCTCCTCGCCCCGGACATCGTGGATCTGGTGACCGGCGGCCCCGACGACCTCCTCGCGAGGGTCAAGGCGCTGCGGCGGCGCATCGCGCTCGACCTCGGTCTGGTCACCCCGCCCGTGCGCACCAGGGACAGCATCGAGCTTCCCCAGGCGACCTACGTCATCCGCATCGCGGGCGTCGAGACCGGGCGGGGCACCGCGCCGACCGGGTCGGTGCTGGCGCTCGGACAGGGCCTGGACAGCCTGCCGGGGACCGCCGCCCTCGACCCCGTGTTCGGTCTCGAGGGCAAGTGGATCCCGATGGAGATGCGCCACAGCGCCGAGTTCGCCGGAGCCACGGTGATCGACCGGGCGAGCGTCATCATCACCCACCTGTCGAGCGTGATCCAGACGCACGCCGCCCGCCTGCTCAGCCGCGAGGACGTGCGTCAGCTCACCGACGCCCTGAAGCAGGTCTCTCCCTCGGCGGTCGAGGAGCTCACCCCCGCGCTGCTGTCGCTCGCGGAGGTCCAGCGGGTGCTGCAGGGGCTGCTCGCCGAACGGGTGCCGATCAACGACCTCAGCCGCATCTACGAGGCGCTCGCGCTCCGTGCGAAGACCTCCACCGACCCGGAGGGACTGATCGAGGCCGCCCGTGCCGCCCTGGGACCGGCCATCGCCTCCCGCTTCGCGGAGGACGGCACCCTCCGAGTCGTCATGATCGCCCCGCTGCTGGAACAGGCGATGCTGGAGAGTCTCCGTCCCGGCGACGAGGGCTCGCAGATCGTCTTCGACCCGCCGCGGATGGAAGCGGTGATCGCGTCGGTGAAGCAGGCCGTGGCGACGCCGACGGACGGCGGCGAACCGGTGCTCGTCTGCGCCCCCTCGCTGCGTCCCGCCGTGCGGCGGCTGGTGTCGGCGCAGACCGACGGCCTCCCCGTCCTCTCCTACAGCGAGGCGACCGCCGCTCCCCTCACGATCGAGACGATCGGCGTGGTCCGCGACTCCTCCACCGCGTCGCTCGGGGCCGCCCCCGCCGCACCAGTAGGCTGAACGAATGCTGGTGTTGACGAGGCGGATCGGTGAGAGCGTGCGCATCGACGGCGAGATCGAGGTCACGCTGCTCGACATCAAGGGCGACAGCGTGCGCATCGGCGTCAAGGCCCCGCGGGAGACCCGGATCCAGCGCACCGAGATCATCGAGGCCGTCGTCGCCGAGAACGTCTCCGCCGCCGCCGACACCGACGCGAGCGCCGCGGATGCGATCTCCGCGGCACTCGTGCGGGGGCGCGAGAAGCAGACCCCCTAGTCCCCGCGGGCCGGCGTCGTCGCGGCGCGGCGCGCCGCCGCGTTCCGCACGGCGTGCAGGGTCGCCGCCAGCACGGAGCGGTCGCGGCCGGCCGCCCATCCCGAACGCGCGCCGTCGCGGTACTCGATCAGAGTGAGCGCGTCGCTGTCCGGGCCCGTTCCGATGCTCGTCTGGTGCAGACTCAGGATCTCGACGGGCAGACCGATTGCCGCGAGCGCCGTGCCCAGCGCCTCCACCGGACCGACGCCGTCGTGGCGGGTCCGCGTCTCGACGCCGTCGGCATGGAGCGTGATCGTCGTGCACCCTCCCGCGACGTCGGCATCCGCCCGCAGCTTCAGCGGTCCCGTGTCCGCGCTCGCGAGGTAGGCGGCGTGGAAGATGTCCCACACCTCCGCGGCCGTGACCTCGCGTCCCGTCTGCTCGGTGCGCCGCTGGACGTGACGAGCGAGGTCGATCTGCAGGCGCCGCGGCAGCTCGATCCCATAGGCGTCTTCCAGCAGGTACGCGATGCCGCCCTTCCCGGACTGCGAGTTGACGCGGATCACGGCGTCGTAGCTGCGGCCGATGTCCGCCGGGTCGATGGGCAGATACGGCACGCGCCATTCGATCTCGTCCTCGGGGCGGCCCTCCTCCGCGGCACGGGCGCGATGCTCCGCGAACCCTTTCCGGATGGCGTCCTGATGGGTGCCCGAGAAGGCGGTGTGCACGAGGTCGCCGGCATACGGGTGCCGCGCGTGGATGTCGATGCCGTTGCAGTGCGCGACGGTCCGGCGGATCTCGTCGATGTCGGAGAAGTCGATCATCGGATCGACCCCCTGCGCGTGGAGGTTGAGGGCGAGGGTCACGAGGTCGACGTTGCCGGTGCGCTCCCCGTTGCCGAAGAGGCACCCCTCGACCCGCTGCGCACCGGCGAGGACGGCGAGTTCCGCGCAGGCGACGCCGGTACCGCGGTCGTTGTGCGGATGCACGGAGAGGATGACCCCGTCGCGACGCCCGAGGTTGCGGTGCATGTACTCGATCTGGTCCGCGTAGACGTTCGGGGTCGCGACCTCGACGGTCGCCGGCAGGTTCAGGATCACGGGACGCTCGGGGGTCGCGTCCCACAGGGTCGTCATCGCCCCGCACACGTCGAGGACGAAGTCCGGCTCGGTGAGGGTGAACACCTCGGGGGAGAACTCGAAGCGGACGTTGTCGAGCTCCCCCGCGAGGCGGAGCACGTCCTGGCCGCCGGCGAGGATCAGCGCCCTCAGCCCCTCCCTGTCCTGGCCGAGGACGACATCGCGCCACGTCGGCGCCGTGGCGGTGTACATGTGGATGACGACGGGGTTCCGGATGCCGCGCACGGACTCGACGGTCCGCTCGATCAGGTCACGCCGCGCAGGCGTGAACACCACGATCGTCACGTCGGCAGGAGCGAGGTCGGTCTCGGCGAGGAGCCGGACGAAGTCGTAGTCCGTCCGGGAGGCCGAGGGGTATCCGACCTCGATCTCCTTGTAGCCCATCGCGACCATGAGCTCGAAGAAGCGCCGCTTGCGGGCCGGGTCCATGGGCTCGGCCAGCGCCTGGTTCCCGTCCCGGAGATCCACAGGGACCCACAGGGGGGCCTGGGTCAGTCGCGCGCTCGGCCAGGTCCGCGTCTGCAGCGGCACGGCGACACGGGAGTACACGTCTCGATAGCGATGCGAGGGCATCTGCGAGGGCCGCTGCCTGTTCCAGTGCGGAGCGTCGTCGGGGAGGGCGCCGGACGGGGTGGCGAGGGTCGGGAAGGCGCGGGATGGGGTCATGATCGGGTTCCTGTTCGGATCGCGAGGAAGGCGACCGGCGCGTCCTGCTCCCCACGACGGGGAGCCGGTCTGACTAGACCCCGTCGTGGCGACGAAGGAGGAGGAACCGGGATGTGCGCATAGGGAGAACCTAGCACAACTCCTCAGACAAGCAGAGCAGTCGAGTCACCTGCGAGAATGGACCCATGACGACCGTGCGCCGCGAATCCCTCGCCGAACAGGCCGCCGAACTGCTCCTCGCCCGGATCGGAGCCGGCGAATGGGAGGTCGGCGGGAAGCTGCCCGCCGAGACGACGCTCGCTCCGCAGCTCGGCGTGGGTCGCTCGACGGCCCGCGAGGCGATCCGCATCCTGGCCGGGCGCGGTGTGCTCGCCACCCGCCAGGGCGCGGGCGTCTTCGTCACGGCCGTCGAGCCCGCCCCGACCTGGGATGCCGTCCTCGACCGCGCCGACATCATCGCGGTCCTCGAGGCCCGCACCGCGATCGAAGTCGAGGCCGCGGCGCTCGCTGCGGAGCGCCGGACCGCGGCCGACCTGGACGAGCTGAGGCGCAAGCTCGCCGAAAGCGACCGTCGACGAACGGACATCCGCGCGCCCGTCYCGGCGGACATGGCCTGAC
>NZ_NCTV01000027.1:0-25446 GCF_002114135.1 Microbacterium sp. LEMMJ01
GAGCAAGCTCCTGCTTCACCGTTCGACTTGCATGTGTTAAGCACGCCGCCAGCGTTCATCCTGAGCCAGGATCAAACTCTCCGTAAAAAAGAAATGCATACGAACCGGGGAAAAACCGGAACGCAGCGAGTTTGATGCTGACCAAAGAGACGAATTCATTGCTGACTTCATCCGTTGCCAACCCCACAAAGGAGGCTGGTCTTTGATCCAAAGGAATTCTCACCCAGCCGAAGCTAGACGAGGATAATTTGGCATTTGACAAGTGCACGCTGTTGAGTTCTCAAGGATCGGATGCTCCCACGACCCAGCCATCACAGCCAGGCCCGCAGGGCAACTTCTCTATCTTACCGATCTCGTTTCCGTTGTCAAGTCCGAGTTTCTTCGGCCTGACCGTGGGAACGGATCAGCGTCCTTCATCCTGTTCACTCTGTGAGTGTGTGGGATTCGGGAGGTGTTCGATGCTTGACGGGAGCCGGTCCGAGGACCTCCGCTCAACCGTTTGGGGCGAACAGGTAATAACTTACGTGGGTTCCGGACATCGGGCAAATCACCGCTGATTCCCGGGCGTGTCGCCCGCCCCCTCAGTCCACGGCCCTTCCCGCCGGCGCGAACCGGGAGGAGTCGGAGTGGTCCTCGGGCTGCAGATCCCCGACGCGCTTCGGCGTCGCGACGACGGCCAGCAGCGACACCAGGCAGGCGCCGATGACGAACAGCACCACGAACCAGAGGCCTCCCCCGGCGGCCGCGACGAGCGCCGTGGCGATGAGCGGGGTGGGTCCGGCGACCAGGGCGCCGTTCAGCTCCCTGGCCGTCGCGACGCCGGTGAAGCGGTACCGCGTCGGGAAGAGGTTCGTGAGGAACGTCCCGGTGGAGGCCGCGGTCGCCCCCACCGCGATGACGCCGAGCGCCGTCATCCCGAGAGCCGCCCACACCGGGTCGCCCGACTGCAGCGAGAGGAAGACCGGGTAGGTGAGGACGATCCCGGCGACAGAGCCGAAGATCACAACGCGCTTGGCGCCGAAGCGATCCACCGCGATCCCGCCCAGGACGGGTGCGAAGGCGGTGAGGAGCGAGGCGACGAGCACGGCGACCAGTGCCTGGACCCGGGGCATCCCGACCGTCAGTGTGAGGTAGCTGAGGGCGAAGGCGCTCAGCACGTAGTTCGTCACGTTGTGGCCGCACACGCTGAAGAAGCCGACGACGAGCTCGCGGGGGCTGCGGCGGAACAGCTCCGCCAGAGGCACCTTCGTCGCGGCCTGCTCGGCGTTCGTCACCGCGGCCCGGTACTCGGGCGTCTCCTCGAGGCGACGACGGATCCACAGCGCGAGGACGAAGAGCACGGCGGAGACCAGGAACGGGATGCGCCAGGCCCCGCCCAGCAACACGTCGCCGGGCAGCATCGAGGCGAAGGTGAAGGCCAGCGTCGCGAGGAAGGCGCCCCCGGGAGCGCCCGAGGTGACCAGTCCGATGACCCGGCCGCGGCGGCGCTCGGGGGCGTACTCGGCGACGAGGGTGAGCGCGCCCGCGAGTTCCGCACCGGCACCGAAGCCCTGGACGAAGCGGAACAGGATCAGCAGGATCGGCGCCGCCACCCCGATCGCCTCGGCGGTCGGGAGGAGCCCGATCCCCACGGTCGCGATGCCCATGAGCACGATGGTCAGGATCATCGCCGGCTTCCGGCCGACCCGATCCCCGAGGTGGGAGATGATGAGGCCGCCGAGCGGCCGCACCACGAAGCCGACGGCGAAGGTCGCGAAGGCCAGCATCGAGGCGGATGCCGGGATGACGTCCGGGAAGAAGAGCGGGCCGATCACCAGGCCGGCGGCGGCGCCGTAGAGCGCGTAGTCATACCACTCGATGAGGGTGCCGAAGTAGGCGGCGGCGATCGCCCGCCTCGCCTGCGGGGTCATGGTGCGCTGCTGTTCGTGGGCCATGGGGTGTCCTTTCGTCATTGAAAAGTGATGGCGGGGTCGTGGCTATCCGGTCGGCGCGAGGACGGCGGTCCCCCGGCCGCGCAGCTCGGCGGTCGTGCGCACGCCGAGAAGCTGCATCGTCGACAGGGTCTCGTTCGCCACCAAGTCGAGCGCCCTCTCGACCCCCACCCGGCCGCCCGCCATCAGGCCGTACAAGTAGCCCCGACCGAGGAAGACGAAGTCGGCTCCGCACGCGATCGCGGCCACCACGTCGAGGCCGCTGCGGATGCCGGAGTCGAGCAGGATCGGCACATCGTCGCCGACGGCGGCGCGCACGGCGCCCACGATCTCGACGGGCGCGATCGCGCGGTCGAGCTGACGACCGCCGTGGTTGGAGACCCAGATGGCATCCGCGCCGGCGTCGATGAAGCGTTCGGCGTCGACCGCGGAGAGCACGCCCTTGACGACGATCGGCCCGCTCCAGTGTGTCCGCAGCCAGCGCACGTCGTCCAAGGACAGCGCGGGATCGAACATGCTGCCCACCACGTCGGTGACGCGTCCGGAACGCGGGCCGAAGTTCGCCATGGCCGGCGCGTCGTGGGCCAGCAGATCGAGGGTCCAGGAGGGATGCAGCGCCGACTGGACGGCGGTGCGCAGGGTCAGACGCGGCGGCATCGAGAGCCGGTTGCGGTCGTCGCGATAGCGCTGCCCCGGGACCCGGGTGTCGACGGTCAGCACGAGCGCGTCGAACCCTGCCGCGGCGGCCCTCTCGATGAGGGCGAGCGACGCGGCGCGATCGCGCCGCAGGTAGAGCTGGAACCACCGCCGCGCGGCGGGTGCGGCGTCGGCGACGTGCTCGATGCTCCGCGTTCCCATCGTGGAGAGCACGAACGGCACGTCGCGGTTGGCGGCCGCACGGGCCCCGTCGGTTTCGCCGGCCGCACGCATGAGGGCGGTGAGACCGATCGGAGCGATGCCGATGGGCATCGCGTGCTCGCGTCCCAGCAGGCGGGTGGTGAGCGTCGCCCCCGCGGCACTCTCGGTGACCGTGGGCACGAACCTCCGGCGGGCGAAGGCGGCCTCGTTGTCCCGAGCGGCCTGTTCGGTCACCGCGGCACCCTCGACGTAGTCGAAGACGAATCCGGGCACCCGTCGCTTCGCGAGCCGTCGCAGATCGTCGAGACAGCGCGCCTCGGCGACGCGCGTCGCCTCGGTGGGAAGGGCGGGCGGAGCGAAGCTCAACAGCTCGGTGAAGGTGCGGATGCGACGTCGCAACAAACCTGGATCCTCTCGGCAACTCCCATCGAGGCCGAAAAGCCGACCGCGGTGTCGGCACCACCATAGCTCCCAAATATCTTGGGCACAATAGCAATATTCCTCAGATATATCTGACAGAGGTGTGACGGCTTGCGCGTACGCCGCGGAGGCGTCAGGCTTCGAGGAACGCCTGGAGGACGAACTCCCGCAGCTCGACGAGGTGTTGGCGCATGGCCTCCTCGGCCGCCCGCGGATCGCCGGTGCGGATCGCCTCGAGCACCTGCTGGTGACCGTTGTTCTCGACGTCCGAGTGGATGCGCGCATCGATCGCCGGGATCAGGTGATGGCTCCGCGTCGTCTCGTCGAACAGGCCGCTCATGAGCGTCTTCGCCCGAGCGTTGCGCGCCGCGCCGAGGATGCACTCGTGGAACGCGCGGGCCGCATCGGTCAGCTCCGCCGTGCCGGAGCCGCTGCGCTGCGCGTCCAGGATCGAGCTGAGCTCCTCGACGAAGGCCTCACTGCCGTAGCGCGTCGCACTCGCGGCCATCGGCGGTTCGATGATCAACCGCAGGTCGAGCACCTCGCGCACCTCGTTGATGCCCAGCGGGCGGACGACGTATCCGCGTCGGGGAAGGGCGACGACGAGCCCCTCGACGACGAGGATCTGCAGGGCCTCCCGCACCGGCGTCTTCGACACCCCGAACCGCGCGGCCAGCTCGGGTTCGATGACGACCTCGCCCGGGGCGAGCCGGGTGCGGACGATGTCGTCCCGGAGCGCCACGTACACCTTCTGCGTACGCGACAGCACCCGATTCCCCTCGCCGAGGGCCGCGGCACGGCGCTGGCTGTCGACGGCATGCGTGTGCAGGGTCGAGCCGGATTCGCTGGGCGTCGCGTCCATGCCCTCAGCCTAGGGGCACCGAATCGGACCCCTGCCGCCGAGCGGTCCCGTCGCGGCGATCGGATCAGCCCCGTGCGCCAACGAAAGAACCTCGCCCCGCGAGATGCGGGGCGAGGTTCTTTCGTTCTGTTCCTGTGGACCTAAGGGGATTCGAACCCCTGACCTCCTCGATGCGAACGAGGCGCGCTACCAACTGCGCCATAGGCCCGTGAACGACATCTACGTTATCACGCTCGGGATCCCGGACATGACGAAGGCCCCGCATCTCCGTGTTTCCAGGGAGTCGGGGCCTTCGTGGTGGCGGTGACGGTGGGATTTGAACCCATATCGTGGCCTAGCGGGCGCGACCCGCTTCTCAGAGAATCGCGGAAACAGGAGGAAGTCCCTCACATCTGCTCACACCAGCTCACCTGCTCGCGCACGCGTTCTGTTACCGGTGCGTTACCGCAAGGACGTCCCGGCCAGTCAGCACGGTTGCGCTCTCGTACCCACTACACTGGCCCCGGCGCTCGTTCCAACGAGCGTGATGACGGAGGCCTTCGGGTTTCAACTGTGATTCGAGGGGCGGATACTTTGTCGAGCAACGACGACCAGCGCCGCCTAGAGATCGCCGTCGACTCGAACGAGAAGCGCCGTTCGCGTGCAAGGTCCGTTGCCAACCTGTGCGCCGCGGCAGCCGGAGCTCTGGCCGCAGGTCTCGTCCTTGCACCGACCGAAGCTTTACCGAAACTGTCGCAGATCTTCGGCCTCGCGTCGATCGTCCTACTGATCCTGGCCGCGGCTTTGAGTACCGCAGCAGGTCTCGCAACATCATATGAAGCAGGCTCGAGTCGCTCAGCCAACATCCTGCACATACTGGAGGTATGGCGGGTTCGCACCGGAGCAGACCGGGGCAACCTTGAGTCCGCTCCAGGCTATAAAGAGCGCATCGAGGACGCGCACGCGATCGGGCACGGAATCATCCGGACTCTCAGTTGGGGACTCTGGGCGGCTTTCCTCGCTACTCTCGCGCTCGTAATTTCGCTCGCCATCGCTACCTTCCCTGGAGACTCGAATAAGCTCGTAACTGTCAACTTCGAAACCGTGCCGAACTTCGCCGATTGCCCAGATCTTTCAGTCGCTACCGAAGGGCGGGCGTCTCAGCTAGATCTGGAATCAACGAGTACGCTGATTCCAGTGACAATCTCGTCCAAGGACTGCGGGAGCAAGAAAGGCGTGACGCTCTACATCGATAGGTCCCTCATTGCTGTGCCCGGCTGAGAATACAGGTGACTCCGATTTCAATCGTCATTGACACTCTTTTCCTTGCCCAGGTCGAAGATCCGACGCGGTGGGAAGAGCGATTCGATCTGCTGATCGATGAGTTGCGGAAAGAGTTAGGCCCAAACTTCTTCTGGCCTAGCACCGCTACGTCTGAGCTTGATGTCCTTTTCCTGCTTTACCCGCCTGGCCAGCACGAGCGAATGGTGACTGATCGCGTCATCGAGGCATACGTGAGTGCAAATTTAGCGCGACTGAAGCATGTGCACGTCATTGTGATCGGGCGCAACTCTAAGTCAACGAAAGTCACCGCAGCTGACGTTGTCGAAGTCGTGAATACGCAATGCATCCCGCAGGGTTTGAAAGCAGCGTCACTGCGCGCGCTCCAGCCGGAGGATCTCGATGATGATGTGCGCGCGGTGCTATTTAGAACTTATTCTCGCCGACAAGGCGTGGCCGGTCCAATCGTCGCGGAAGCGACGAGCGCTGAAGGGTCCGACGTCATGAGTACTGACTATTCTTTACGGCCTCTCTACGAAAGCATCGACCTATGAAACCGCTCGAACCCTGGGGAGTGGAATGGCTCGTAGCAGCACTCGCGCCATGGGCTGTGTCCCCGCACCCAAATTTTCGTACCGAAAATTCATCCGGTCCAGCCGCCCTCGCTCTCGTCACGGAGATGCGGAGCCGAGACGAGCGTGGGACGAGTAAGCCCGACTCGTCGCAGCCCGCGGGATGGAGCGATCTGTTGGTGGCAGCGGCGCAAGATTCACTGAGTAGCGAAACGCAGGCTGCCGCAGCGAAAACTCTCATGGATTGCTCGCTGGACCAAGACCTCCCCCCGGGAGCGCGTGCCTCCGCTGCACTCTTCGGCAGCGTCGCGCTGTGCGAATTGGAGCGGCACGATGAAGCAGTCACTGGTCTCGCTTGGCTGATCGACGATCTTGCCGTTCTGGACGTTCCGGACTACTCCGCAAGCCAACGAATCATCGTCGCTGCCCTACAGATGCAGCTGAGCGCGCGGCTCGCGGAGAGTTGCAAGTTTGACGACGCTCGAGAGCGCGTGGCGCAGACGCTCGCATGGCTGCCAACACTCAAGGACCGCAACCTCCAAGACTTTTCAGTGTCAAGAGGAATCAGTTGGGGCTCAAGCACCGTTCAGCTTGACCTCGTTCGATCTCTGACCAACCACGCATTAGCTCTTCGGTCCTATCTCGAGCAGATTCGGGGCCAGACCTGGGTTCGCGTCGTGCGAGGTCGATCCAGCTGGGTGGATATGCGAACCCAACTGCGATCCGCGGACCGCGATGGCATCGTGCTCAGGGACGCGTTCGAAGAGCAGGTGGAAGCGGACTCGAATACGCGGCATTTCGGGC
Source organism: Microbacterium sp. LEMMJ01 (assembly GCF_002114135.1). Taxonomy (NCBI): domain Bacteria; kingdom Bacillati; phylum Actinomycetota; class Actinomycetes; order Micrococcales; family Microbacteriaceae; genus Microbacterium; species Microbacterium sp. LEMMJ01. The sequence goes on from NZ_NCTV01000027.1 coordinate 6,708, forward strand.
GCGAAACCGCAGAAATCGCTGGATACCGGTCACTGATCCTTGCCGAGTTGTCAGGCCATCTGTCATACATGCGCACGGAACGCGAGAAGCTAGCAAAGGTGCTCATCCTCAAGCGCGGGGACGACCCCGAGCGGGTCCGAGAGGCACTCCGACTCTTCCGTCAGGGGCACGCCACGAAGGGTCTGCAGTCAACAATCACCTGGATCCGTGCCCAAGGACCTTCCGAAGCACTGCGCACCGATGCGCTGATCGTCATCGAGCGTGTAAATCGGCTGCGTTGGTGCTCCGATGAGGATCTGTTGGTCCTTGGAGGGGCTTCAGATTTTCTCTCGATGGAAGAGAAGGATCGAGCCATTGCTGCGTCTCTGATCTACGTGCGCACACCTCGACTCCAGGGCGAGCTGAGTTGGAGCTCGTGGGAACGGCTTTGGAAAACGGTCGCCAGGTTGCTCCCCGAGAGCTCCAGCCATCAGCTGATCGCATCCGAGGCGCATCGATACATCACGGCTCATGAATCCCTCGGCCAACCGATCACGAACACGCTCGCTCGCCTCGTGCTCGCTTTGGACTGGGAGGCCGTTGACGTCGACACTGTCGATGCATGGTCGCAGTGGTCGATGGAGAGTGAACGCACATCCGACACGCGCGCTCTACTCGACACGATCAATAAGCGTGTTCGGGGCATGTCCCCGCCGATACCGCCCGACGTCAGTATCGAGCTGGCCGCCCATATCGCGGACGAAGGGATCCCTGAAGGATCTTCCAGCGAAACCTTGTCCCGCCTCACGGAGCTCCTGATAGCACGCCTTGACGAGGAGGTTGAACAAGCACGTCACGGGATGATGTCCATGGGCGGCTATCAAGACGCCAATGTCGCCGTCGCGTTCGCACTGCGGTTGCCGAACGGCGAGCTCTGGGAACACATCGTTCAGCACCTCCTCGACCCGCGAGTTGATGCTGGCCTGAAGGATCAGGCTGTCGAGCGCCTCGCGGACAACGTCGACTTGCTACCCGCAAGCGTTGCAACGAAGCTGAGAGAGAACATTCGCCAACTGGTGGCATCCGAACGCCGAGAGGCGATGTTTGATCAGTCAAAATCAACGGTGTTTGGCGAAGCAATGCGGTTGTCTGCTGCCCTCGGTGCGACGCCCAGGCACCTCCTCCTTACCCAGGTACTTCGGCTGACCACTTCTGGCGTCAAGGACCGAGTGCAAGCGGCGAGAACGATACCCCTGAGCATCGTCGAAGGCGATGCTACCTGGGGCCACGTGCTGCTTCTTCAGCTTTCGCACGACGTCGATCCCTTCGTCCGAGCAACCGCAGGCCACTCGCTGGTTCGGTCGCTCAAGGTTCCGAGTGATCTTCTCGACGCCGTGTACACCAGAGTCCGCGAACTCCTAGAGGCCGACGGGATCAGGGTTCCGCTGGCGGTCCTCCATGCCGTGCAACGCTATTCGGGATCGATGCGAGACGAGATGGTGCCCCTCCTTCCGCCGATCGAGAAGCTTTCTGTCTCGGGAGGCAACTATGTGACCCGTGGAGCCGCGAGAGTATGTCTTGAGATGCTGATTCACGACTAGGACTTCGCGCCTGCGGCCTCGCTAGGAGAATCTAAGCGAATCAGCGCGCGCACAGTCCAAAGCCGAAGCGACGTCATCCAGGTCATCATCGAAGAGTTCGGCGTAGGTATCCAACGTCATCGCGGCACTCGCGTGCCCAAGCATCCGTTGAACGGCCTTGACGTTCGCACCAGCGCTGATCGCAAGTGATGCGGCGGTGTGCCGCAGGTCGTGCGGCGTCACGCGCGACATGACCGCACGATGCCCCTCCCCTCGCGCCCTGGCCTCGGCAGCGTCGGACGCGTCCTCGAGCCGGGCGCGCTTGCACGCGCCAGCGAACCACCCAGACTTCGAATTACCAGGCCGCAGGTAGCCGCCGGTCTCGGCCGGGAAGATCAGCTCATCCGGCCGCTTGAGCGTGACCGCGTGAGCCATCGCCGCATCGAGGAAGGCTGGGTAGACGACGGTGCGCCGCTCATGCGTCTTCGGCGTTCCGACGATCACATGTCCATTGACGATGACGGCGTTGGACGAGATGTTCAGCCGGCGCCGCGACACATCGACATCGGCGACGGTGAGCCCCGTCGCCTCACCCCACCGAAGACCCGTGTAGGCGAGGAAGCGCACGAGGTCGGGATAGTGAGACGCCGTTGCGAGCCGCTCGACCTGCTGATGGGTGAGGTAGGCCCTCTGCTTTCGGACCTTGCGTGGGGTCTTTACCGCGCGTGCGGGGTTGGACTGGAGCCGGCGATCTCGCACCGCTCCGTCGAGGATTGATGCGAGAACGCCGTGGCACCGCTTCACGGTGGTCGCGGAGCGCTCAGCACTCAGCTCGGCGATCCAAGCCGCGACCTCTGTGTGCCGGATCGTACCGACACGGCGTGCGCCCCATGCCGGCTCGACGTGGACCCGCCATGCGCTCTCGTCGCTGTGGAAGGTTGACGGCTTGACCCCGATCGCGTGAGCGGTGAGCCAGGCCGCGCCCAATTCACCGATGGTGACACGAGACTCCCCCGGCGCGATGTATGCGCCCTGTAGCTTCGCCGATTCGACCGAAGTGATGTATGCCTCGGCATCCCGCTTGCGCGCAAAGCCACCCTTGCGTGCGGTCTTGCCGTCGGGCTTGCGGTAGCGCGCTTCCCAGCGCTTGCCGTTCTTCGTGTCGTATGAGTACGCGCTTCCCATCAGGCGGCTTCCTCAGAGGTACTCGCGTGCTCCTGCGCCAGCAACCACTCGTCTACGGCCTCGGGGCGGTAACGGGGGCTGCGGCCGATCCGGATGAACTTGGGTCCGCGGCCGGTGATGCGCCATTCGCTCAGACTGCGCTCTGTCGTGCCGAGGCGCGCGGCGAGCGTTGCCGGCGTGATCAGCGAGTCCAGCAGAGCGGTGCTCGCAGGGGTGGAAAGAGGCATGGATCTCCCTTGGAAGTCATAACTTCCAAGAGGACCTCGTAGCCGAACCCGTTAGCGGTTGCTTGGCGTATCCAATTGGTCGGACCATCGGTGGCCCTGCCCTTTTAGTGTCATTCAGGCTTGCTCACGACTGTACACAGCACCTCCGACAAACTTCGCCAGTCCCCAGCCGATGCGTCGCTTCGCGGAGGTACGTCGCCATTGTCGAGCAGCGCGGACGATGTGTACCTGGTGCGTACCTGCCGAAAGCGCACCTCCAGGTACACCACCAGGTACACCTAGATCCGCGATATTCCGGCCAGAACGCTCTCGAGACGATCAATGTACCTGCTGTACCTGTTTGAATCAGGAAAGTAGAAGGTAGCGCACCTAGCCGGCTCCACGTGCAGCGCGTTAGTAGCGCCTCTATATGAGAGGTTTACGTTCGACACCAGGTACACCAGGTACATCTCACAAAACCCCAGATGTCGTCGACATTCGGCAAAACTCTTGCTCTGGCGCCTCGACGAGCAGAAATGTCCTCCGAGCGGGGTCTTTGTCACGGCTCGATGTACCTGCACCCTGTAGGCACACCACCAGGTACACGGCTCTCTCAGGGGTGCGATCGACGCGCGACCGCGCGACCTCCGCCTCTCGGGGCCATGGATGGGAACAGCCACTTCTCACCGCAAACTGGCGCAACGAAGTCACCGTCCCTCGTTCCGCTTCGGGTGTGATCGGTCGGAACGCAGCGCAGCACGGTCACGTCCGGTAGCAACCGACGGAGGCCCCAGTGGGGCGTTCGTCGGCGAGGAGCGCCAGCTCCGAAGTGAGGGCCGCCGGCGCGTAGCGGAGGCGGCGAGGGAGCTCGAAAGAACGAGCGCAGCGGCCGTCGAACGAGCGAGCGAGGAGGCGTCGGCTACGCCGACCAGCGGGTGAGTTTCAGGCGAGCGTAGCGAGACCGAAAATCAGCCCGGTGCCACCTCCCCTTATGCTCTTTGTTGCGTTTGGACCGGATTGGGAGCTTCAGCGACCAATTCGGGTCTGAATTAACTGCTGATCGGGGGAAAAGCATGGTCCCAACATCCTTGTCCCCATGACCGAATCCGGAGGGCCCGAAGGGGGTCATGGGGACAAGGCGACCTTTTTGCCCCGGAAAGTCGGGGGTGGCTTGGGACCACGGTTTAGAACCATGTGGCACCGTGGGGACAAGCCTCGAGCGCAGCGACGCAGCGCCGTTCTTCACCTTCGGATCATGCGCGTCTTCAGCCCCGACGCGACCGCCCGGAGGCGGTTGCCTGGGGTCGTATCGAAGCCGCGTGGCAGTGGCCCGCGACGCGACCGACGCGGCCGCCACCCCGTACCGCGTTGCATCCTTGCGCTCATCTCGCGATGAGGCGCCGAGCGGTGCGTGGACTTTTATGTGGCATCGAGGTGGCCTTGGGGTGGCCTCCGGATGGTCCCGCCAGGACCAGATTGAGGCCAGCGCCATCCTCAACATGCTCAGGAAATCGCGCTGACCGAGGTGAGGCCACCGAGAAGCCACGAAGAGACCACCGTGAGTCCCGTCGAAGTCCAGAAGAAGACCACCAGCAGAACAGCGAAGCTCCTTACCGATGCGGTAGCCACTATGGGAACTGTGACCCCTGCGGATGCGCATCGCCGGACCATGCGCATGGACATCCACGACGTCGTGCGTGAACTTAATAGCACCCTCGGCCCAACCCTGGTGGCGGGCCTTGCAGGGGTGAAGGACCGCAAGCTTCCGATTCGCTGGGCTAAGCCTGACGGCCCCATAACCCGCCCTGAAGCGTCCAACCGGCTGACCTTCGCACATCGGCAGTGGACAGTTCTGTTCGCGGCCGATGGGGCCGCCGTTGCGCGTCAGTGGCTTATCGGCGGCAACCCGTACCTGCGGGAGAACACTCCAATCAGCGCGATCCGAGAAGACCGGCACAGCGAAGTCGCCGCAGCCGTCCAGGCATTCGTCACCGGCAACATTGATATGTGACGTCCTTGACCCGGGTAGAGCCGCTGACAGGTGAGTAGCTCAGGGCGTGTTGGCCCTAGATCCCGATAGCAGTCCCCTCTCCTGCGTCAGCGAGTGATCACCGATCGGGCACGGAGGTCGGGCTCACGATGCTGAAGCAGTACCTCCGACATTCGGGTCGACCAGCTGTGGCGGCGCCTCGGGTGCTGACGGTATCAGCAGGTGCGCCAAGTCCGGCGCCTCGGTCGCCGGTGACGACGGGTGGGTACCTTGGTGGCGGTTGCCCAAGACCCGCACAAACACTGGGGTACTTTGGTGGCGCCCGCCCGAATCAGCACACCACCCAGCCCACACATCTGGTGGCACGCACGCTCCCCCGCACCCGAAAGCGTGCGTCAGCCGACCCAAGCCCAACGCCTCAGCCACCTGCAACGACGGGTGGGTACTTTGGTGGCGCTTGCCCGAAACCCGCACAAACACTGGGGTACTTTGGTGGCGCCCGCCCGAATCAGCACACCACCCAGCCCACACATCTGGTGGCACGCACGCTCCCCCGCACCCGGAAACGTGCGTCAGCCAACCCATCGCGACTCTGATCAGTTCCCCGTAGCTCCCGGGTGGCCTCGTGGACCTTCTTCGGCATGAAGCGCCCCGGGTACACCTGGTCGCGCCAGCTCCATCATGTCGATCGATTCGAATCTGTGACGCTCCGACAACTCCCGACACACGCCCTCGATGCTCGACGCCGCTACGCTACGCCTGCTTGGGCGACACCTATTGTCCAGACCGCTCCAGTGAAGCAGACTGTTGGTGTGTCGTCGCGCCCGCATCGCCATGAGCACGACCGAGAGCAAAAGGGACTAGCTATGGGTCGTCATCCTCTGGACTCGGCGGATATCGAGCGCGCTCTCGCCCTCATCGAAAAGGGCCAGCAACTTGGGGGGCACCAGCCGAGCAGCGGCGACCTCCACCGCGCTCAACGCGTTCTCACTGGTGAGCTCTCGCCCGAAGGTGCGCGAGCTGAAATGCATGTGGCACTTCAAGCCGTCGTCGACAATGAACACAAAATCTGACTATTCTGCGGAGACCCGAGATGGCTTGACCAGCCCGCAGCTCGTCTATCAACGATGGACGGAGTATCCGAGAACGTCGCGACTGCGGCGCTCTTCGCACGAGTTCAGTGCCCAGTGTTAGAACGGTTCTCAAAACCCCCGGCGGAGCCCTTCCCTCAAGGGTAGCTTCTCGCTCTGAAGCCCACTCAAGGGCGCGTACCACCGATTCGGTACACTATGTAGCTTTCGAAGACGCCACATAAACCCCAGTTGGGCGTCCTTTTGGCATCTCAAGAACGCACGCAAGCTTGAACCGCGTACCGGTTTACGTACCAGCGATTCTCGGCAAGATCTGTGCGCTGACCTGGTGTTCGGGCGACAAGTACCGGATGTACCGGAATCTCTGGAGAACTATATGCGTGTGCGCGCGCACGTGTGGAGTTTCCCGAAATCAGTGGTACATCGGGTACACATCCCTCTCTTCTCTTTACAGATCCCTTGGAATCACGGCTGCGACGCCCGATTACGCGTACCGTATCTCGATTCCGCGGAGCTCAGGTACGGTACGCACCCCGCCTGCGCGCTTCCCGCTTGTGACGGCTGAACTGGGCTTTTTCAGATGCGCCCGCGTACCCGTTCGCTCGCGCAAATACGGTACATCGCCACTAGAGCGGACATTCTGTCCGTCCACTCATAGAGGCCAACCACGCGCGCCGCACCGACCTGCTCTGCACGGCGATTGCTGAGCGCCGGTGCATCTCCCTGCTCGAACCCGTCGCCTGATGTTCTCTGGAACGCCTACGCCCCGCAGTGTTGGGCTAGTGGTTTTCTAGTGGCACACTGCTAGGTTTCGTAGTGTCCCAGGAGTAGAGTGTGACTACGAGTCAAGGAACAGGAGGTCCGCTGATGAGCGGCAAGACGATCGCAAAGGCCACCACGCATGGTGCGCACGCACGGGCGGTCAAGCTCGACGTTCGCGAGGTCACCCGTCGGCTGAACGCAGCCCTCGGCGGCACGCTGGTCTCGACCCTCGCGGGCTCCAAGGACACGAAGGCCTCCTACAAGTGGGCCAAGGAGACTGGCCCGCAGCCTGGCCCCGAGGTCGTCAAGCGCCTCGTGTTCGCCTACGAGCAGTGGCAGAAGGTTGCCGAGGCGGAGGGTGAGCACGTCGCTCGCGTCTGGTTCATCGGCGCGAACCCCTGGCTCGACTATGACACCCCGATCATGGCGATCCGATCGGACCGCTTGAAGGATGTCGGCAACGCCGCCCAGGCCCTCATCGATGACAGCTTCAGTGGCTGAGCCGGGCACCCGGCGCATCTGCCAGGACACCGGACTCGCACTTGTTGCGGGTCCGGTGTCCTCGTTCCGGATCGCTCGCGAGTCGTACGGTGCCCTGGCGCCCAGGCCCCGAGAAGCCAGCGACGATCCCGCCAACTGGAGCCGCTACGACACTCTCGGCCGAACCATCTACAGCAGCGCCGACCGCGTGACGGCGTTCATGGAGCTCCTCGCGTCGTACCGCACCGACATCAACGCCGAGCGCCGCGCGCTCCAGCCGGCTGCCGACGCGATGGGCATGAGCCTCGACGCGTACTGGGCAGACATCGTCGCCGAGTGGGATGAGTCCGGCAACATGAAGGCGTCGTGGCTCCCCCGGGTCTTCCGCGAGGGTCGCGCGCTCTACACGCTCGAGTACCCCGAGGGATGGTGGATCGACGCGTCGGCCACCGAAACCATCGCCGCGATCCATGACCTCTTCTCCGGCCCATGGCCCACGAGGGACGGCGACTCGGACAAGCCGCTCACCCTCGCCGACCTCACCGGCGACGATCGGATCCTCACCACGGTGATCGCCAGTGCTATCCGGGAGCATGTCCAACTCGACGACGGCACATTGCCGCTCGGCATCCAGTTCCTCTCCAAGCACGGTCGCCCCGCCGACGGCTCGGGCCTGTGCTGGGCATACTGGATGCGCCAAGTCGACAGCGGCCTGGACGAGCCGGCGACGGTCATCAAGACCGAACCCATCGTGGACAACGATCCGGCATACATCGCTGCTCAGAAGTTCTGCAAGATCAAGTCCCGATGACTCGGGCGTGATCCCGCTTTGTGGGTGGGGCGTGAGACCATCTCATCGACCCCACCTTCAGCAGACGACTAGTGGCGAAAGGAGCCCGACATGACGGCCAACAAGACGGGCTCCCGCCACCCCTCGTTCCCCATCGATCCCTGCGAGAACGTAGTGGTCCGTTGGGACGGCCAGTACTGGGTCCCTCGCGGCCGACACGGTTGGCGGGTGGTGACCCCCATGCCGGAGTCCCAGTCGCATGCCCGTGACGCTCGCGCCATCAACGTCACCATCGGTGGAGCAACAGGCATCTTCGTCGCCTGGATGTTCTCGAGCTTCTTCGCATCGTGGTCGTGGAGCCTGCTCCTCGGTCTGGTGATCGGCATGGCCGGCGTGGTAGCTCTTGTCGCAGGCGTCGTCTTGCTGCTCCGCCAGCGGCGGTTCACCTCGTTCATCGATCTCGAGCCCGGCGACCTTCTCGGCATGGCCGCTCATCTCGATGGGCTTCCGAAGCTCGTCGACCTCGACGCCTCGCCCCCTCGAGATTCCCGGTCGAGCTGACCGTGGACCTCGAGATCACCGCGACGCCCCGCGAGACCCTCGTCTGGGCGCCGACCGCCGAGGCAGCGCATGAGCTACGCGTGAGGCTCGCCGACGACGGCTACCTCGTTCGCGACGCAGACCCGTGGGAGCTGCAGCAGCTGGGTCTCGTTACGGACGGCGATCACCTCGAGTTCGATCCCGCCCGCATCCTCGACGTCACGATCGGTCCCGACGCGAACGCGTCGCTGCACGCGCTGGTCGACGACGGCCACACCCTCCTCTGGCACCGGTGGCAGACCCAGCGCGCACGCAAGGTCTGGGGCGTCCCCGTGGCGCTCCCCCACCGCGGCGGGCCCCGCGCCGGCGGCACGGACACCGCCCCGCACTTCGGCGCCACCGTGCGCAGCAGGAACGGGCTCGGGCTGAAGCTCTCCCGTGACACCTACGCGACGATCAACAAGCGCTCGTCGATGGATCGCTGGACGCGGGAGGACAACCCAGAGCTCTGGGACCGTCTGGACCACATCTACGAAGACGCCGAGCACCGCATCCTCACCGACGAGTGGTGCGAAGCGCAGCGCATCGACGCGCTGGCGAACTACGACCTGAACATGGCCCACTTCGCCTCCCTCGACCCGGGCGAGTTCGAGGTCGCTCTGCAGGAGGCTGTGAGTAGCCAGGCAGACATGGTCGAGGTGACGGACCTCAGCCAGTGGGATGGCGTCCCCGGGCTCTACGTCATGGTGCTCGACGAGTTCCGGCAGGTCTACGTCGGCGCTACGAACGAGTCCATCGGGATCGCCAAGCGCATCCGCCAGCACTGGACCGGCCAGAAGCAGTTCGACCGGCTCATCTGGGGCAGCGTAGAAACCTCGATCCTCTCGATCAACAGCTTCCGCGCCCTCGACACCACGCGCATCTTCGCGATGAAGACCACGTCCTCCTTCGACGAGGAGCACCCGCTCCTGCAGCGCTTCCCGGCGAAGTTCACGCTCAACCGCATCATCGGCGGCCGCGACGCCGCACGCTTCGCAGGCATCCTCGGTATGCGAGGCGTCATGCGCACCCGCGAGACCCCTGACACCACAGAGATCGTCGACGAAGAAGTGTCAACGTGAGTCGGGAGATCCACCAGCTCCGAAGTGGCGCGGCCGACTGGTACAGCGGCGTCCTGGACGCCGCCACCGAGGCCCTGCCTCGATCGATCGACGACGCCCGACAGCTCCTTGCCCCGATTGCCGGCGAGGTCTGGATGGGCTCGCTCACCCTCCACGGCGCGGCCACCGCCGGCACCGACACCGACACCCGCACCTCTCGCCGCGTCTCAGACCGCACCCGTGCCGAAGTCTTCCGCCGAGACGGCTTCCTCTGCACATACTGCGGCGGCCGGACCATCCCGCGCTGCATCCTCGTCGCGATCAGCGACGTGTTCCCCGACGACTTCCCGTACCACGCCCACTACCGCCGCGGCACCGTGCACCCCGCGTACTGGGCGCTCGCGCCCGAAGCCGACCACGTGCTCGCCCACGCCGCCGGCGGAACGAGCGACGCCGCGAATCTCACGACCCTGCACGCGATGTGCAACACCCGAAAATCCAGCCTGGCGGCAGACAGTCTGCCCGTGGTCGGTGAGCGTCCCGCCCCGCACCGGGCATGGGACGGGCTGCTCTCCAGATACGCCGAGATCGTCGCCATTGGTGAACTCACCGGTCGACGACATGCCTCCGCCGGTTATCACTCGAGCTGGCTTCGCCGATTCGGCCAAAAGGCCGTCTGATCGGGCACCCCATTGCTCTGCGCACTCCTGCGCCGTATCGTTAATAATCCATTACTAATCAGTGAGGAGGCCCGACATGGCCGCTCGACCCATCAGCTTCGCCCTCGAGGACAGCGACATTCCCCTGCTCGACGAGCTCGCGACGGAGTTCGGCGGCGGCAACCGCAGCGAGTTCCTTCGTGTCGCGATGGGCGAGTTCAAGGAGCGCCTCCGCCTAAAGCGCCTGCAGGCGATCCGCGAGGGCATGGAGGCGCTGCACGGTGAGGCCATCGCCGAGCGAGGCGGCAAGGTCTTCACGACGGAGGAGACCCTCGCACTCATCGACGACCTCCGAGTGCCGTGACCGGCACCGGCTCGACCGGCGCGACGCCGGCCGCGGGCACACCCAAGATCCCCGTCGTCCTCGACGTCAACGTCTACCTCGACTACATCGGCAGAGCCGACGGGCGCATCCTCCTACCGACGCCCGGCCAGATGCCCTCCGGCTCCCCCGCTGCGGACACGCTCGCTCTCGCCTTCGACGACCGCTACGCGCTCTTCGCCTCCCCGCATATCCTCCGCAACGTCAACCGGGTCATGCACGAGAACGGTCAGAGCGAGCAGACCCGTCGCAAGTACATCGAGTTCATCGCCGAGACCTGCCAGCTCACCGGCGGCGCGATCGTCGACCCCATCGTCCGCGATCACGGTATCGGTGACCACGAGGACAACCACATCATCGCTCTCGCGAAGGACCCCGCCGTCAACGCCGACGTCATCGTGTCCTCCGACCACCACCTGACCGACCTCGGCCCCGCGTGGAATGGCCGGCTCATCATCAAGCCCCGTCAGTTCGTGTCGCACATGATGCGCTCCGCTGCTGTGCCTGCTGTCGCTCCGGCGCCGACACGAGCCCCTGTGCAGACCCACACGCCGCGGCAGGCGCCACCGGCACCCGCCCCTGCAGTCGCATCGCGGATGGCTCGATTCCCCGAGCTCCAAGGCGTCACCGTCGACCGCTTCGGACTCGCAGAGTCCGAGGAGTTGCAAAGCGACGAACGTCAGCTCTGAAGCGATCGACCACGCGACAGTCGAGCGCTACCGCCCCCGCGGGATCTTCGGGAACGAAACCGTTTCCCCCGCGCCGAGCGTCAGCACGACGCCACCGCTCAGCGTCACTGTGGTCCCCTCACTCGAGTGCTCGACGCGGTCAATCGCCCCGTCGACGGTGACCCTTCCGATGTCGGATCCGCCGAGGTTCTCCGCCTTCTTACGGTGAACCGGCAGGGGCCCCGGCCCCTCGGGGGCGTCCGGTGCACACGTCTTGCATCGCCGGTACCGACCGACGCCGGCAAGCTGCTCGACGGTCACATACGACGCTGCGTAGTAGCTCCGATCCACGCCCTCGACAGGGCCGATCAGCGAGAGCCCGTCCTCGTAGGACTCGAGGATCTCAAACCCGCCGCGAGGCAGCTCCTCACGGATGTCACCTCGCACCTGGTGCTGGATGGTCGGGCAGTCTTCGCGGTGAAGCACTCGCGGCGGCTCGCTCGTGCGATTCAGGATCAGGCGGACGTCATCAGACACGAAGCCATCATCGCGCACACGGCAGTCAGGTTCGCCGCATCCTGTGGACAACTAGGTCACGTACTCACGACTCTGTCTCCAGATAGCAGGGCAGCCACCTCATGGAATGCCGCGCGACGCCGCGCGACGCGAGCAGCGCGCTCCGCGGGATCTCGAACGAACAGCGCCTGCGGCGACGGGTGGAACGTGCGCACGACCGTGAGCCCACGCTCGCGTTCGACGCCCGGCACGATGCGCAGCAGCCGGCGCCACGCGTGATCGGCATCACCGCCCTGCAGCAGCACGACCTCCAGCTTCGGCGCGAGCTCCAGCAGATGCAGGATCGTCTCGACGCCGGCATCAAGCTCTGACGCCTTCGGTTTGCGGTTGATGTACCAGGGGTAGGCGTTCCACGGGAGCAGCTCGAACGGCGAGATCCCTGCCTCCTCGAGAAGGATCGACTGCAGCTCTGCGCTCCCGTCGTCGTTCTCGACGCAGATGAAACCGCTGCCGACCTCATCCTGTGTCGCCGGCCCCGGATCGCGCAGGATGCTGAGCACGCGAGCCTCGACACCGCCATGCAGTGGCGCGACGTACGGCGCCCAGCCTCGGCCCATCTCGCGCAACTCGTCGACGTACTCGTTGACGGGTGCGATGTGCGGCGCATAGCGGTCCGCCCACTGTCGGTCTCGGAACGACTTCAGGGCCATTTGCCTCGGCATGCCCCGACCGTACCAGCGCGCACTATCCGCTGCTCGATCACGCGGTCTTGCTTGATGACGGTCGCCCTTCGCCCCCCCAACAGCCCAACCATACGGATGGTAGGGTAGTTTCATGCCAACGAAATCTGAGATCCTGGACGCGTCTCTCGACGTTCTCCGGCAGGGCGAACCCCTCACCCTCGACTCCGCGGCACGAGCCGCAGGGCTGACGAAGCCTGGCCTCGTGCACCACTTCCGTACAAAGGAGGTGCTCACCGTCGCGGTCGTCGACCACCTCCTCGACAAGTGGGAGCGCGAGCTTCGACTCCGCCTCGCCGACGACACCCCGTCAGCGCGTACACGCGCATACGTCGACTGGGCGCTCACCGGATCGCTCGACGCCGCGGATCTGGCCGTCCTTACTGACCCGCGACTGCGCGACAAGCTCACGACACTATGGGAGGAGCGCATGACCCCGTGGTTCGGAGAGCCCACCGACCCGCGCATGGTGGCAGTGCGGCTCATGGCCGACGGGGCGTGGCTCAACCGATCTTTCGGCATGCTCCAGCTCCCCATCGAGGACCGCGACGAGGTCCTCGCACTCGCAGACGGGCTGCTCGCTGAGGAGGTCTCCGCGTGAAGAAGTGGACCTTCCTCGTTCTCGCCGTCCTCCTGGAGGTGACCGGGTCACTGTCGCTCAAGGCCGCTCTCGACGCCCCGATCTTCTACGCAGTGGTTGCCGCCGGGTACGTCGGCGCGTTCCTCGCGCTGTTCATGTCCCTCCGTAATGGCATGGGACTCGGCGTCGGATACGGCATCTGGGGTGCCAGCGGCGTCGCACTCACCGCGATCATGTCGCTCGTCATCTTCGGTGAGCCCATTACCCTCCTGATGGGCATCGGCATCGCGGCCATCATGGGCGGTGTGCTCCTCGTCGAGCTCGGCTCCCAAGCCGCTCAGAAGGCACAGGAGGTCACACCGTGACCGTTCTCGCACTCTTCGCCCTCATCGGCGCCATCGTCGGCGAGGTCACAGGCACCGTCTCGCTCCGACTCGCCAGCGACGGCAAGAAGCCGTGGTGGATCGGCGTCGCGCTCGGCTACGTCTTCGCCTTCACCATGCTGTCGGTCGTGCTCGCACAAGGCGTCCCGCTCGGGATCGCCTACGGCATCTGGGCGGCCGCTGGCGTCGCGATCACGGCAGTCCTCAGCCGCATCTTCTTCAAGGAACCCCTCACCTGGGTGATGAGCATCGGAATCGTGCTCATCATCGGTGGTGTCTTGCTCATCGAGCTCGGCGCCGCGCACTAGCCGCCGCACACCACGAGAGCCGCCGAGACGATTCGACTTGGCGGCTCTTTCGTGCGCCTCGATACCCGACCGCCCGTTTAGCGTTCCGTTCACTTTGCGACGACGCAGACCCCCGCAATCCCACTCGGCGACTGGCCAAGAGCCACTCACCTGCTCAGCCCCATCTCACTTCAATGTCTGGCCCATTACCGACGATAAGAACAGTTATCCGGACTATCGGGGCAGTCTCCCCTCACTTCTCTGCTTCACCGTCTACCGGCGGTAAAGCCGCCTATCGCAACCACTCGGCGCAGCCTCATCTCACTTCAAACCCTGCAACCTTCACCCCGACGAACGACTCCAAGCGTACTAGGATGACCACCGCACTCCGACCAACCTCCCAAGCCCCTGCGGCGAGGGTGCGTAACGGCCCGCATCCGCGCGTCCGCGAAACTCCGCTGCACACCCCTCTGCACGCTGGCAGGTACGGATAGCACTTGTCGGCTCCGGCCGTCGCATCGTCGCGGCCGAGTTCTCGGCTAGTGAACCCGTGCACGCCGTAGCGGGCTCCCTCCGGTCAACTTTGACGGAGAGGGCGACTGTCACAGCATCGACCGAGACAGGTTGACATAACGTCGATCATCGGTTAATCCCCGTTAACTCGGTCAGGTTCCGTGCCGCTGCCTCCGCCGACGCCAGAATCCGCCAGGACGAACCGGCAGAGGGCTTTTGTGGCCGGTTCATGCGTCCGACAAGGCAGGTGAGGAGTTAGCTGATCGACTGACCCCGTTCGGGCTTCTTCTGGCGAGGAACGCTCTCGACACGGATCCCCAGCTCCTTCGCCCAAGCTCGGAAGTATCCCCCCACACCATGCGTGCTCGAGTCCGTCCATTTAGCCCCGATGGCGTCACGGATCGCTGACCCCACTGCGAGCGGCGCAGCCTCTGGGCTCTCGCGCAGAAGGGCGATCCCTTCCGAGCCACCGGGCACCTGCTCCAGCCGCTTTAGCAATGCGCCCCTGTCCAAGCTTCCATCCGAATCAAAGACAGTCGGGGGCACAGGTACAAGCCAGCCATCGTCGGAAACCGTTGCTACCCCGAGTGCCGCCAAGGTTCGAAACGCGTCTCGATCGTTCGTCCCGTTTGAAGGCAACCGCAACTTTTCCCCGGCGCCGATCCGCGCGAGCATCGCTAGTGGGCGTCGCGGCGCCTCTTGGGGCACACCGGGCCTGCTCCGCACGGGCGAGCGCTGCGAGAGGAGGCGTTGCCGATTTGTCGATTCAGCGTCACCTTGAAGAGCCCAGTGGCCGCCGCGTCGTGACGCGAGCCCGGCGTACTCAAACCAACTCAAGAAAACCCGCGCGTAGCCCAGCCACGTGCCGCCAGTTACCGATACAGCAGGAAAGACCGAGGGCAGTGCGTGAGCGAATTCTTCGGATGTGGCGTAGCCGTCATTCTTCTGAGCAATCTCGGAGAACGTCGACAGCGCACGGTGGCGCCGCAAAGCTGCGGTGATTTTCAGCCGCACTGCCGCCTCCGGATCTGGAGCGTTCATTATCGATTCGCTGATGGTGACAGTGAGGGGCTCGTACTGAGTCACGCCAAAGAGGCGCAGCTCCCGAGAGAGGTTGAAGATTACGTTGTCGCTCGTAGCCAGTTGAGTGGCCAGGGAACTGACAGTGGCCATGCCGCCGTTCTTCATTACCAGGGGCAGCATGCGGGCGATCTGGTTTGGCGCCGACCTGAGGATATAGGAGTCTTCGAGTGGGACTCGGCCAGTGTTCAAGTAGTCGCGGAAAGTGTCCCAGTACGTATCAAGTCTGTCGCCAATCTGAACTATGAGTCGACGGTCCACCAAAGCCTGCACTGCTTCAGGGGCGTAGCGATCGGTGACTTCTCCAGCTGGAATGGGCGCGTATCTCGCAACATGCTTCAGGATCTCAAGCGACTCTGGATCGAGTTGAGCTAGATCCAGATCGAAAAGACCTTGAATGTTCAGCGACTCCGCGAGGAGCTGTTCGGGACTGCTTCCGCCCTCCAATTCGTGTAGCACGTGATCCGCAAGCTTCTTGAGAAGCCACGGCAACCCCTGACTGTATTCGCGTAGCCTCGATCGGAGATCTCTCCCGAGTTTGATCTTGACACTGCGCTCGAGCCGATCAATGATCGTTGAGACTTCACCGGATCCGAAAGGATCGATGACAATGGTTTCGGCTGCGCTGCGGATGTCTTCTCGGAACTGGTAGGGATGCCCCTCGATCCAGCCGACCAGGTCGGTCTTCCAGGCGAAGCCGATCATGAAGTGCCCCGGGACGTCTTGCATGCCAAGCGCGAGATCCCGGAAAGCTTGCGTGAGTTCGGGCGATCGGAAGACGTTCTCGAACTGATCAAAGAAGACAAGCACGGGATGCGCTGGGGTTGCCCACTCCAGACCACGGATCGTTGCGATCGCACTCGGCAAGCTTGCCCAGCTCGCGTTGCTTGGGAGCGTAAGGAGGCCGCGACGAGACGCGTCGTCACAAGCTCGGCGCAGGACTTCGACGACGTAGCGCGAGGAGGCTGCTGTTCGGGTATCCATCACGATGGCGAGGCCACCATCGCTCTCAATGCTCGCGGCGAACTTGAGCGCCAGACTGCTCTTGCCCCAGCCGGACTGTGCGTTCAGGATCACGACCCTCGTGCCGGTTGCGACATAGCCGGCCAACTTGTCCAGGCTGACCTTCCGCCCGACAAAGTACTTCGGGCCCGCGGGGAGTTGATATTGGAAGTCGCTCTTCGAGGAAACAACGGTCGCAAGCACGACCGCGTCGGCGGTCTCCTGCACTTCGACGGCTTCGACTGCGTTGATCCTGGCGTCGTGCACCGGCAGCCCTTGTGCGTAAGGGCTTGTGCTAATTAGCTCTAGTACGGGCTCCGGCACATTGCCCTGTGCCGACCACGCTACGACTCGCGTCGGCAGCCGGCTGGATGGGTCGACATCCAGCACCGCACTGTAGGTGCCATGCTTCGTAACGATAATCGCGAAGTCGCTGTCGAGGGCCGTTGGCGCTGGGTGGGGGGTGATGATGCGCTCAGCCAGGAGCGCGGCTGCGATTGCTTGAGCGTGGAGGTACTTGAAGTTCTGATCCTTCTCAAGGATGCTGCGGACGAATTGTTCGCCGTCAGCGGTCAGAGATGGAACTGCGACAATCAAGCCAAGGGTCCCGGGGTTGTTGAACCTCTCCAGCGTGAGTTTGCCGTAGAAGTTCGTGACCTCTTTGGCGGCGACGGGCTGGGAGTATGCCTTGCACTCGACCACTGCGACTCTGCCGTCGAGTCGCGCCCTCGTGACCACGTCGAGCTCGATGCCGTTCGAACTTACGTTGACAGTGCTTCTCGTCGGAGGTTCATATCCATAGCTTTCGAGTAGCTTCGCAACGAATACTTCGAACAGGTGGCCTCTCGCGTGAGAGACTGCTCCGGCTGTGTCGCCTTCGGCAAGCACAAGCAATGTTGTCGACCCAAGTTCGTTCGTCGTCGTCACGCGCACGATCATAGCGGCGGATTGAAACGACGCCTCCTGGAGGCGCCGCGTTGCCCTCCGAGCCCGTAGAGAACAGGGGCGACCGAGGTCGGTAGAGCGTCACGCTTCCGGCATCGGCCCGAGTCCCCGTCGCCGTCTACCTCGTGCTCCCTCAGCTGATGCGGCTGTACGAAAGAACCCGCGCCACTAAGCATATTCGGCCGCCGCATCACGTCGCCGTGGAGGCGGCGGGCTCGCGTCTCCAGCTCTAACCCGCCAAGCCCTGCAACAACACCACTATCGTGAAGTGCTTGCTACACAAGCTGACCGATAACAGCGACGACGGCCGGCGCCCCAAAGATGGCGGCAAACATGCCGCAGACCGTCCTGCAACGTCTCGATGAGGATGCGCTCACTGCCGGCGAGCCGGTCGAGGCGGCGCACTTTGAGGGTGTCTCCCGGCCGGAGGTAGTCGAGGCAGGCAAGCCACTGCGGGCGGTCCGCGACGCGGCTGGATTCGCCGTGGTCGACGAATACCCGTTCGCAGCCGGCGGCGCGCAGCTCGGCCTCCTGCGCGTCGGGGTTCTGCTCGCGCTTGGAGACTCGGGCGTAGCCGACTTCGTGCGCTATGCCGAAAACGGTACTGCCGATGTTCCGGCGAGATTCGGTTTCGGCAGGGGGTTTCGGCGGATCATTCTTCGGCGTGTCGTGCAACTGGTCGTCGGCATCGACGAGGCCGCCGAAAACGATCGTTTACGGCGCACCGACTCGTACAGTCAGCCAGGATCGACTACCGCATTCAGAAGCACCCCTGGCTCCTCACCGACCCCGGCTTCAACGGCCGCAATATCCGTGCATCACGCGCCCGGGTCCAGGTGATCCGCGGACGCATCGATCCGAAGATCCACACCTACGCCGACCTAACCTACGCCGACCACGTCGTAGCGGCCGCCCTCAGCTACATCCAAGGCGACAACCAACGCGCCCTCGACCACGCGGAGCCCGTCACGGAAGATGCTCTCGAGCCCCGCCTACAATCGAACGCTCTCCTCGTGCACGCCGCAGCCGCCCTCGCGTTGCGCCGCAAGAAGACAGCGGCAACGTCGTTCCAGCGGGCAGAAGCGATCATTCAGCACTACGGCCTACACGCCAATTATCAAACGATCTCCCACGCCGACCTCGACCATCTCATCGCTCTCAACGGCGCAGACACCGAGAATATCCTGCGAATCTACCCCGTGCGGCTCGACCTCCTCAACCTGCCCTGCTGCGAGACCGACCTGCTCACCAAGCTCTTCACCGATCTCCTGGCACACCAGA
>NZ_NCTV01000028.1:0-16070 GCF_002114135.1 Microbacterium sp. LEMMJ01
CTGCCCAGCCCGGACAGCGAGCCGGCGGCCGCGGCCTTGCGCCACTCGATGATGTGGGAGGTGTACAGGCCCTCCCGGCGCAGGATCTCCCCACGCCCAGAGCGGTCCGCGGCGTCGTACTCGGCCAGGATCGCCGCTTTGAACTCGGCGGTGAACGTCCGCCTCTTGGGCCGGTCAGCACGAGGAGCCATAGCCCCATCATCGGTGCCGACGTCAGCAACCGTCATCGTCATCTCAGTATTGGTCCGTTCTCGCCCCGTGCAGTGCGAAGGTCAGCAGTGCTGGTGTCTCACCCCATCCTGACGCACAGGGCAGCCCTGGTCCTCTTCGGCCAGCTCAAAGATGACTCCTTCTACCGCGCCAAGCGCATTCTCGACCAGGAAGCATGACCCGATGAAACTTAACGAGATCTTCCTCAAAGACGTCACTCGCTCGATCGAGGGTGTCGTCAAAGCCGATGACGCTGACCACCTCGGCATCGAAGTCGAGGAGTATGTCTTTACCAACGACGCTGCCAAGGGTGTTGCGCCGCTACTGGAGGAGTACACCAACTACACAAACGCCAACGGCGTGTGGATCTCGGGCTTCTTCGGCTCCGGTAAGTCCCACCTGTTGAAGATGCTCGCACACCTCCTCGGCGACGTCGAAGGCCAGGCCTTTGCGCGCGACAAAGTTGCAGAGAGTTTCCTCGCTAAGACCGACGACGCAATGCTTATTGCCTCTTTGAAGAAAGCAGCGTCCATCCCCGCCAAGAGCCTTCTGTTCAACATTGACCAGAAGGCGACCTTGATCGCAAAGGACCAGACTGACGCACTGCTCAAGGTGTTCGTCAAGGTATTCGACGAGAGTCGCGGATACTTCGGTAATGACGGCGCCGTCGCCCGTTTTGAGGAAGACCTCGATAAGCGCGGCCAGTATGACGCGTTCAAGGCAGCGTTTGCGAGGATCGCCGGGATTGACTGGTCACAAGGGCGCGAGCAGACCGCACTTGAAGGTCACAACATCGACAAGGCGTTCGCTGAGGTAAATGGCGAGGCGAATCCAGGCATCATCGCCCAGTACCAGAAGTCATACGCAGTCTCGATCGAAGACTTCGCGACGTCTGTAAAGGCATGGATTGACACGCAGGAGCCAGACTTCCGGCTCAACTTCTTCGTCGACGAGGTCGGCCAGTTCATCGCCGACGACGTCAAACTCATGCTCAACCTCCAGACCATCGCCGAGTCCCTCAACACCAAGTGCAAGGGCCGGTCGTGGGTCTTCGTAACTTCGCAGGAAGACATGGACAAGGTCATCGGCGACCGTACGAGGCAACAGGGGAACGACTTCTCCAAGATCCAGGCTCGTTTCAGCACCAAGGTCAAGCTCACCAGCCAAGACGTCGAAGAAGTCATCAGCAAGCGTCTACTGGAGAAGAACGACGCTGGAACGACCGCATTGCAGGCGATCCATTCCACGCAGGCGGCGAACTTCCCGACCATCTTCAACTTCGTCGACGGCGCGAAAACCTACCGCAACTACGTGGACGAAACCCGCTTCATCAACACGTATCCGTTCGTCACCTACCAAATTCCGATGTTCCAGGCCGCAATCGAGGGCCTGTCCGACCACAACATGTTCGAGGGCAAGAACAGCTCGGTCGGTGAGCGCTCGATGCTCGGCGTGGTGCAGGAAGTTGCCAAGCGCATCGGAAACGAGCAGGTTGGTTACCTTGCAACCTTCGACCAGATGTTCGCCGGGATCAGCGCGGCACTGAAGTCGGCAGCTCAGAGCGCCATTCTCCAGGCTGAGAAGCACTTGCCTGACCCAAGCTCGGAAGTCACAATCCTCGCGAACCGCCTGCTGAAGGCGCTGTTCCTGGTGAAGTACGTCGACACCTTCAAAGCGACTCCCCGTAACCTCACCGTGCTCGTTTATGACCGCTTCGGGCTCGACCTCACGGGACTGGGCAAGCAGGTGCAGGAGGCGCTCAACCTGCTGGAAGCGCAATCGTATGTTCAGCGGAACGGCAACATCTACGAGTACCTCACCAACGAGGAGCAGGAGATTGAAAAGGAGATCAAGGCGGTCGACGTTGACTCCTCCGAGGTCTCGAGCAAGCTCTTCCGGTACCTTTCTTCCGACATTCTCCGGACCAACAAACTCAAGTACGCCAAGAACGGCCAAGACTTCTCGTTTGGTTACAAGCTCGATGACATTCCGCAGGGAAATCAGCGTGAGCTGACGATCCACTTCATCACTCCCGAGACCAGCTACAGCGATTCCGAGATCGCGGCACAGAGCATGGGTCGGGACGAGCTGCGGGTGTTCCTTGGTCGCGACAAGCGGTTGCTTGCCGACTTGCGACTGCTACTGAAGACGGAGAAGTACACCAAGCAGCGCACCAATTCCGGCGCGACTCCCTCGATGCAGGCGATCCTGCAGTCCAAGCAGATACTCAACACAGACCGCGAGAAGGAACTCATCGAGCGCCTCCGCCAGGCTGTGGGCAGAGCCCAGTTGATTATCAATGCCGCCGAGGTCACGTCCAGTTCGCAAGACGCTTTCACGCGCGTGACCGACGGGTTCCAGGAACTCGTGAGCCGCACATATACCAGCCTGGGACTGCTCGGCGGGAAGGTGTTCCCTGAGCAGCAGGTTGCGAGTGTCGTGCAGAACGATGGGGGTCTCTTCGACGCGGCGACGCTCAGCGCACTGAACTCGCCGGGTACTGAGATGGAGTCTTGGATCATCACCCAGACTGGCCTGGGGGAACAAGTGACGATCAAGAAGATCGCCGACCGCTTCGAGGCCAAGCCCTACGGCTGGGACCTCGGCTCAATCGAGGTCGTGCTGGGATGGCTCGTGGGGAATGGCAGGGTGGCGCTGAGTGTCGATTCCAACCCGGTGGTTCGGACCGAAGCAGCATCCCTGATCCGCAATACAGGGAAGCACCAGCACGTGGTCGTTGCCCCGCAGAAGGCCTATGACCAGGCGAAGGTTGCCGCATTCAAGAAGTTCTGCACCGACTTCTTTGACGAAGCCGCAGTACCATCCGACGCCACCGAGCTAGCCAGGTTTGGTAAGGACAAGCTCGCGGCGAGGCGAGACGAACTAGCTGCCCTTGTGGGCAGCAGCCGGTACCCGTTCACAAGTCAACTCTCCAATGTTGTCGTTCTTCTCGACGACGTCGTCGGCAAGCAGGTCGATTGGTACCTCAACGATTTCGACAGGGCTGATGAGCTGCTCGAAGCGAAGGAGGACTTGATCGACCCCATCAAGTCCTTCCTCAACGGGCAGCAGGCGAAGATCTTCGACGAAGCACAGACTCTTCTGAACACTAACTCCGGAAATCTCGGCTCGCTTCCGACAGGTAGCGCCGAGCGCGTCAAGGAACTGCTTTCGGATGCCAATGCATTCCGTGGCAACAAGATGAACCAGCTCAAGGTGGCAGCTGACGCTCTGAAGAGCCAGATTGACGACGTGGTGACCGAAAAGCGTGTGTCCGTCATTGCAGCGATCGACGGGCGCAAGACCGAAATCCTTGGCAGCACGTACTACGCCAACGCCCCGACAGCTGCACAGGAGAACGTGATCAGACGAATCGACGCCATCCTCGCGCGACTCAGCGATGAAACACAGGTCGCGATCATCCTCCAGGCGGGAGCGACGTTTGAGCAGGACGATTACCCGGCATTGCTGAGTCAGCTCGTTGAGTCACAGCAAGGCGAGGAGGGCGACGCTCCGCAGCCGAAGCCGATGGTTTCGGTGAAGACGATAAGCGCCCCTGGGGTTGCCGGTGTCCTCGAATCTGAATCGGATGTGGACAACTACCTGGCCGCTTTGCGGACCGCGCTGGTTGCGACCCTCAACGACGGAAAGCGAATCACGCTCTGATGGATACAACCCTCCTTAAGTCCTTTGCTACGTCATCGCGCACAGAACTTATCCGCGAAGTGGCCGCACGAATCACAGCGGTTCTTGCCCAGGGCTCGCCCGAGCGTGTTGAGCAGCCGAGAGCAGTGTCGGAGCTGGAACGCGCGATCTCCGCGGGAGGCGGCGGCGACAAGGGCAAGGCGCACGTGGTAGACAGGGTCGCCTATACCTGGTTCAACCGCATCATCGCCCTTCGCTTCATGGATGCGAATGGATACACAGGGATCGGTGTCGTTTCACCCGCGGCAGACCAGGTCGGCCAGCCGGAGATTCTCGCTGCCGCTAAGCGCGGTCAGGTCGACGGTGACGTGGTCAAGGGTGCAAACGCGGCCGCCATAACGGGGCTTCTCAACGGTACCCGCCAGCCCCGCCCCGGTGTCGACGCCCAAGCCGAAGCCTATTCGCTGCTGCTCGCGGACTACTGCCGCTACTGGAACCGGGCGATGCCGTTCATGTTCGAGCGCGAAGGGGACTTCACCGAACTGCTGATCCCCGCGAACGTTCTCGCCGAGGACTCTGTCCTGAGCCGTTCCGTGACTGTGCTGACTGAGGAGGTCTGCCAAGACGTCGAAGTTATCGGCTGGCTCTACCAGTTCTATATTTCCGAACGTAAGGATGAGGTCTTCGCCGGGTTCAAGAAGAACAAGAAGGCTGGCGCCGACGAGATCCCTGCTGCTACTCAGCTTTTCACCCCGCACTGGATCGTCCGGTACCTCGTTGAGAACTCTGTCGGTCGCCTATGGATGCTCAACCACCCTGAGTCGCGCCTCGTTGACCGGATGGATTATTACATCGCTCCAGTCGACGAAGAGACCGACTTCCTCAAGATCACCAAGCCCGAAGAACTCACAGTGATCGACCCCGCCTGCGGGTCGGGGCACATGCTCACCTATGCCTTTGATCTTCTCTACGCGATCTACGAGGAGGAGGGTTACACTCCGTCGCAGATTCCGGGACTGATCCTCACGAACAATCTTTACGGCACCGAGATCGACCCGCGTGCCGGTGCGTTGGCGGCGTTCGCCCTGACGATGAAGGCTGCTGCCAAGCGCAAGCTGTTCCTCAAGAACCCCGTCGAGCCAAATGTCTGCGTGCTCGAACCGATCTCCTTCCCCGCTGATGAGCTGAGCTACCTCGTGACCGGGGACGGGGACCGTCACGCGGAAGAAGCGTTCTGGAACCAGTTTGCCGAGGCCGACACCCTCGGCTCCCTCATCCAGCCAGACCCCGCTCTAACTGTCGGACTCGCGGAGCACCTCGCGACGCTCAACGACGAAGGTGACATCTTTCGCGCGAATGCCCTCAACGGGGCACAGCGGGTGGTAGTGCAGGCCGAGTACCTGTCGTCGCGATACACGGTAGTGGTTGCGAACCCGCCCTACATGGGAACTATTAACATGGGGGAACGTCTTCGGGCGTTTGCGGAAACTTGGTATCGCACAACGTACGGTGATCTTTGCACAATGTTGTTGGAACGATCCCTCGGCTTGGTAGTTTCCGGCGGATACACTGCAATCATCGCGAGCGAATCATGGATATTTACCTCTAGCTACGAGGCGATGCGTGACGACATTTTGCGGCGCACGACCCCGCTGCTGGTCGCGTGTATTGATAAGTCAGCGTTTGGGGTTCTAGTCAACACGGCTGCTGTGATCCTGCGTGTTGTTGCTACTCCGCACGGAACTGGACTGTTTTTCCGTGTGCCTGCGGATGCGATCGCGTCCAGTATTGTCTCCCTGCCGATATCGGGGGAGTTAATGTATGAAGTCAATCCGTCGATGTTCAAGGGGATCCCGGGAGCACCGTTTGCATTCGATTTTCCCCGCCAGCTTCTTGCGCTCTACACTGCGAACCCGACGGTTGGTAGGAGGTTTCCTGCAAAGCAGGGGCTCGCGACCGGGGATAATGGTCGGTTCGTTCGTCAATGGTGGGAGGTAAGTGAGGAACGCACAGGACGTGATCTCATCTCAAGCGATGCCGCAATGTCTTCAGGAAAGAAGTGGTTCCCCTACAACAAGGGCGGTACACCACGGCCTTGGTACGGGCGTCAGGATCTGGTGGTCAACTGGGAGAATGACGGTGAAGCGGTTAGGGCCTTCGGGACGGAGAACGGCGGTCGGCCGCGTTCCCGCGCTCAGGGCGTCGACTACTACTTTCGACCGGCGGTCACCTGGTCCAAAACGGGGAGCAATGGGGCGCGCTTCCGCCTTCAGCCTCAGGGCTTCATTCACGACATAAACGGTATGTCAATCTTCCCGACAAGCGAAAGTGATCGACTCAACCTGCTGGGGTATCTGAATTGTGCGCTTGTACGCGCTGGGTTAGATGTGCTTTCGCCAACAATGAGTTATCAGATTGGCGATGTGGCGCGCCTGCCGTTAGTGAGCGGTGGTAATGACGCCACACGGGTGGCGGAGCTAGTGGAACTGGAGCGTATGGATCTCTGCCGCGAGGAAACGAGCGCAGAATTCCTGGTAAGCCCCTTGCTGATGGAGTCATCAAGTCACACCGCACTCGCCGATTTGGTCTCTCGTTTCCTGGAACTCGAGCAGAATAGGCAGGATAGAGTAAATCAACTTGAGCAGGAGAGTAGCGAATACTGGGTTCGCCAAATCTTGGCAGAATTCGGTAGCGGGTCGATCGAAGAACTCCAGGAGGCGGTCTATGCGCGGTCGGCACCTGACGTCAAGGCGCTCCTGACGAATCTTGTCTCGTACGCTGTCGGGTGCATGTTCGGTCGCTACAGTCTCGACGAGGCCGGCCTGATTCTCGCTGACCAAGGAGCGACCCTGCGGGAGTATTTCGCCAAGGTGCCCTCGGCAACGTTCATGCCGGACGCTGATAACGTCATTCCGATTGTGCAAGGCGACTGGTTCGAGGACGACATCGTGGCGCGGTTCCGTCAGTTCTTGCGGGCAGCGTTCGGTGAGCAGAACTTCGAGGAGAACTTGCATTTCATCACCGAATCCCTCGGCGTGAAGCATCTGCGTGACTACTTCGTAAGATCGTTCTACAAGGAACATGTCAAACGCTACAAGAATCGCCCCATCTATTGGCTTTTCTCCAGCCCTAAGGGTTCGTTCAATGCGCTCATCTACATGCACCGCTACACGCCCTCGACGGTCTCGATGGTGCTTACCTACCTGCGCGAGTATGTGACGAAGCTGGAGTCGGCGCTGCAACAGGCTGAGCGAGCGGGGAACGCGAAGGAGGCGGATCGTCTCCGCAAGATCCTCGTCGAGCTGAATGAGTATGAGCACGACACGCTCTTCCCGAAGGCATCCGAGAACGTCGTGATCGACCTCGACGATGGTGTGAAGGTGAACTACCCGAAGTTCGGTGCTGCGCTTAAGAAGATTCCGGGACTGGAGGCAGCGAGTGACTGATCTGACCTCCGTCCAGGATGCACTTCAAAGCCGACTCGCCTCCCAACGGGTGGTGTTCTGGCACGATCCCAACGAAGAGTACACCGTCGACCTCGATGCCCTCAATCTTGGCGCCGTTAGTGTCATCCGCGTGCAGGATGACGAGTTTGGGGTGAAGAGCACGATCCTCGCTGATCACACCAGAAAGTACCTCGTCTACCGCTCCGGCGGCATCCCACACGGAACTGCGAACTGGTTGCTCGACCTCGAATTGGCATACGGAGTCTTCACCGCGGACAGGACCTCCATGCTCCAGCAGGAGCTAGGCCTCAATGACCCTGCTTTGCTGCCGGTAATCGAAGAGCACCAGAAGTTCTTCGCAGCAAACAGCCGCAAGCAGGCGCTGGAAAAGCTGTTGAATGACGGCGACGACGCGGCGCTCCTTCGCGCAAAAATGTGCCAGGTGCTTGTCAAAGCATCCGGCAACAAGCTGACCGACATCGTGCGCGAACTCTTGGTTGAGAATGCGGCAGGGAAGCACACCAAGTTCGATGACCTTGTGACCTTTGGTCTCAACCAGTTCTTCTGGGACGGGCTCGCGAGCATCTATAAGTACGCGAGCACAGCACCGACAATCGACGACTTTGTTCTGTGGATGTTCAGCCGCGCTATCGAAGACTTTTCGTCAACCACGCCTGACGAGTTCCGCAACATCCGCAGCGACTTCAACGCCCTGCGCTACGACGTTCGCACGCAGGACGTGATGACCAAGCTTGCTTCGCGTGCTTCCGACGCGCTCGACGTCAAGACGAGGATTGAACAGCGTGATTACCGTGAGTTGGCCAAGGTCACGATCTTCGAAGAGATCGACCGGAAGGTGATTGTTGATCTCGCTGCGGCCGTTACTGCCCAGTCGGTGACGCCGCGCGAGGTTGCCGATATTGTCCGACAGCGGCAGCACAGTCTATGGAGCACGAAGTACACGAAGCTTTACAAGGCCATCCAGAGTGCATCCGAGCTGCTTACGGAGATCGCCGGGTTGCCGCATGCAATCGCTACGGCCGCCGTCGGGCTGGAGAAGTATCAGTCGGAGTGGTTCCGCATCGACCAGCACTACCGCTGGTTCACCTACGCACATCAGACCGCTGATTTCCAAAAGCCACTTGAAGCGCTCAAATCTGAGGTCGATAAGCAGTATGCCAACAAGTACCTCTACGACTTCGGGGGGCGCTGGCAACAGGCACTTGAGCCTTTGAGCGAGTGGAAGTCTCCTGCTCTCGCACCGCAGGCCAAGTTCTATGACCACCACGTCGTTCCCGTCGTTAAGGACGGACGCACGAAGGTGGTAGTCATCATCTCCGATGGCATGCGTTACGAGGTCGCTGAGGAACTCGCTTCGACCATCCGTGGCGAGAACCGATTCGATGCCTCCCTCTCGGCCGTGCTCGGCTCATTACCGAGTTATACCCAGCTCGGTATGGCCTCGCTACTACCGCAGTCGAGCCTAGAACTCCACCCCGAAGGCCTGCCTGTGCTGGCGGACGGGAAGCCAACGAACGGAACCGCGAACCGTGACAAGATTCTGCAATCAGTCAAAGGGCATGCCATCACGGCCGCTCAAGTTCTGGCGATGCCGGGAAGTGAACTTCGCGAGCTTTACACGAAGCACCAGATCTTCTACGTCTATCACGACCGCATTGATGCCGCGGGAGATTCGGCCTCAACCGAGCGAACTGTCTTCGAGGCCGCTGAAGAGACATTGCGCGAGCTACTCCAACTTGTGAAGAAGTGGACAAACGCGAACGCCACGAACATCCTGATCACTGCCGATCATGGGTTCCTCTACCAGGACATCCCGCTGGAGCAGGCCTACTACCTCTCAGAGAGCCCGCAGGGGGACGCAGTCACCAAGACCAACCGTCGCTACGTACTGGGGAAGTCGCTGAAGCCCTCCCCGTCTTTCATGACGTTCACCTCGGCACAAGCGGGGCTCATGGGCGACATCGACATTCAGATTCCGAAGTCGATCCACCGTATCCCGCAGCCTGGTGCTGGCACCCGATATGTTCACGGCGGCGCATCGCTCCAGGAGATCGTGGTCCCAGTGATAACGGTCAATAAGAAGCGTAAGAGCGACGTCCGGCACGTCAATGTCGACCTCATGCCCGAGACTGACAAGATCACCACCGGGCAGCTCGCAGTCAAATTGCTTCAACGTGAGGCCGTCACGGACAAGATCCGACCTCGCCAAGTACGCCTCGGCCTTTACGTCGGTGACACGCTGATTTCTGACCAGCCCATCCTCACCTTCGACAGCGCATCCGACGACCAGCGCGACCGATACCAGAAGTCTGTCCTGTATCTGACACAGGACGCTGACCAGTACAACAACCGACCCGTCGAGCTTCGCCTCGAAGAGCCGATCCCGAACACGACTCAATGGAAGTTGCTCTCGAAGGGGAACTACACCATCAAACGGTCCTTCACGACAGATTTCGACTTCTAGGAGAGCCATGACGAACCTCGAAGATGCGCTCGGCGGTATCGACATCCTCGCCGACGGTGGAACGATCGATACTGCTCCGGCTAAGTCAGCTCTCGACGACAAGATCAACGAGCACTTCGCTGGTGCCGTCGTCCGTAAGGACCTTGTCAAGGCGGTCAAGGGCAACGCGATCGTGCCCTCCTACGTGCTTGAGTACCTGCTCGGCCAGTATGCGGCATCGGATGACGAAGCGACGATCCAAGCAGGCATCGAGACCGTCAGGAAGATCCTTGCGGAGCACTACGTGCACCGTAATGAGTCGGAGCTGGTGAAGTCGAAGATCAAAGAGCGAGGCCGCTACAGGATCATCGACAAGGTCAGTGTCGCACTCAACGAGAAGGATGATGTCTACCAGGCCACATTCGCCAAGCTCGGTATCAGTGGTGTCATCGTCGACTCGGCGACCGTGGGCGCTCACCCGAAGTTGCTCGTAGGTGGAGTCTGGTGCCTGTGCGATGTCGAGTACTTCCATACTGAAGATGCGCGTGTTTCCCCTTGGATCTTGGGCTCACTCAAGCCGATCCAGATGTCGAACTTCGATTACGACGGGTACCTCGATGCGCGCGCGAAGTTCACAACGGACGAGTGGATCGACCTGCTACTCCAGTCAATCGGTTTCAACCCTGAGATGTTTGGGCGCCGTGGGAAGCTCCTGCAGCTGGTGCGGCTGATCCCATTCGTCGAGCGCAACTACAACCTCGTTGAGCTGGGGCCCAAGGGTACGGGCAAGTCGCACATTTACTCCGAATTCTCGCCGCACGGCATGCTCATCTCGGGTGGAGAAGTGACCGTACCGAAGTTGTTCGTGAACAACTCCAATGGGCGACTTGGTCTCGTTGGGTACTGGGATGTCGTTGCATTCGACGAGTTCGCGGGTAAGAAGAAGCGCACAGATAAAGCGCTTGTGGACATCATGAAGAACTACATGGCGAACAAGTCGTTCTCCCGCGGTGTGGAGACACTCGGCGCTGAGGCATCCATGGTGTTCGTCGGCAACACGTCGCACACGGTGCCGTACATGCTCAAGCACTCAGACCTGTTTGACGAGCTGCCCGAGAGCTACCATGACCCGGCGTTCCTTGACCGGTTGCACTTCTACATCCCCGGGTGGGAGGTTGACACCATCCGCAGCGAGATGTTCTCCAGCGGCTACGGATTCGTCGTCGATTACATCGCCGAAGTCCTCAAGTCGATGCGGAACCTTGACTACTCCGACCGCTACCAGCAGTACTTCACTCTCGGCTCGGATATCTCGACCCGTGACCGAGACGGCATCCACAAGACGTTCTCGGGACTGATGAAGCTGCTCTATCCACACGAGCAGGCAACCGCCGAAGAGATCGAGGAGATCCTGCGCTTCTCGATCGAGGGGCGTAAGCGCGTGAAGGACCAGATTCTGCGCATCGATGCAACGATGGCGGACGTACGGTTCGGCTACGAGCCGATCGGCGGCGGCTGGACGTCCGTGACGACGCTAGAGGAGGACGAGTTTCCGACGTACTACCGTGCGCACCGAACCGCTTCCAGCGGTGACGACGCTGATGCGGATATGGGTGCCGAGGCCGCGGGGGCGGACAGGGGCGATGAAGGCTCGTTGCCTCGCGTGGATCTGACCACTGGTACTGATGTTCAGATTGAAGTCGAAGTGCCCGAGCCGAAGCTCTTCGAAGGGCACCGTGACTTCGCTGAGAACCAGCGAGGCCTCTCGTACGAGACGCTGCTCATGCCGTATCTGGAGGGTGCGACTGAAGTTGAACTGCACGACCCTTACGTGCGCATGAGCCATCAGGGACGCAATCTCGTGGAGCTTCTCGCCATGATCGCGTCGGCAAAGGACCCAGCCGACGAGATCAACTTCAAGCTGTTCACTCTGTTGGAGGAGGAGCCAGAGTATCAGAAGAAGCAGCTGCAGATGCTAAATGAGATCGTGCAGGGTGCTGCACAGCAAGGCATCAAGGTTGATGTCGCGAAGGACCCCGGCGGTCATGATCGCTGGATCCGTACCGACACGGGCTGGCGGATCAACCTCGGACGGGGTCTCGACATCTTCCAGAAGTCCGATGGCGGCTGGTTCGACTTCGGTAACAGTCGTCAGGAGTTCCGTCAGGTGCGGGCGTTTGGCGTTACCTACATCAGGGAGGCGTAGCCCTTGGATCACGACCCGGCCTCGGCGGGTGCTTCGGTCTCTGAGTCCTTACGGCGCGAAGTACTACAACACATTACTTCTGCGTATCTCAACTCGGCCGACTTCAACGGCATAAGCACCGAGGAACTAGCCGAGATCGTCGGGCATGACGCCGACGGCATCGAATCCACGATCCGCGCCCTCGCGGCAGAAGGCGATATCTACGTCAACTTCGGCCATGAGATGGTCAATCCGTTCATCCTAGGTTTTCCGCCTCAGTCCGCAGACGCGAACGCGGCTGAAATTAGGCGCCGTGGAGGTGCAGCGGGTGCCATCCTCTACCCGAGGGAACGCGTCCTCACAGAGATATCGGCGGGCGACCGCTACCCAGGTGCGCCGTATTCTGCTGCACTCGCGACGGGGCGGGCGCAGCTGTCATCTGTGTTCTTTCATGCTGCGGTGCTGGCGAGGTATCGAGATGACCCTCGCTACAATTACACGCTCGACATTGGCGGGGAGATCCGGGCTCAGGAGAATACCCCTCTGGATACATTTTTGACGACGTTCAGTATTGGCTTTCGCGACGACGAAAGCAGCGATGAGATCGTCGTTGGTGTGCCGCTTCGGTACCTTCATGATCTGTCGGCCGCTGAGCAGTCCTACTGGAAATCCTTCGAGCACGATGACCAAAGTTGGCTGCTTCATCCTGACTGGGTGCGCCCACACCTTATGGGAGAGTTCCCCGAACGCATCAGTCCGTACACTGCTGTGCTCATGGAGACTCAGTTGATCAACGAGATCTGCGGTGCAATCGACTATCCACACCTCTTCAAGCAGACCTATGCGGATCGCGACCGACCTACAGATTTCGGCTATCTGATACGCCCCACGGAGCTTGAGCTGACGAGCTTCATCGAGCAACTCAACAAGCTCCTCATTGAGCCTTTGAACGTCAAGTTCTTCGAGCGCGCGAAATTGGCTACGACTGAGGAAAGACAGGACTCTGAAGGTAACGTCTACCGGGCTCAGCGCGGCACGATGAGCATGCTCATCGCCTGGATGGAGCGAACCGTCACTCACGATCCCAATGGGCTCGTGCAGTCTGCAAGTTCGATACTGAGGGAGATACGGCGTCGACGTTCAAAGACCGCGCACTCGATCCGTGACAATGCATATGTTCCCTCGCTGTGGGGCGAGCAGCGAAGGTTCATTGTGGAGTCATACTTTGCCATTCGCACGGTGCGGCAGTTGCTTCAGTCGCATCCCCGCGCTTCGAGTGTCCGTGTTCCGGTTGAACTCGACGAGCCTAGAGTCTGGCCGTTCTAAACGTAGAGGGCGGCACTGTTCACTGTGGCGCACTCACCTGCCAGCGAGCTACCCCAGCTACCACGCGTCTGGCAGATCGAGGAACGTTGCCGTTCTTGATGCCGCCGATGCTGCGTGTTCACCTCCTCCCTGACGGAGGAAAGGTGAGCGGCTGTGACGGTGTCGATGCGATTGATGTCCGCTGGCGACGGGTACAAGTACCTCCTGCGCACCGTCGCCGTTGGAGACGGTGACCGCGACCTTTCGACACCGCTGACGCGCTACTACAGCGCCGACGGCACGCCGCCGGGCAGGTGGATGGGGAGCAGTATCGCTGCGTTGGGAGCTGGTCAGCTTGACGTGGGAGACGAGGTTTCCGAAGCGCAGCTCCAACTTCTCATCGGCATGGGTCGGGACCCCATCACGGGTGAACCCCTGGGGCGGGCGTACCCGCGCTATCAGCCAAGAGCGGAGCGGATAGCCGAGCGCCTCGCGGCACTCCCGCCGGGTCTGAGCGCTGCAGAGCGTGGGCGCGAAACGGCATCGATAGAAGCCGAGGAGTCAGCGAAGGGAACTCGGCGAGCAGTTGCGGGCTTTGACTACACGTTCTCGATCCCGAAGTCTGCCTCGGTCTTGTGGGCGGTCGCGGATGCTGGGACGCAATCGCTCATCGTTGATGCCCACCACGCAGCAGTTGCAGAGGTGGTTGCGTTTATGGAACGGGAGGTTGCGGCCACGCGGGCCGGTGCAACCCCCGGTGATGGCGCGGTTGCGCAGGTCGAAGTGCGCGGGCTGATCGCGACTGCGTACGATCACTATGACTCGCGCGCGGGCGATCCTCACCTGCACACGCACGTCGTGATCAGCAACAAAGTCCAGACCGTGCTCGACAACAAATGGCGCAGCCTCGACAGCCGCCCGATGCACGCCGCAACCGTCGCGCTCTCCGAACTGCACGAGGCCGTATTTGCCGATCACCTCACACGAGCATTGGGCATTGAGTGGGAGCCTCGTGAACGAGGTCGTGACCGAAATCCGGGATGGAGCATAGCTTCCGTTCCGCAGGTTCTGGTCGACGCGTTCTCATCTCGGTCGAGGTACATCGACGAGGAAAAGGAGCGGCTCATCGCGGCGTACGTCGAGAAACATGGCAGGCAGCCCTCCAGTGCGACGATCATCAAGCTGCGTGCCCAGGCGACACTCGCCACACGGCCGGAGAAGGAGATCCATTCGCTTGCTGACCTCACAGAGAAGTGGCGAGAACAAGCTGGGGCGATCCTGGGGGAAGAAGTGACTGGTTGGGCTCGAAGAGTCGTTGCCAATGATGCGCCGTTGCTGTTGCGCGCTGACGACATTCCCCTCGACGTCGTCGCGAACCTCGGATTGAGCGTTGTCGCGGCAGTGGGGGAGAAGCGCGCCACCTGGTGGCGGTGGAACCTTACAGCCGAAGCGGCGCGGCAAACGATGGGGTATCGCTTTGCGAGCACGCGTGACCGTGAGGCAGTGATCGGGATGGTTGTGGATGCGGCTGAGGCCGAATCGTTCAGGCTGACACCGCCCGAGCTAGCATCCAGTCCCGCTGTCTTCCGACGAGCCGATGAGTCGTCGGTGTTTCGGCCGAAGAACTCCACGGTCTTCTCCTCCGAAGAGCTACTTGATGCCGAGGACCGGTTGCTGCAGCTCTCGCGCACTACGACAGGTCCCACGATCCCGCTGGCGACAATCGAGCGTGTTTCGCGGAAGTCCGACAGTGAGCGGCGGATGCTCGGACCCGATCAAGCGTCCGCACTGTCAGCGATCGCAGTGTCAGGGCGCGTCGTTGATGTGCTTGTCGGCCCCGCTGGCGCTGGGAAGACGACTGCGATGTACGCGCTCCGGCGTGCATGGGAGCGCGAACACGGGCGTGGCTCCGTCGTGGGTCTCGCGCCATCTTCCGGAGCTGCTCAGGTGCTCTGCGAGGACCTCGGGATCGCGTCGGAAAACACTGCGAAGTGGTGGCAGACACACCTCCAAACGGGCGAAACGTTCAGTGCGAAGCAACTCGTGATCATTGACGAGGCATCCCTTGCCGGAACGCTGTCACTCGACCGCATTACGCGGCTCGCCGCGGATGCCGGAGCAAAGGTCCTGCTCGTCGGCGACTACGCCCAGCTCCAAGCGGTGGACGCAGGCGGCGCGTTCGGACTCCTCGCAAAAGACCGCGGCGACGTCGCCGAACTCGTCGACGTGCACCGCTTCACACACGAGTGGGAGAAGCGTGCCTCACTCGACCTTCGCCACGGCCATGCCGAAGTGCTCGAAGCCTACGCGGAGCATGACCGCATCGTCGAGGGCGGCACCGAAGCGATGACTGAGGCGGCGTACGCCGCATGGCGGACCGACCAACGTGCCGGGCGCACGACCGTGCTCATCGCTGATTCAAACGAATCGGTCACTATGCTCAACACTCGCGCGCGGACAGACCTGATCCTCGATGGCATGGTGCGTGGACCGCGCGAGACCGACCTGCATGACGGAACACAAGCGGCAAGCGGTGACATCGTCATCACGCGCAGGAATGATCGTCGGTTGCGGGCGGGTGGGAGCTGGGTACGCAACGGTGACCGGTGGCGTGTTCTCGATGTTCGCCCCGACGGCTCGATGCTTGTGCGACGCGAAGGGCGCAATCGGGGCGCCAGCTTGCTGCTACCCGGTGGCTATGTTTCCCAGCACGTTGACCTCGGATACGCCGTTAATTAAGTCCGGGCATAGAGAATAACCACCGACACCGAGAGAGGGATTGTCAATGCAGCGATGGCGGGAGATAGCCTCTAAG
>NZ_NCTV01000003.1:0-3533 GCF_002114135.1 Microbacterium sp. LEMMJ01
TCGACGCGGACGGTCGGGTACGGCCAGCTCACGATGCCGCACTCGCTGCTGTCGCCTTGCGGGGACGTTTCTTCGGCATCGCGAGCTCGTCGACCGTGGTGAGCTTCGCATAGCTGGCGAACAGCGCTCGCAGTCGGTCAGCCTCCGTCGCTATCCCCCGCAGGCCCAGGGCCTTGTCGACAGCAGTGTCGAGCTCACGATGCGCCCGGAGCAGTTCGGGCGACATCGCGAGGGGGTTGTAGTGGTCTGCGAGCGAGCGTTCTGGGCGTAGCGCTCTCGCATCCAGAACGGCTTGCCCCCCGGCGATGATGGCGGCACGCTGCGTGTCGGTGAGGGCGGGCAAGGGGAAAGTGTTCCACGTCAGGGTGCTCGAGAAGCGCAGACGAGACTCAAGGCGACCGCCGATAGTGCGCTGCCAGGTGATGAATGCCGACGACGAGATCACTGCGAAGGCGAGGCCGTCTGGGTCGTCTGCCTTGAAGTTCGCGTCACCGCAGATCACATCAGGGGTGAACAGGGCGGTCGGGAAGAACTTGCGTGTCTCGCTCACATGCCGCGGCACACAGACATAGGGCGTGTCGGGTTGCGACCTTTGACCGAACAGGTGCGGCGTGTCCGCCATCTGTCGCGTGGACTCGGCCTTCGACGCTGCGCGGAACTGACGCACGGCATCCAGCCGCCCGCGGAGTATCGGGGATCGGGCGATGTCGCTGGGGTCAAGATCCACGAGCCACAGGCACCACCGGGGTTCGTTGTGGATGAGCTGTCGGGCGCCGACAAACGGCCGGACGTACTTCGCGGCGATCGGATCTGCCATCACTTCCGCATAGTCGGCCGGCTCGATCAGGAGATTGCCGTCGTCGCGAGCCATGTTCCCGAACACCATCGGAGGGAGAGCCGACGCCAGCGGGCTTCGCCGCTGATCGATTAGCACAATGGGACCGTCGACCAGGTATCCGTTGAGCTGATCCACGACGGGGATCTCGACGGGCTCGCCCTTGAGGTTTCCTGAGTAGTCGAACAGCCGCGCTCTCTTCCTCGACGGCCGGTCAAAACCGATCACCGAGCAATGCACTGCCGCAGCGCCGGGCGCTTCACTGGTCCACGCGAACGTCCGGTGCGCGAACTTGACGCGCCACCCTGCGGCAAACACAGGGCCGAAGAGCGCTGGCACCGGCTCTCCCTGTGCGATCGAGTTTGTCGAGACGAACGCGAACTCGCCTCGGTAGCCGGGACGGCCGAGCAGCTCGAGAGCCTTCGCGTACCAGCCGGTGACATAGTCCAGCCGACCGATGTCGTCCCTCCGCCACACGTCGCGAAGTTCCTGCGCTTGCTCGGTCGAGCGGGTGGCGTGGCCGAGGAAGGGCGGATTGCCCATGATGTACAGGTGCTCAGTCGGTTGTAGGACAGCTGCCCAGTCGACACGCAGCGCGTTGCCGACGACGATGCTCTTGATCTTGTCCAGCGGCAGCGGATCTGGTGCAGATCCAAGCGCCAGCTCCATCGCCTGGTTTGCCTGGTGTTCCACCAGGTGCAGCGCCGTCGCTGCGATCTGCGCGGGCCATTCCTCGAGCTCGATCCCGTGGAAGCTCGACAGCCGCACGGCGAGGTGCTCCTCGGTGAAGAACATTGTGCGGGCCGTCTCACCGGACAGCTCTTGGATCCGCAGCAGAACCTCAAGATCGAGGGCTCGCATCTGTCGGTAGCCGACCACCAGGAAGTTGCCACAGCCGCACGCCGGATCAAGGAATCGCATCAGCCCCATGTCCGCACGCAGCTTCTTGAGCTTGGCGGTGTCGTGGTACCCGTCCGTGAACCGCTGCCGCAGCTCATCGAGGAACATCGGGCCGATGACCTTCATGATGTTGGTCTCGGTGGTGTAGTGCTCGCCGAGCTCACGCCGAGCGGTCTTGTCTTTGACGGCCTGGAAGAGGCTGCCGAAGATGGCCGGCGAGATCGCCGACCAGTTGAACATTGCAGCCGCGATCAGCCGGTCACGCATGCCTGCGTCGAACGACGGGATCGACACCGATTCCTCGAAGACTCCACCGTTGACGTAGGGGAATCGCGAGATTAGCTCGTCGAGGTTTGACTGCCGACGAGACGGCTCACGTCCCATGACCTGGTACAGCAACGACAGCTGAGGCCCGAGGTCGGAACCATCCGTCGCGGTGCGGGTCTCGAGGAACTCGAGGAACAGATCGCGATCCCACACTCCGGCGTCATCGGCGTAGAGGGCGAACAAGGTGCGCACCAGGAACACCGACGCCTCGTGATCGTCGTACCCAGACCCCTCGAGGGCCTCGTAGAGGGACGCCATCAGCTTTGCCGCTTTGATCGACGCAGACTCCTGCGCCTTCGATCCGAAGGTGCGCTCACCGTACCCGGCGAGGAAGGCGAGCACGTCAGCGCGATCCCGCATCTGGGTCAGGGCGAACTCCTGCACACCCTCGCTCTCAGCGTGGAGATCGAGCAGACGGAACCGGCGGAAGTCGCTCGTGATTACCCACCGAGGAACCTCCGGGTCAGGAAGGTCGTCAATGTAGTCGAGCGCCTGCTGCTCAGCCGCGACGAGATCCTTGCCGGCGGACTTCATTTCGATCAGCGCGAGACCAGGGATCAGCGCGTCGATGTATCCGCGCGAGCCGGTCGACGAGCGCTTGACACGCTTCTCGTAGAACGCCGCGCGGGTCTGGGTTATCCCGTACACGCCGAGCAGATCCCGGACGAAGGACTGCGCTTGCTGTCGCTCGTCGCCGGGCTCGTCCTGCCAGTCACGGGTGAACTGCGCAGCGCGGGCTCGGATCTCATTCATCGACAACGACTTCGGCACGATCCCAACGCTATCCGGCCAGACCACTCGCACCCGGTACTACCCGACCTCCGTCCGCAGCGTGGCGGCTGCTTGGCGCCACCACCACAGCGACGACGACGACGACGACGTCTTGACATGAGCGCCGACTGATTCTAGGGTAGTGAATGTCACATTCACCACCTGAGGGGGTCATCATGCGCGCGTTTCCCGTGAACCGCGACACCATCGACCTGTTGGTCACCGCCGCCTACATTTCCACACCCGCCTACCGCAGCAGCACTCCGCGCGAGCTCGCCGAGAACGCCGACCGGATGGGTCAGAGCCTCTGGGATGAGAACTACGCGAGCGTCAGCTACGCGATCAAGCAGCACATCGCCGCACCGCGCTACGAATGGCAGCCGGTCGCCGAGATCGTCCCCCATGCCGATGACGAGCAGGCGTTGCAGATCGAGCGCAGCCGTCTACTGCTCGCCGAAGTCTCCTGCCATCACCCCGGATGGGATCAGTCCCCTGCGCGTGACCTCGTCGAACGCCTCGGCGACGCGATCGCGCGACGGTTCGCTCACCGCCCGCTCGTCGACTCCCCGGACCACCTGGGCGTGAAGGAGTATGAGGGCCTGCATCGCGCCGCCGAGGTCTGGGAACGGGAGATCGGATTCCGCCACCCTCTCACGCACGACGCGGCCGCGCGGGAAGGGAGCCGGCCATGATGCTCACG
>NZ_NCTV01000029.1:0-60638 GCF_002114135.1 Microbacterium sp. LEMMJ01
TGATCCCGCGCGGGAGACCGGCGGTGGGGGCGGCCGGGGGCGGGATCAGGAACGGGCGGGGGAGGGGGTGGGGAGGGACGGGTGTGACCCCGCACCGGAGGGAGGGACGGACGGAGGGGGAGTGTGACGCGGGATGACGCGGGGTGAAGGCGTGTGACGGACGGGGATCACGGGCGACGGGGGCAGCCCTAGATTCGGGGCACATCCGCACGAGCGAGGGGAGGGCCCGCGGCGATGAGCTTCCTGACGGACTGGCACGAGTGGCATGCGGCGCGCGAGCGCTACGCGGGGTCGGAATACGGGCCGTCCGCGCTGGAGTCCACGAACTGGCTCATCACCGAACCCGCCGCGGTCGACGGCGTACCCGGACTCTGGGCCCTCACCGGGGACGGCGGCATCCGCGGCAGTGAGCTCGGACCGTCGGGGTCGGTCGTCACCCTCCGCGGCACCCAGACCCTGCGCCTCGGGCGGCGCGAGCTGCGTGTGTTCGACCGCAACGGACTGCTGGCGCTCCGCGTCTGGAACCCGGCTCGTCCGCAGCGGGAGTGGTTCACCGCGATCGACGCCTACGCCCCCGACGAGCGATGGCGGATCCCGGCCACGTTCGAGCCCGCGCCGGACGAGCGGATCGTCGTCACGGCGGTCGACGGCGAGGAGCGCGAGACCCCGATCGCCGGACGCCTGCGGTTCGAGCTCGCCGGGGCCCCGCACGAGCTCACGGTCACCCGCAGCGGGAGCGGAGCGCTGAGTGCGGTCTTCGCCGACGGGACGAACGGGCTGGAGACGTACCGGTTCCGGTTCCTCCCCGTCGACGAGCCCGCCGCCGACGGGTCCGCCGTGATCGACTTCAACCGGGCGTACCTGCCGCCGTGCGCCTTCTCCGACCAGTTCATCTGCCCCCTGCCCACACCAGGCAACCGCTACTCCACGCCGATTAGGGCCGGGGAACGCGTCGTCGTGCTCGGCGGCTGACCACGGCGGCAGCGTGCGCCTTAAGCTGGATCCGTGCACGGTGAATACAAGGTTCCTGGGGGCAAGCTCGTCGTCGTCGACCTCGAGGTCGAGAACGACCGGATCGCGCGGTTCCGGCTCGCCGGGGACTTCTTCCTCGAACCGGACTCCGCGCTCGACGACATCAACGCCGCCGTCGAGGGCCTCCCCGCCGAGTCCGACGCCACGGCCATCGCCGCGGCCGTCCGCGGTGCCCTCCCCGAGGGGGCGCAGCTGCTCGGCTTCAGCCCCGAGGCCGTGGGCACCGCCGTGCGTCGCGCTCTGGTCACCGCGCCCGGGTGGCGCGACTTCGACTGGGAGATCGTCCACGAGAAGGCGGTCTCGCCGCGCATGAACCTCGCCCTCGACGAGGTGCTCACCTCCCGCGTCGGCGAGGGGCGTCGGCGTCCGACCCTGCGCATCTGGGAGTGGGACGAGTCGGCCGTCGTCATCGGGTCGTTCCAGTCGTACCGCAATGAGGTCGATCCCGAGGGCGCCGCGAAGCACGGCTTCGACGTCGTCCGCCGCATCTCCGGCGGCGGGGCGATGCTCATGGCGGCGGGACAGATCATCACCTACTCGCTGTACGTGCCGGCCTCGCTCGTGGCGGGCATGACCTTCGCCGACTCCTACGCGTTCCTCGACGACTGGGTGCTGCAGGCGCTCCGGTCGCTCGGCATCGACGCCGTCTACCAGCCGCTCAACGACATCGCGAGCCCGACCGGCAAGATCGGCGGCGCCGCGCAGAAGCGCCTCGCGAACGGAGGTGTGCTGCACCACGCCACCCTCTCCTACGACATCGACGGCCAGATGATGACCGAGGTGCTGCGGATCGGCCGCGAGAAGCTCAGCGACAAGGGGACGACCTCGGCAGCCAAGCGCGTCGACCCGCTGCGGAGCCAGACCGGACTGGAGCGTGCCGAGATCATCGAGCGCTTCAAGGACACGTTCCGCTCGCTCACCTCCGCCGAGGGCGGCGGCATCACGCCGGACGAGTACGCCGATGCCCAGGCGCTGGTGGAGTCGAAGTTCTCGACCGACGCGTGGCTGCACCGGGTTCCGTGAGCCCTGCGACAGGCTCAGGCCCTTCGACAGGCTCAGGGACCCAGGGCCCTTCGACAGGCTCAGGGACCCAAGGGGGCGGCCCAGAGGCCCAGGTCCCGGGGCGGGTGTCGGTGATCGAGGGGGACAACCTCGCGGTCGCGGCGACCCTGCCGTCCGGATCCTTCACGCTCGTCTACCTCGACCCGCCGTTCAACACCGGGCGGGTGCGGGAGCGGCAGGTGGTCACCGTCCGCCGCACGTTCCCACCCCAGGAAGAGCCGGCGGATCCGGACGGGGGCAGCCCCGCATCGGCGGAGCCTGCGGCGGAGGGCCGGAGCCCTGAACGGGCGCCCGGCGAGCCCGAGGTGCGACACGGCTTCCACGGGCACCGGTATGAGCGGGTGCGCGGCATGCTGCGCGCCTACGACGACAGCTTCGACGACTACGGCGCCTTCCTCATGCCGCGGCTGGAGGAGGCCTGGCGGCTGCTCGCCGACAACGGCACCCTGTACCTGCACCTGGATTACCGCGAGGCGCACTACGCGAAGGTCATGCTCGACGCGGTGTTCGGCCGGGACTGCTTCCTCAACGAGCTCATCTGGGCGTACGACTACGGCGCGAAGTCCCGGCGGCGGTGGCCCACCAAGCACGACACGATCCTGGTGTACGTGAAGAACCCGCGGACGTACGTGTTCAACTCCGACGACGTCGACCGGGAGCCGTACATGGCGCCGGGACTGGTGACCGCGGAGAAGGCCGCGCGCGGCAAGCTCCCGACGGACGTGTGGTGGCACACGATCGTCCCGACCACGGGGCGCGAGAAGACGGGGTATCCGACGCAGAAGCCGGAGGGCATCCTGCGGCGCATCGTGACCGCGTCGAGCCGGCCGGGCGACCGGGTGCTCGATCTCTTCGCGGGCAGCGGCACGACCGGAGCCGTGGCCTCTGCACTCGGGCGGGAGGCGGTGCTCGTCGACGACAACCCGGAGGCGGTGCGGGTCATGGCCGCGCGCATCCCGCACGCGGAGGTCCGCCGGGCCTGAGCGGGCCTGGTCGGCAGCGGCCGTCAGATCCCGATCGAGACCTTCCGCAGGGTCTCACTCACCGTCCAGACCGTCCGTATGCCGGCCGTGAGCCGCATCACGGACCCGGGGCCGAGCTCCACCGGAGGGAGCGCGGGCGCGGTGAACGTCACGGTCGCGCGACCGGAGAGGACGACGAACACCTCGTCCTCCTCGACGTCCACCGCGGTGCCCGGCGTCATCTCCCAGACGCCGATCTCGATCCCGCCTGCGTCGTCGAGCACCGTGTATGCCGTGCTCGGCGCGCCGTCGCGGACGTCTTCGTCGGGCAGCGGGGTGTGCGTGAGCGCGAGGCGTCCGGCCTCGACGACGGCCCCCGGGGCGAGCGCGGTCACGAGTCGAAGCCCATGCCGAGGGCGTCGAGCGTCTTCAGGAACAGGTTGCGGCGCCCCTCGTTGTGGTCGGCCCTGTCCATCGCGGCGCGGACGAGGTTGATCCCGACGGACGCGGCCGGCTCCGGCGGGAACGGGATCGGCTTCTCGCGCACCATCCGCAGCTGCGTGCGCTCGGTCTCCTCGCCGGCGAGTTTGTCGAGCATGACATCGGCGGCGAACCGGGCGGCGCCGACCCCGAGGCCGGTGAACCCTGTGGCGTAGGCGACCCGGCCGCCGCGGGCGGTGCCGAA
Source organism: Microbacterium sp. LEMMJ01 (assembly GCF_002114135.1). Taxonomy (NCBI): domain Bacteria; kingdom Bacillati; phylum Actinomycetota; class Actinomycetes; order Micrococcales; family Microbacteriaceae; genus Microbacterium; species Microbacterium sp. LEMMJ01. The sequence goes on from NZ_NCTV01000029.1 coordinate 3,742, forward strand.
GAACGCGCAGAACCGGCTCGACGAGTCGATCGCCCCGGCCCAGCGGTGCGTGAAGCGGAGGCCGGCGAGCTGCGGGAAGGTGGTGAAGAAGTGCGAGGCCAGCCGCCGGTGGCTCTCCATCCGATCCTCGTAGGCGGGGCGCACCTTGCCGCCGAAGTGGTAGACCGCGTCGTAGCCGCCGAACAGGATCCGGTCGTCCGCGGTGAGCCGGTAGTAGTGGAACTGGTTGGCGCTGTCGGCGAGCCCCTGGCGGTTCCGCCAGCCGATGGAGGCGAGCTGCTCGGCCGACAGCGGCTCCGTCATCAGCACGTAGTCGTACACGGGCACCGTCATGAGGCGGTTGCGCTTGAGGAGCGACGGGAACACGTTCGTCGCGAGCGCCACCGCGTCGGCGGTCACCCGGCCGTGCTCCGTGACGAGGGTCACCGGACCCGAGTCCGCGCCCTCGATCCGCCGGACGATGCTGTGCTCGTGGATCTCCACGCCGAGCTCGACGGCCACCCGCGCGAGCTCCAGCCCCAGCTTCGCCGGGTGTACGAGAGCGCAGCCGTCCCGGTCCCACGCGCCGGCGAGGAACGTGGGCGAGTGCACCTCCGCCTGCACCGCCTCCCGGTCGAGGAAGCCCTCCTCCTCGCGCAGCCACTCGACCTGATGCGGCTCGACGGCCACCGCGAGCTGGCCCGTCCGCTCGAACTCGGCATCCATGTCGTACCGCCGCACGGTCTCGGCGATGCCGTCGAGGTTCTCGTGGCCCAGCTCCTCCAGGCGGTCGATCTCCTCGGGCCAGCGGTTCACGCCGTTCTCGTGGCCGTGCGTGAGGCTGGACTCGCAGAAGCCGCCGTTGCGCCCGGACGCCGCCCAGGCCACGCGGGACGCCTCGAGGAGCACCACCCTCCGTTCCGGATCCCGCTCCTTCGCGCGCACGGCTGTCCAGAGTCCGGTGTAGCCGCCGCCGACGACCACGAGGTCCGTATGCACGGTGCCGCGGAGCGGCGGGTGCGCGGGACGCTCGACGTCGTCGAGCCAGAAGACCGACAGGGCCGTGTCGCGCAGGGCGTCGTCGATGACGGACTGCGGAGGACGCCGGCGTTCGAAGACCGTGGTGCCCATGTTCACTCCGATGCGAGGGGAGCGCGTCAGCGCGTTCCCCAGTTGTAGAGGTCTTTGTAGAGGCCGGCGTAGAGCAGGCTCTCCGTCTGGATGATGCCGGGGATGGTGCGGATGCGGGTGGCGATGAGGTCGAGCAAGTGGTCGTCGTCCTCGCACACCGCCTCGACGAGGATGTCGAACGTCCCGAGCGTGACGACGACGTACGCGAGCTCCGGGATCGCCGTGAGTTCCTCCGCGATCGCGCGGGGGTCGCCGGACACCCGGATCCCGATCATCGACATGCGGTGGAAGCCGAGCTGCAGCGGGTCGGTCACGGCGACGATCTGGATCAGGCCCGATTCGGTCAGTCGCTGCACCCGCTGGCGGGCGGCGGCCTCACTGAGCCCGACCTCGCGGGCGATCTCCGCATAGGGACGCCGACCGTCCTCCTGCAGCAGTTCGACGATGCGCTTCGAGATGTCGTCGAGGGCGGGGGGAGGCGTCTTCGGACTCATGTACCGATCGTGACATTCGTATGGGTGCTACGCAACTGAATCCGTCGATCTGTGGACGAAAAGCTACAGATTCCGCGTTCGGATGGCTACCATGGCGCTATGTCCTCACCGTCGACGATGACCGTGCCCCTGCAGAACTTCATCGGCGGTCGCGCCGTCACCGCAGCGGGGAGCGGGCGCCTGCCGCTCATCGATCCGGTGACGGAGGAAGCTTACGGCGAGATCCCGATCTCGGACCGTGCCGACGTGGATGCCGCGTACGCCGCGGCCGCGGAGGCGTTCCCGATCTGGCGGGACACGCCGCCGTCCGCGCGCCAGCTCGCCCTGTTCCGCATCGCCGAGGAGATGGCCGCGCGGGCCGAGGAGTTCGCCGACCTCGAGTCGAAGGACACCGGCAAGCCGCGGGCGACGCTCGTCGCCGACGAGATCCTGCAGTCGGTGGACCAGCTGCGGTTCTTCGCCGGCGCCGCGCGGAGCCTCGAGGGTCGCGCTGCCGCGGAATACCTCCCCGGGCACACCTCCTTCGTGCGGCGGGAGCCGATCGGCGTGATCGGGCAGGTGACGCCGTGGAACTACCCCCTGAACATGGCGGTATGGAAGATCGCTCCCGCCCTCGCCGCCGGGAACACCGTCGTGCTGAAGCCGGCGGAGTCCACGCCGCTCACCACGCTGCTGCTCGCGGAGATCGTCGCGCGACACACCCCCGCCGGCACCCTCAACGTCGTGCTCGGCGACCGCGAGACCGGAGCGGCCCTCGTCGACCATCCGACGCCGCAGATGGTGGCCATCACCGGCTCGGTGCGGGCGGGCATGGCCGTGGCCCGCTCCGCGGCCGACGACGTCAAGCGCGTGCACCTGGAGCTCGGCGGCAAGGCGCCCGCGATCGTCTTCCCTGACGCGTCGATCGAGAAGGCGGTCGAGGGCATCGTCACCGGGGCCTTCTTCAACGCGGGTCAGGACTGCACCGCGGCGACTCGGGTGCTCGTGCACGCGTCGGTGCACGACGAGCTCGTCGCCGCACTGGTGGAGCGGACCCGCACGCACGCGCGGACCGGGGCCCCGGACGAAGAGGGCGTGCTGTACGGGCCGCTGAGCAGCGCGGCCCAGCTCGCGCAGGTGCAGGGCTTCGTCGACCGGCTTCCCGCGCATGCGACGGTCGCGACCGGCGGGGCGCGGCAGGGCGACCGGGGCTACTTCTGGGAGGCGACCGTCGTGACCGGCGTGCAGCAGGACGACGAGGTCGTGCAGGGCGAGATCTTCGGACCGGTGCTGACCGTGCAGCCCTTCGACACCGAGGAGGAGGCGCTCGCGATGGCGAACGACGTGCCGTATGCGCTCGCCGCATCGGTGTGGACGCGGGATCATGCCCGCGCCCTGCGCCTCTCCCGCGACCTCGACTTCGGGTGCGTGTGGATCAACACCCACATCCCGTTCGTGTCGGACATGCCGCACGGTGGTTTCAAGCACTCCGGATACGGGAAGGACCTGTCGCAGTACGGCTTCGACGACTACACCCGGATCAAGCACGTGATGAGCGCGCTGGACTGACGGCGGGACGGCTCAGCGCGGGGCGAGGTGCTTGACGCGGCGGTGCTCGCGGAGCGTGAACTGCGGACGCTGATCGATCTTCGTGGCCCCGTCGAGCTCCCACCCGTGCCGGGCGTAGAAGCCGTCGGCGCGGTCGTTGCCGTCGAGCACCCAGAGGTAGGCGCGGGTGTGGCCGGCGTCGATCATGCGCTGCTCGGCGGCGTCGAGGAGGGCGTGCCCCGCCCCCGTCGACCACGCGGTGGGATCGGCGTAGATGCCGTACAGCTCCGCATCGTCCAGGCCGTCGGGGTCGCGGCCGGAGCCGAACGACGCCCAGCCGACGACGGTGCCGTCGCGCTCGGCCACCAGGGTCCCGAGGCTCGTGGGGAGGGGGTCGGCGAAGATGCGGCGCCACCCGTCGGCCCGTTCCGAGACGGACAACCCGTCCAGCACCTCCTGGTCGATGAGGCCCTCGTAGGCCGCCTGCCACGAGCGCACATGCACTCCGGCCACGGCCTCGGCATCGTCGGCGACGGCGTCTCGGATCACCAGGGGCGTCATCCCTCCACCCTATGCGGACCCCCCCCGACGTCCCTCGGTCCCCTCCCGTCCCTTCCCGTCCCTTCCTCCTCCGACACCCGGGCACACCTGCACGACCCGGGTACGTCTGTGGGGACGAATCCCGAGTTCCGTCGTGCAACCGTGCCCGGGTCGTGCAGCTGTCGCGGGCGTGGACGAGACCCCGGTTGCACGACAGCCTCCGGCCCCGTCCCCCGGCCCCGTCCCTCCGCCCCGTCCCTCCGGTCACACGTACCTCCGGGGTCCGGTCACACCTGCACGACCCGGGTACGTCTGGGGGACCGAAACCCGTGTTCCGTCGTGCAACCGTGCCCGGGGCGTGCAGGCGACGCCGCCGGAGGAGACGGGTCGACGGGTGCGACACGATGTGGCAGGCTGGCGGGCACCGACTCCGCACGAGAATCGACCCCCCAGAGGTTCCGCCGCATGTCACGACCCCTCGCAGGACCGCAGACCCTGCTCCGCACGCTCAACGGCCGCGCGATCCTCGAGCGTCTCGCCCGGAGCGGACCGCAGACTCGGGCCGAGCTCATGGCGGCGACCGGCCTCTCCCGCACGGCCGTGACCCAGGTGCTGCGGATGCTCGACGCCGCGGGAGCCGTCACCGCGGCCGGAGTCGACCGCGACACTCGCGGACCGGCGGCCGGCCGCGTCGCGCTGCACCCGGCCCTCGGCTTCGCGGCAGCGGTCCACGTGGACCATCACGCGGCCCACGTCGTCCTCGTCGACGCGACCGGCGCCGTCAGGGCCGAGCGGCACGGAGCCTTCCCCGCGGGCGAAGACCGCGTCGCGCACATCGCCGCCCTCGTCGCGGCCTGCCGCCGGTCCGTGAAGGGCGCGCTCCACCTCGCCGTCGTCGGAGTGCCCGGCATCGTCGCCGCCGACGGCGCGATCCGCGACGACCAGGGACCGGACGGCGGCGCCTTCCGCTCGGCCCTCGCGACCGCCCTCGACTGCCCGGTCCGCGTCGAGAACGACGTCAACCTCGCCGCCCTCGCCGAGTCGACCACCGGCGTCGGCATCGACCTCGCGAGCTTCGCACTGCTGCTGCTCGATGACGACCTCGGCGCCGGAATCGTGATCGACGGGGCGCTGCACCGCGGGTTCTCCGGCGTGGCGGGCGAGGTCATGTATCTCCCGCAGACGCCGGTGCCCATCGGTGCCCCGGTCGCGGGCGCCACGGTGGTGCGCGACCTCGCCCTCGGCCTCGGACTGGATGTCGACGCGCCGTTCCTCGCCCACCTGGAGGCGGCGCGGCACGGCGACGAGGCGGCGCAGGCCCTCGTCGCCGAGATCGGACGGCGGCTCTTCCTCGCGGCGGGCAGCGTCGCGCTCGTGCTCGATCCCGAGGCCTTCATCCTCGGCGGGGAGGCGGTGCACCCGGCGCTCCTGGACGCGATCGAGCGCGTCGCGGACGAGTTCTCCGCGCAGCTGCCGCTCCGCTTCCTCGCCTCGGCGTTCGGGCCGGAGGCGCCGCTCGTCGGAGCCGTGGGCGAGGCGGCCTCCGCGCTCCGTGCCGATGTCTTCACCCGGATCCTCACCCCCTCCCGCGCAGCCGCCGCCGGCCGCTGACCGCCCGCCCGACAGGACACGCCATGACCGCCTCCTCCGCCCTCGCCGACCGACTCGGACTGCCGTCTGGTGCCAGGGCGGTCATCCTCAACGCCGACGACTTCGGGATGTGCCATGCCGCCAACGCCGCGATCTCCGGTCTCCTCGTGCGCGGCCGGATCGACTCGGCGACGGTGATGGTGCCCTGCGCGTGGTCCCCGGAAGCACTCGCCTTCGCCGCCGCGCACCCGGACCTCGACGTGGGCGTGCACCTCGTGCTCACGAGCGAGTGGCGCCGGTACCGATGGCGCCCGCTCACCGGCGCCTCGACCCTGGTCGATGCCGCCGGCTTCTTCCCCGCCGACGTCGCGACCGTGGAGCAGCACGCCTCCGAAGCGGATGTCGCGGCCGAGATCGCCGCCCAGCTGCAGACCGCGCTCGACGCCGGCGTCGACGTGACCCACCTCGACAACCACATGGGATCCGTCTACGGGCTGCTGACCGGCCGTGACTTCCTGCGCGCCGTCTTCGAGCTCGCCGCCCGGCACGGCCTCCCCTTCCGCCTGCCCCGCGAGATGGAGGGGGCGGACGCCGATCCGATGCTGCAGGCGAAGCTCACCGAGGCCGCGGCGGTGGCCGATGCGTTCGGCGTCGAGATCGTCGACCGGCTGTGGACGCACCCGTTCGAGCTGCGCGGCGAGGGCACCGCCGACGAGGAGTCGTACGAGCAGGTCCGAGACGGCTTCCTCGCGGTGCTGCGCGCCGTCCCGCCCGGGGTCACCGAGATCTACCTGCATCCGATGGCCGACGGCGAGGAGCTGCGCGCCGCGGTGGACTTCGCGGCGGCCAAGCGCGGCTACGAGCTGCGGCTGCTCGACGATCCGCTCGTGCAGCAGACGATCGCCGAGGAGGGCCTGGTCCGCGTCGGCTGGCGCGCGCTGCGGGACCTGCAGCGGGGAGACGCCCGGTGACGGCGCTCGGCGAACGGCTGCGCGACCGCCGTCTCGACGCCGCTCCGTCCCGCGCCCAGACCATCGCCTTCGGGGCCTCAGGGTTCCCGACGCAGCTGATGACGCAGACGTTCTCGGCATTCGTCGTGTACTTCTACGTCTCGCACCTCGCCGTCCCCGCGGGGTGGGTGGCGGCGGCGATGATCGCGCACGGCATCCTCAACGCGGCGCTCAACCCGGTCGTCGGGGCGCTCTCCGACCGGATCCGCACGCCGTGGGGCCGCCGCATCCCGTGGATCGGGCTCGGCATCGTGCCGCTCGTCGTGGCCTTCGCCCTCGTCTGGATGCCGCCCGCGCTCCCGGCGGCCGGGCTCATCGTCTGGTTCCTCGTGGTCGTCGCGGTCTACGACATCGCCTTCGTCGTGGTGGTGCTGAACATCTCCGCGCTGTTCCCGGAGATCTTCCGGACCACGGAGGAGCGCGCCCGCGGGAACGTGCCGCGGCAGATCTTCGCGATCCTCGGCATGGTGCTCGGCACGGCCGGCGCTCCAGCGCTCTACGACGCGATCGGCTGGCCGGGGATGGCGCTCGTGCTGTCTGGTGTCTGTCTCGTGCTGCTCGCCTGGTCGTTCCTCGGCGGGATGATCGAGCGCCGGGTACCGGAGGCCGCCTCCGAGGCGATGCGCTGGCGGGACCAGCTCATCTACACGTTCCGCAACCGCGCCTTCGTGCCGTACGTGCTGGGCTCGCTCTGCGTGCAGACCTCGATCGCCGTGATCCTCGCCGCCGTGCCGTTCTACGTCCGCTACTCGCTGGGGGCGGCCGAAGGCGAGGGGAGCCTCCTGCTCGGCGCCATCTTCGTCACGGCCATCCCGTCGATCGTGCTGTGGAGCGCGGTGGTCCGGCGCACCTCCCCGCGCACGGCCCTGCTGTGGAGCGTCGGGGTGTTCGGGGTCGTGGTGCTCGGCTACCTCATCCCGACGTCCGTGGGGGCGGCGGCTCTCGTCGGCATCGCGGTCGGCGTCGGCGTCGGCGGGCTGCTGCAGCTCCTCGAGGTCGTGCTCGCCCAGATCATCGACGACGATGCGCATCGCACGGGCCACCGCCGCGAGGGCGCCTACTTCGGCGTGAACGGCTTCGTCGTCCGCGGCTCCGTCGTCCTCCAGGCGATCGTCGCCGCGGCCGTGTTGACCGCGACCGGCTTCGACGCCGAGCTCGGCGACGCGCAGCCGGAGGCCGTCGACGGCGGCATCCGGCTCATGCTGGCGGTCATCCCGCTGGCGTTCACCGCCGTCGGGTGGCTGTGCTTCTGGCTCTACCCTCTGCGCACGCGCGACGTCTGAGGTCAGCCGGCGGCGCGGCGGGCCTCCCAGCCCGTGCGCACCATCTCGTCGACCGTGTAGCGCATGGTCCAGTCGAGGTCGCGGGCCGCGAGTTCGCCGGTCGCCACGATCCGATCCGGGTCGCCGGGGCGGCGCGGGCCGATCTCCGGGGTGAAGTCGATGCCGGTGACACGGGCGACCGCATCCATGATCTGCTTCACGCTGAGGCCGTCGCCGGAGCCGAGGTTGTACGCGGGCTCGATCGGAGCGCCCGAGGCCAGGCGCTGCGCTGCGGCGACGTGGGCGGCGGCGATGTCGCCGACATGCACGTAGTCGCGGACGTTCGTGCCGTCAGGGGTGTCGTAGTCGTCGCCGAAGATCTTGGGGGTGCGGCCCTCGATCAGCGCCTCGAAGACGATGGGGAAGAGGTTGTGCGGGCTGACGTCGTAGACCGTCGGGTCGGCCGAGCCCACGACGTTGAAGTACCGCAGCGAGGTGTGGCGCAGCGGGCGGTCGGAGTCGGCGGTGGCGATCGCCTGGTCACGGAGCAGCCATTCGCCGATGAGCTTGGACTCGCCGTACGGGCTCGCGGGCTTCTTGGCGGTGTCCTCGACGACGAGCGACACGTCCGGAGTGCCGAACACGGCCGCCGAAGAGGAGAAGACGATGTTCGCGACGCCCGCCGCCGCCATCGCCTCCAGGATGATCCGCGTGCCCTCGACGTTCTGGGCGTAGGTGTGCAACGGGCGCTGGACCGAGACGCCGGCGTACTTGTAGCCCGCCACGTGGATCACGCCCTCCGCCTCGTGCGTGCGCAGCGTCTCCTCGACGAGGGCGCGGTCGAGGATGCTGCCCTGCACGAACGGCACGCCCTCCGGCACGAAGGAGGCCAGACCGCTGGAGAGGTCGTCCAGCACGACGGGGGAGAGGCCGGCCTCCGCGAGGGCGCGGACGACGTGGGCACCGATGTAGCCGGCGCCGCCGGTGACGATCCAGGACATGCGTTCCTCTCCTGCCGCGGCGGTGGCGGCTCGACCCTTCATTGTGTCAGGCGTCGCGGCGCGGACCTGCGGACGGGCTGACCTCGAACAGGTGCGGGGCGACGAAGCCCTCGGCAGCGAACCGCCCCCGCACCGCGTCGGCGAGGTGGGGCACGGCGTCGCGGTCGACGAGGGCGATCGCTGCGCCCCCGAACCCGCCGCCGGTCATGCGCGCACCCACCGCGCCCGACGTGAGGGCGGTCTCCACGGCGGCGTCGAGCTCGGGCGTCGAGATCTCGAAATCGTCGCGCATGGACGCGTGGGAGGCGACGAGGAGGTCGCCGATGCCGCGCGCGCCCGCGGTGCGCAGGGTCGCGACGGTGTCCTGCACGCGCTGATTCTCCGTGACGATGTGCCGCACGCGGCGGAAGGTCACGTCGTCCATCAGGCTCTCGGCACGGGCGAGGTCGGCCACCGCGACGTCGCGCAGCGCCGGCACGCCGAGGATCGCGGCCCCGCGCTCGCACGCGGCGCGGCGCTCCCGGTAGCCGCCGGTGGAGTGCGCGTGCGTGACACGGGTGTCCATCACGAGCACCGCGAGTCCGGCATCGGCCATGCCCAGCGGCACGACCTCGGCGGCGAGGGAGCGGCAGTCGAGGAAGATCGCGGCGTCGGGCTCGCCGAGCATCGAGGCCATCTGGTCCATGATCCCGGTGGGCGCGCCCACGGCCTCGTTCTCCGCCGTCCGCCCGACGCGGGCGAGGGCCACGGCGTCGAGATCGGTGCGCCAGAGCTCGTTCAGTGCCGCGGCCGTCGCGCCCTCGATCGCGGCGGACGACGAGAGACCGGCACCGACCGGGACGTCGGAGGCGATCGCGATGTTCAGGCCGGAGACCGCGGTCATGCCGGCCGCTGCACGGAGCGCCCAGGCGACGCCCAGCGGGTAGGCGGCCCACTCCGGCACCGCGGGCTCCGTCCCGGGTGGGGTGGGGAAGAGGCGGTCCAGCTCGTCGAGGGCCACTTCCACCGGCTCGTCCGCGAAGGTCGAGGCGACGCGGAGCCGGCCGTCGGCGCGGCGACCGACCGCGGCGACCGTCCGCTGCGGGATGGCGAACGGGAGCACGAAGCCGTCGTTGTAGTCGGTGTGCTCGCCGATGAGGTTCACGCGTCCCGGCGCCGACCAGACGCCGTCCGGGGTGCGCCCGGCGAGGGCGGCGAAGAGCTCGGCGGCGGCGTCGTGTGCGGAGGTCATGCGGAGGCTTCCTGATCGGTGCGGGCGATCGCTTCGCGGAGTCGGGCGGCGCCCTGCTCGGGCGCGACCTCGGCGGCCCACGCCCACATCGCGGCCTCGGAACCTGCGAGGAACTTGAGCTTGTCGGCGGCGCGGCGCGGGCTCGTGAGCTGCAGGTGCAGGCGCACGGTGTCGCGGCCGACGTGGACCGGAGCCTGGTGCCAGGCGGCGATGTACGGCGTCGGGCTGTCATAGAGCGCGTCGACACCGCGGAGGAGGCGGAGGTAGAGCGGGGCGAGCTCGTCGCGCTCCTCCGCCGTGGTCTCGGCGAGGTCCGGCACGTGCCGATGCGGCATGAGGTGCACCTCGAGCGGCCACCGCGCCGCGAAGGGCACGAACGCCGTCCAGTGCTCGCCGCGGAATACCACCCGTTCGGACGCCTGCTCCTCGGCGAGGATGCGGGCGAAGAGGTCGGGCGCGGTGCGGTCGACCGCGTCCAGCACCCGGGCGGTGCGCGGGGTCACGTAGGGGTACGCGTAGATCTGGCCGTGCGGGTGGGGGAGCGTGACGCCGATCGCCTCGCCGCGGTTCTCGAACGGGAAGACCTGCTGGATGCCGGGGAGGGCGGACAGGGCGGCGGTGCGGTCGGCCCAGGCCTCGATCACGGTGCGGGCGCGGGTCACGGTCTGCGTCCCGAAGGAGCCGGAGTGCTCGGGGCTGAAGCACACGACCTCGCAGCGGCCGACCGCGGTACGGGTGCGCCCGAGTCCGAGGGCCGCGAGGTCGTCGAGGCCGCGCGGGGGGTTCGTCGCCCCGGGGGCGGTGCCGACCGGCTCGGCGAGGGCGGGGCCGAACGCGGGGGAGCGGTTCTCGAACACGGCCACGTCGTACCGGGACGGCACCTCGGACGGATTCCCCGGCGTCTGCGGCGCGAGCGGGTCGGCGTCGGCTCCCGGCATCATGACGCGGTTCTGGCGGTTGGCGGCGACGGTGATCCAGTCGCCCGTGAGCACGTCGAGCCGCATGGTCGCGGTGTCCGGCCGCGGGGCCAGGGTGCGGGCGTCGACCGACCGCTCGGCACCGAGAGTGGTGTCCGGGTCGTCGTAGTAGATGAGGTCGCGGCCGTCGGCGAGGGTGGTCGGGCGCTTGACGACACCGGCGCCGAGACGCTCCGTGGGGACCTCCGGGGATGCGGGCGTGTTCACGTCAACATGGTAGGCACGGCCGCGTGCTAACGTCAACACGACGGAGTTGTGAACGGAGGTTCCCGTGGCCGAGAAGCCCACGACGGCCGCGCGCGTGTCCATGGCCACCGTCGCGGCGCGCGCCGGCGTCTCGGGGCAGACCGTCTCCCGCGTCGTCAACGGCAGCCCCCGGGTCGACCCGCAGACCCGGGCGCGGGTCGAAGCCGCCATGGCCGAGCTCGGCTACCGACCGCACCGGGCGGCGCGGGCTCTGCGCACCGGGCGCAGCCACACCCTCGGCCTCGTCGTGACCACTCTGGCCACGGTCGGCAACTCCCGGATGCTGCAGGCCACGGCCGAAGCGGCGGCGGATCGTGGATACGCGCTCACCGTCGTCACGGCCGCGGACGGCGTGGAGGCCGCGTTCGCCCGGCTCGCCGATCAGGGCGTGGACGGGGCTCTCGTGCTGAACGAGGCCTCCGCGCTCGTCCCCGCCGCGACCCTGCCGCCGGAGCTGCACCTCGTCGTCGTGGATGCCCCCGCCGGCGCCGGAGCGGCCGTGGTGCACAGCGATCATGCCGCGGGAGCGCAGGCCGCCACCCGCCACCTGCTCGATCTCGGGCACGAGACCGTCCACCACCTCGCGGGACCGGCGGGCTCGTTCGCCGCGGCCGAGCGCGAGCGGGGCTGGCGCGAGGCCCTGGCGGATGCCGGCGCCGTGCCACCGCCGGTCGTGCGCGGCGACTGGAGCGCGGAGTCGGGCTTCGCCGCGGGCGCGGCTCTAGGCGCGACCGCGGTGTTCTGCGCCAACGATCAGATGGCGCTCGGGCTGCTGCGGGCGGTGGCGGAGTCCGGGCGCGCGGTTCCGTCGGACGTCAGCGTGGTCGGCTTCGACGACATCCCCGAGGCGGCGAACTTCCTCCCGCCGCTCACGACCGTCCGGCAGGATTTCGCGGCGCTCGCGCAGCGGGCGGTGACAGCGCTCATCGCGGCTGTGGAGGGCGACGGGACGGCGACAGACCGCGCCGCGCCCGTGGTGGTGCCGACGCGGCTCGTGGAGCGGGCGAGCACGGCACACCGCTGACGCTCATCCGCGGGGCAGCTGCTCGTCGGGGCGAAAGGTCGTCGCGGCGCCGTCCGGCCACGACACCGTCGCGTCCCCTTCCTGCAGCTCGAGTTCCGGTGGAAGGGGCGAGCCCCCGAGCAGCACGCCGACCGCGATCCAGGTGTCGGGTCGCACCGGCGCGGAGAGCCACGGGGTGACGGTCTCCGGGCCGAGCGGGGTCACGTCCCGCGCCCGCCGGACCCCCGCGGTCGCGTCGTCGAGGCCGTGGAGGCCCACCACCCGGCTCCGCGTCTCCCCGCCGGGGGTGAGGGCGGCGGTGACGGCCGCGGGGCCGGTCTCGACGACGGTGGCGGCGGACAGGGCCCACCCGCCGATGCGGAGGACGTCGCCGTCGTGGATCGCTCCGTCCGGCCCTGCGCCCGCCCGCACCCGCACGAACCGCACCTCCCACGGTCCGCGCACCGCCGACACCACATCGACCACCGGGCCGACCGTGGTCTCGACGGCCGTGCCGCCTCCGCCGACGTCGAACTCCACGCGGACGCCGTCGTGCCAGTGCACGGGGCCGGAGGAACCGCCGAGCGCCGTGCCGTCCGTCTCCCTCAGCATTCCCGTCAGGAAGCCGGAGCGGTGGCTCGCTCGGCCCCCGCGCACCACGGCGACCGTGCCGTCGAGCGGGTCGCGTGCCCCGGGGCCGGCGAGAACGGGGGCGGTCGCGGTGCTGTACCCGAGCTTCGCGTACAGGGGAGCATCGGGCTGGAACGCACCGGGGGTGCGGTGGTCGGTGCCGTGGTTGACCACGCGCACGATGCCGTCCGCGGTGCCCGTCGCCAGCCACCCCGGGGCCAGGAGGACGCGGGTGAAGGGCCCCCGATCAATCGGCACGGGCTGTTCGACGGCGGTCCAGAACGGATGCGTGGCGGGGAGGGCGAGCGGCAGGAGACCCTTCGCCGCCCAGTACGGGGAGCCGGGGCCGGAGTAGTCCTGGGCGAGCGGGCGCCAGGCGCCGTACCAGCCGAGGGGCAGCACTCCGGTCGCATCCGGCGCACCGCGGGCGGTGAAGTGCCGGACCTGACCGCTCACCGTCCGGCGCAGGAGGCCGGGGTCATGCCGCGAGGTGCCGGAGAACGCCGCGACCCCGGCCGCGGCGGCCGTCGCGAAGCGGTAGGTGAGGCTGCGTCCCTGGATGAGCGGTCCGCCGTCGGCGCCGACGAGGTGCAGCGCGTCGTCGAGGAACGCGTCGAGCCGGCGGCGGTACCGGGCGACCCGGTCCGTGTGCCGCGGCTCCGCGCCGACCATGTCCGCCCAGAGCAGCGGATAGAAGGACAGCGCCCAGCCGGCGTAGTGGTCGAACGACCGGGCGGCGCCGTCGGCGCTCCAACCGTCCTCGCGTTCGAAGCCGTCGAGGAGCGCGAGGTCGGTCGCGCGATCCGCGGCTGAGTACGGCCCACCGACGCTCTCCAGGAACTGCTCGACGAGCACCCGGAACCACGCCCAGTTGTTCGGCGGGTAGCTGCCGCCGACGAACGCCGCGAGGTAGTCCACGGTGTGGGTCCGCGCCGTGTCGTCGAGGCGCGCCCACACCGTGTCGCGCGTGAGGTGCAGGCCCAGCGCGAGCGCCGCCGCCTCGACCTTCGCCTGGTCGACCTCATCGGGGCGCGGCCACCGTTCGGCACCGTCGGGGTCGACGCCCGCAGCGAGGCCCCGGGCGTAGCGGTCGGCCAGCGCCTCCGTGCCGAGCGGGTCGCCGGCGATACGGAACGCGGCCAACAGGAACGTGCGGCTGAACCCCTCGAGCGCATCGACCGCGGAGCCGAAGCCACCGGGGGTGCCGGGGTAGCGGATGCCCGCGCCCGCCGGGCTCGCGTGACGGGCGGCCCCGTCGAGGATGGCATCGGCGACCGTCGTCAGGTGCGCACGCGTCCATCCCGTGTGCGGGGAGAGCGCGCGGTCGTCCGGAGGCAGCGCGAGGAGTGTCATGCGCTGTGCGCGAGGTCGGCGCGGTGCACGGGGTGTCGAGGCGGACGACCGGCCACCCACGCCTCCAGCTCGTCGAGGGCGGCGTCGGCCAGCCGGTGCGCCTCGGTGCCGAGCGAGCCGGCGAGGTGCGGGGTCACCGCGACGTTCGGCAGGTGCAGCAGCGGGTGGTCGGGCGGAAGCGGCTCCGGGTCGGTGACGTCGAGGATCGCATCGAGGCGACCGGCGGCGCACTCCACGAGCAGGGCGTCGTGGTCGAGGAGGGCTCCCCGGGCGGTGTTGAGCACGGTGGCGCCGTCACGCAGGGCGGCGAGCTGCGCGCGGCCGATCATCCGCCGGGTCGCGGGCAGAGCGGGGGCGTGCAGGGAGAGCAGATCGACGGCGGGGAGCAGGGCGTCGAGCGGGACGAGCCGGGCACCGGCCGCGGCCACCTCCTCGGCGTCCGCGTACGGGTCGGCGACGAGCACCTCGAGGCCGGGGAAGGGGTGCAGCAGGTCGACGACGCGGCGCCCGATGCGGGAGAACCCGACGATGCCCACCGTGCGGTCGAGGTTGCCGATGCGGCCCCCGACGCGGGGGCCGACGCGCAGGTCGTGCTGTGCGTCGGCGGTACGGAGCGGGAGGAGGGCGCGCTTGCCGGAGAGCAGGATCATCGCGAGCGTGTACTCCGCGACGGGAGCCGCGTTGGCCTCGGCGGCCGAGGTGAGCAGGATGTCACGTTCCCAGAACGCGTCGGACACGAGACCGCGCACGCTCCCTGCCGCATGGAACACCGCGCGCAGCCGGGGGAGCCGATCGAGCAGGGGCGCGTCCAGGACCGGAGCGCCCCAGCCCGTCACCAGGACCTCCACGGCGGCGAGGCGGTCGTCCAGCGTCGGGGCGTCGAGAGCGGGAACGTGCAGCGGACCGCCGGGCGCGGCCAGGGTCTGCAGGCGGGCGCGCCGCGCGTCGTCGAACACGAGGTCCCACGCCTCCGTCGAGAGAGCGGCGAGGACGGCTGGTCGAGGGGTCATGGGTCTCCGGGTATCTCGGGTATGCGCTTGCCGAAGCGCGCGGTTCCAGTGAAGACTGTGCGTTCCAGTGCAGGCAACGTGATCGAACCGAAACCCTGCTGATCGAACACACTCGAACAACGAAGGCGAGAACCGGATGCTGATCCCCCGCGGCACCCTGAGCGATCTGTGGCGCGAGCACGGCGCCGTCGATCGGCCCGTCGTGCCGCCGAGCACCGACCGGGAGGCATGGACGTCCGTGGCGCCCGAACTCCGCGCGACGATCCTGGCGGCGGCGGACGGCGAGCGTCGCACCGCCTGGGCGCAGCCGCTCCTCTCGCAGTGGGCCGCCTACGCCCGCACCGGTGACCGCGCCGGCTGGGAGGGGGCGGTGTTCCGTCGCGACCTCCGGCTCCGTCGCGCCGTCCTGGCCGCTGCCGTCGACCCGGTGGCCGAGCGGCTGGACGAGGTCGCGGACGGCCTGTGGCTCCTGGCCGAGCAGTCGACCTGGTGCTGGCCTGCTCACGACGACGCGTTCGCCCGCGGGCGCCGTGTGCCCGACATCGAGCGCCCCGTCCTCGACCTCGGTGCGGGGGAGGCGGCGGCGCTGGCGGGGTGGGCGGTGCTGGTGCTCGGCGAGGATCTCGACGCGCACGCCCCCGGTCTGGTCGCACGGGTACGGGACGAGACGGTCCGCCGGGTGCTGCGCCCGTTCGTCGACCGCCGCGAGTGGGCATGGGAAGGGTCGGAGGAACGCGTGCACAACTGGGCGCCGTGGATCCACGGCAATCTGCTGCCGGCAGCGCTCGCCTTCGCGGACGAGCCGCTGCGCGCGCGGGTACTCGCCCTCAGTATCGACGGCCTCGATCGCTATCTCGCCCAGCTTCCCGCCGACGGCGGCATCGACGAGGGCTTCGCCTACTGGTGGCAGGGAGCGGGGCGGGCGTTCGATGCGCTCGGCCTCCTCGACGCGCTCACCGCCGGTGCGGTGGCCGCCGCGATCCAGGACGGACGCCTTGCCGGGCTGCGCGAGCTCGCCCTCTTCCCGGAGCGCGTGCAGCTCGGGGAGGGGTGGGTGGCGAGCTTCTCGGATGCAGAGGCGCGCACGGGGGAGGCCCTCCCGTGGTCCGTGCTCCACCGGGCCGCCGTCCTGTGCGGTCTGGAGGCGACGGCCGCGTTCGCCGCGCGGCACCGCCGTCCGGGGCGCGTCATCGGAGACGAGGCCGATGTCGTCGCCGGCCTCGGCCGGACGCTGGCCGAGCTGTTCGACGCCGACTGGCATGCGGCGCGTCCGGGGCCTGCGCCCCTGCCCGGACGCGTCGAGTTCACCTCCCTCGGCGTGGGTCTGCGCCGCGAGCGGAGCGGCGATCCGCGGGGGCTCGCGGTCGTCGTCAAGGGCGGTCGCAACGATGAGAACCACAACCACAACGACCTCGGCGCAGTCGCGATCGCGGTCGACGGCGTCCCGGTCGTGATCGACGTCGGTCGGGCGACGTACACCGCGGCGACCTTCTCGGATGCCCGTTACCGCCTGTGGCACGTCACCAGCGGCTGGCACTCCACGCCGCTGGTCCGCGGGCGCGAGCAACAGCCCGGCGGCGCCTGGCGGGCCGCGGTGCAGGCGCGGAGCGACGGCTGGACCCTCGACCTCGGTACGGCGTTCCCCGGCGGCGACCCGTGGTGGCGGACGGTGCTGCTGCGCGGCGGCGCGGTGACCGTGCGCGACGAGAGTCCGGCCCTCGCCGACCCGGCCACCCGCCTCGTGCTCGTGTGCGCGGGGACGCCCGAGGTGCACGGTGACGGCGTCCTCCTCCCGGGTCCGGATGGGAAGCGGGGTCTGCGCATCGCCCACGATCCGGCGGACGTCGTCGTCGAGAGCAGGGCCGTGGACGATACGCTCCTCGAGCGTTCGTGGGGACCGGTGGTCTCGCGCGTCCTCTTCGCGCCGCTCGACCGACCGGAGCGCTGGGAGCTGCAGGGGAGGGCGGCATGACCGAGGAGCGCCCGACCCCGCGTTTCGGCCTCTCCCGCCGGGAACGGATCCTCGACGAACTGCGCCGCACGGGGGCGGTGCGCGTGGCCGATCTCGCCCGCGACTTCGGGGTGGCGGAGCTCACCATCCGCCGCGACATCACGATGCTGGCGGACCGCGGGCTGCTGACCAGGGTGCACGGCGGAGCGGTGCTGCGGAGCGCGCTGGACACGACCGTCGCGCGGGCGGCTCTCCCCGGGCCGCAGTTCCGCATCGGGATGGTGGTGCCGTCGCTGAGCTACTACTGGCCGCAGGTCGTCGTCGGCGCCCGGAGTGCCGGGGCGGAGGCGGGGGTGCAGCTCGTGCTCCGCGGCGCCAGCTACGCCGCGCAGGACCAACGCCGCCAGATCGCGGCGCTCCTGGAGTCCGGGACGGTGCACGGGCTGATCGTGGCCCCCGAGACGCAGGGTGCCGACGGACACGCGCTGCTCTCCTGGCTGGACACGCTCCCGGTGCCGGTCGTGCTCGTGGAGCGCCGGACCCCGCCCGCTCTCGCCCTCACCCGGATGCAGACCGTGGCGACCGACCACGCGTTCGGGGGCGCGCTCGCCGCCGGGCACCTCGCCGCACTCGGACACCGGCGGGTCGGGATCCTCACCTCTCCCCAGTCACCGACCTCCGCCGGGCTGCGGCAGGGCTGGTCGCGGGCCGTCGCCGAGCTCGGGCTCACGGTGTCGGTGGACCGCGACACGGCCCTGGACCGGATGGAGGGATCGGCGCAGGCGGAGGTGGTTTCGGCGCTGCTCGCCGACATCCGTGAGACGAGGGCGACGGCGCTGCTCGTGCACTCCGACCCGCAGGCGCTCCTGCTCCAGCAGCATCTGCAGGACGCGGGCTGGCGGCTGCCGGACGACCTCTCGCTCATCGCCTACGACGATGAGGTCGCCGAACACGGGTCTCCGCCGCTCACCGCGCTGCGGCCGCCGAAGCAGCACGTCGGGCGCCGTGCGGTCGAGCTCATCCGCGACCGCCTGCGCGAGGGCCCGAACCGGCCCGCGGAGCGCGTGGAGGTGGCTCCGGCGCTGCACGTGCGCGCCAGCACGGCCCCTCCGCGCTAGGGGCGGTTGCGAGGTCGTGCGTCTCATGCCATGATCTCGGAAAGCGCTTACCAAGATTCTCCTGTCAGCGCCGACAGCTTCCACCGAGAGGAACGGACCGAGATGGCACAGGCCCCCACCCGCGAGATCGGGATCATCATGAACGGCGTCTCCGGGCGCATGGGATACCGGCAGCACCTGGTGCGGTCGATCCTCGCGATCCGCGACGAGGGCGGGATCGAGCTCCCGGACGGCACGCGCGTGACCGTGCGGCCGATCCTCGTCGGACGCAGCGAGGCCAAGCTCGCCGAACTGGCCGCGAAGCACGGCATCGAGGACTGGACGACCGACCTCGACGCCGCCCTCGCCGACCCGCGGTGGGAGATCTACGCCGACTTCCTCGTCACGAAGGCCCGGGCGTCCGCGATCCGCAAGGCCATCGCCGCCGGCAAGGCGATTTACACCGAGAAGCCCACCGCCGAGTCGCTGGACGAGGCCCTGGAGCTCGCCCGCCTCGCCCGCGACGCGGGCGTGAAGACCGGCGTCGTCCACGACAAGCTCTACCTCCCCGGGCTGCAGAAGCTCAAGCGCCTCATCGACTCCGGCTTCTTCGGCCGCATCCTCTCCGTCCGCGGCGAGTTCGGCTACTGGGTGTTCGAGGGCGACTGGCAGCCCGCGCAGCGTCCGAGCTGGAACTACCGCACCGAGGACGGCGGCGGCATCATCACCGACATGTTCCCGCACTGGAATTACGTGCTGGAGAACCTCTTCGGCGAGGTCAAGAGCGTCTACGCCCAGGCCGCCGTGCACATCGCCGACCGCTGGGACGAGAAGGGCGAGCACTACACGGCCACGGCCGAGGATGCCGCCTACGGCATCTTCGAACTCGACGGCGGGGCGATCGCCGAGATCAACTCCTCGTGGACCGTGCGGGTGAACCGCGACGAGCTCGTCGAGTTCCAGGTCGACGGCACGCACGGCTCCGCCGTCGTGGGGCTGTTCGGTGCCAAGATCCAGCCGCGCAACGCCACGCCGAAGCCCGTGTGGAACCCCGACCTGGAGGACAGCCACGACTACGACGCCGACTGGCAGCAGGTGCCGACGAACGACGTGTTCCAGAACGGCTTCCGGCAGCAGTGGGAGGAGTACCTCACCTCGTTCGTCCTCGGCACCGACTATCCGTTCGACCTGCTCGCCGGCGCGCGCGGGGTCCAGTTCGCCGAGGCCGGACTCGCGTCCAGCGCCGAGGGGCGCAAGATCGTGCTCGAGCCGCTGACCCTGGACCGGGCATGACCACGCTCCGCCTGCTCGCCGCCGACGGCCGCACCGCCGACACGGAGCTCCGGGAGGCCGACGCCGTCACACGGCCGCAGGGCCCGCTCCGCAGCCGGGTGGCCTACGCCGCCGCGCACGTCGTTCCGAAGGCGTACGCGGACAACACCCCGGGGCAGCCGGCCGACATCGACTGGGACGCGACGCTCGCGTTCCGCCGCAACGTGTACTCGTGGGGACTCGGCGTGGCCGACGCGATGGACACCGCACAGCGCAACATGGGGCTGGATGCGACGGCGGTGCGCGAGCTCATCACCCGCAGTGCGGAGGTCGCCCGCGAGGAGGGCGGCGCGGTCGTCGTCGGGGTCAACACCGACCACATCGAGGAGGCGCGCATCCCGCTCGATCAGGTGATCGCCGCCTACCTCGAGCAGCTGCACTTCGCCGAGGAGCAGGGGGCGGGGCCGGTGCTCATGGCCTCGCGGCACCTGGCCAGGGTCGCGGAGAGCGCGGACGACTACCGCCGCGTGTACCGGGAGGTGCTCTCCCGCGCATCGGTCCCCGTCGTGCTCCACTGGCTCGGCACCGCGTTCGATCCGGAGCTGGCGGGGTACTTCGCGCCCTCGTCCTCCGGGGGGAGCGGCGGTCCCGCGTGGCAGGAGGCCGCCGAGGTGCTGCTCGACATCATCGGCGAGAACCGCGCCGCGGTCGCCGGCGTGAAGATGAGTCTGCTCGACGCGGAGTCCGAGGTCTGGGTCCGCGAGCGGCTGCCGGAGGGCGTGCGCATGTTCACCGGCGACGACTTCCACTACGTCGGCCTCATCGGCGGGGACAGTCTGACCGATGCGGCCGCGCCCGAGGGGTCCGCGTCACGCGGCCACTCGGATGCGCTGCTCGGCGCGTTCGCCGCTCTCGCCCCGGTGGCCTCCGCCGCGATCCAGGCGCTCGACGCGGAAGACCCCGAGCGGTACCTCGCCCTCCTCGGACCGACGGAGGAGCTGAGCCGACAGGTGTTCGCGGCACCGACCTTCTATTACAAGACCGGGGTCGCCTTCCTGTCGTGGCTCAACGGTCATCAGCCGGCGTTCCAGATGGTCGGGGGGCTGCACTCCGCGCGGAGCCTGCCGCACCTCAGCCGCATCGTCGAGCTGGCCAACGGAGCGCTCGCCCTGGAGCGGCCGGAGCTCGCGCGGGAGCGCTGGCACGGCCTGCTCCGGCTGAACGGGGTGGACGCATGACCGCCTCGCGGAGCCTGGCGGCGGAGAGTGAGTCCCGGGCGGCCGGCGTCGGGACCGTGCCGCACCCGCGGCTCTCGATCAACCAGGCCACCGTGAAGCACGCGGATCTCGCGACGGCCCTGCGCGTCACGGCGGCCGCGGGGGTCGAGGCCATCGGCCTGTGGCGGGAACCCGTGCAGGAGGTGGGCCTCGATGTCGCCGCCCGCATGCTGACCGATTCCGGCCTGCGCTTCACGACGCACTGCCGCGGGGGCTTCTTCACGCTGCCCGTCGGTCCGGAGCGCGAAGCCGCGCTCGACGACAACCGCCGGGCGATCGAGGAGGCGGCCACCCTCGCGGCGGCCGGTGCGGAGGGCTCGACCGCAGTGCTGGTCCTCGTGGCCGGGGGTCTGCCCGAGGGGTCGCGCGACCTCCGCGGGGCGCGCGAGCGTGTCCGCGACGCCATCGGCGCCCTCGCGGACGACGCTCGAGCCGCCGGGGTCACCCTCGCGATCGAGCCGCTGCATCCGATGTACGCCTCCGACCGCGCGGTGGTCTCCACCCTCGGTCAGGCGCTCGACATCGCCGCGGACTTCGACCCTGCCGTGGTCGGAGCCGCCGTCGACACGTTCCACATCTGGTGGGATCCTCAGGTGCTCGACCAGATCGCCAGGGCCGGACGCGAGGGCCGCATCGCCACGTATCAGGTGTGCGACTGGAAGACCCCCCTCGCCGCAGACCCCCTCCTCTCTCGGCACTATCCGGGGGACGGTGTGATCGACTTCGCACCCCTCACCCGGGCCGTGCAGGACACGGGCTACGACCGTGACATCGAGGTGGAGATCTTCCACGCCGACGTCTGGGCCGACGACCCGGCTCGTGTGGTCCGCCGCACGGCCGAGGCCTTCGCGACGGCGGTCGCCCCCCACCTGTGAGTCCCGGTGGCCCCCGTCCCCACCGAGGTTCCGGATCGGTTCCGGACATGGTCCGGGTCCGGTCCGGTCATGGTTCCAGATGCACGACCCAGTCCCGGATGCACGACCCGTTCCCGGGTGTCGGTCGTCCCGTCGTGCTCAGGTCGTGCATCCGTCCCGGTCTCGGTCGTCGTATGTCGGATCGACCGGGGACACCTGCACGACTCGGGTCCGTCTGCAGGGTCAGACCTGGGTTCCGGTCGTGCAGGCGGGACGAGGTCGTGCACGTGGGACTCGACACGGGGGACGGAAGGGGCCGGGACGTCCGACCCAGGAGAACGGGAGGACTGAGAGGATGACGGAATGACGGGGATCCGTGCGGGGCTGTGCTCGGTGACGTTCCGTGCCCTGCCGCCGGAGAGGATCGTCGCGCTCGCGGCCGCCGCGGGTCTCGACGTGATCGAGTGGGGCGGAGACGTGCATGTGCCGCCGGGGGATGTCGACCGCGCGGCGGAGGTCGCGCGGATGACCACGGATGCCGGGCTCGCCGTCGCGTCCTACGGGTCGTACTTCCGCGCCGGTCCGGAGGAGTCGCTCACCGCGGTCCTCGACAGTGCTGCGGCCCTGGGTGCTGACCGGGTGCGGGTGTGGGCCGGTGAACACGGCTCGGCGGAGGTCTCCGCGCACGAGCGTGCCCGCGTCGTGACCCGGCTCCGCGCGGCGGCGGTCGAGGCGGCCTCCCGGGGCATCGGGCTCGCCCTGGAGTTCCACGGCGGCACGCTCGCCGACACCGCGCCGGCCACCCTCGAGCTGCTGCACGAGGTCGACCACCCGGTGCTGTCGACGTACTGGCAGCCCACGGTCGGCGCCCCCGTCCCCGTGGCGCTCGAGGCGTTCCGCCGGCTCGGCCCGCACGTCTCCGCCGCTCATGTCTTCTCCTGGTGGCCGCGCACCGAGCGCCACCCGCTCCGCTCGCGGTCCGCCCTGTGGACCCGGTTCTTCGCGGACGCCGCCGCCTCCGCGCACCCGCCGCGCGACGCGCTGCTGGAGTTCGTGCCCGACGACGCCCCTGAGCTGCTCGCCGGGGAAGCCGCCGTCCTCCTCGGGTTCCTCGGGCGGCAGCCGTGAGCGCCCCTCGAAGCGGTTCCGTTCCCGTCGGTAGGCTCGGAGCATGACCCCGTCCGCCACACCGGCAGAGCCGCCGGCCGCGCGTCGCCCCCGTCACGCCCGGGGACCGGCACCCACGCTGCACGACGTCGCGCTCGAGGCCGGAGTGTCCCTGGCGACCGCCTCCCGCGTGCTCAACGGTTCCGAACGCAAGGTCGCGGCGCCCTTCCGGGAGCGGGTGGAGGCGGCCGCCGAAGCCCTCGGCTACACGGCCAACGTCTCCGCGCAGGCGACCGCCCGCGGACGCTCGCCGGTGATCGCGCTCCTCGTCGCGGACATCGCCGACCCCTACTTCGGCCTCATCGCCTCGGGCGTCGCCCGGGGTGCCGACGAGCAGGGGCTCGTCGTGACCGTGGCCATCACCGAGCGCGACCCGGCGCGGGAGGCGCGCATCGTCCGGGCGCTGCGCGGACAGCGTCCGCAGGGCCTCATCCTCGCCGCCTCGCGGACGCAGGAGGAGGGGCAGGCGGAGACCGCTCGCGAGCTCGCCGAGTTCACCCGGCTCGGCGGCCGCGTCGTCGCGTTCGGCGCGGACGGCGACGGCGACCGCCGGGTGGAGATCGACAACCGGGCCGGGGCCGCCGCGCTCGGCCGTCGCATGGCGGAGCTCGGATACCGCTCGGCGGTACTCGTCGGGGCGGCGGAGGGCGTGCGCACCTCGGACGATCGGCTGGCGGGATTCCGCGCCGGATTCGCGGAGGGCGGCGGAGAGGTCGCGCAGACCGTCCGCGGAGACTTCCGTCGGGAGTCCGGGGCGGCGGCGATGACCGAAGCCCTCGCCGCCGGTGTCCCCGAGGGCACCGTGGTGTTCGGCATCAGCGACGTCGTGGCGATCGGCGCGATGGCGGCCATCCGTGCAGCAGGCCGGGAGGTCGGCGCCGACATCGCGGTCTGCGGCTTCGACGACGTGCCCTCGAGCCGCGACGTCACCCCGGCCCTCACCACGGTCTGCGTGCCGCTGAGCGATGCCGGGTACCAGGCCTTCCGCGCGATCGTCGACGAGGACTGGCAGCAGCCGACGCTCCCCCTCGAGGTGGTCGTACGCGCGAGCACCCCGGGGCTCCGGGCATGACCCGGGTCGTCATCGCGCCGGACAGCTTCAAGGGCACGATCACGGCGGCGGAGGCCGCTGCGGCGCTCGCCGACGGCTGGCGGGAGGTCGAGCCGGCCGCGGACATCGTGCTCCGTCCGATGGCCGACGGCGGGGAGGGGACCGTCGCGGCGTTCGCGACGGCCGTACCGGATGCACAGTGGATGCCGGTCACGGTCGACGGTCCGGCGGGTGCTCCCGTCGAGACGTCGTGGCTGCTCCTGCCGAGCACGACCGACGCCCCGGGCGGCACCGGCGTCGTCGACATCGCCTCGACCTCGGGCATCGAGCTCCTCGACGGTCTGCGCCCCGGGGATGCCGACACGACCGGCTTCGGCCAGGCGATCGCCGCGGCCCTCGATCACGGCGTCTCGCGCCTGATCCTCGGCATCGGCTCCAGCGCTTCCACCGACGGTGGCACCGGCATGCTCACCGCCCTCGGGGCACGCTTCCTCGACGCGGACGGCGAACCGGTGGCGCGGGGCGCGCGCGGTCTGGCGGACATCGTCACGGCGGATCTCGGGGCCCTGCGTCACGCGCCGGATGTCCGCGTGCTGACCGATGTCACGAATCCGCTCACCGGCCCGCGCGGCGCGGCAGCGGTGTTCGGCCCGCAGAAGGGCCTCACGGCGCCGGAGGACATCGCCCGCGTCGACGACGCGCTCGCCCATCTCGCCGTCCTCCTGCCCGTCGACCCGGAGCTGCCGGGCACGGGGGCCGCCGGCGGGACGGGCGCCGCTCTCGTCCGCTGGGGCGGGGTCCTCGCCCCGGGGGCGGCCGCGGTAGCCGCGCTCGTCGACCTGCCAGGGGCCATCAGTGGTGCCGAGGTCGTGATCACCGGCGAGGGATCCTACGACGGACAGTCGGGCGACGGGAAGGTGCCGTCGTTCCTCGCCGCGCTCGCGGCGGAGGCGGGGGCGCGACCGCTGCTCGCCGCAGGACGGATCGCGGAGGATGCAAACACGACTCTGTTCACGGAGGCGGTGTCGTTGACCGCGCTGGCGGGGTCGACCACCGCCGCCCTGACCGATCCCGCACGGTGGCTGCGGGACGCGGGCGCGGCTCTCGCCCGGACACGGTGACCGGCCCGGACGTCCCGCCCGCGGCGGCGACGACGGCGGGGACACGGCCATGCGTTGACACGGCAGAACCGTCGGCATAGACTCGCAACACCGAACGGGAATGCGCTTTCCCGAATCCTTCACGAAGATGTCGAGGACCCCATGTCGTCTGCCCCCTCCGCGACCATGACCCTGGCGATCGCCGCCGATCGCCCCGAGCCTCCGGGCATCGTCCGCTGGTGGAGCCGCCACTGGCACCCGCTCGTCTTCGTGCTCGCGGTGCTCGCGCTCTGGTGGGTCTCCACGAGCCTCGGTTGGGTGCCGGCCTTCATCATTCCGTCGCCTGCCGACACCTGGGCCGCCTTCACCGACAACGCCGCCTACCTCGCGCAGAACACCTGGGTCACCACCTACGAGACCGTGATCGGGTTCGTCATCGCGGTCGTCGTCGGCGTCCTCGTCGCGGTGCTCATGGTCTACTCGCGAGGCCTGGAGCAGACGCTCTATCCCGTCATCCTCTTCGCGCAGGTCATCCCGAAGATCGCCATCGCCCCGCTGTTCGTCGTCTGGCTCGGGTTCGGGGCGGAGCCGAAGATCCTCGTGGCGGTGCTCATGGCGTTCTTCCCTGTCGTCATCTCGGGCCTCGCGGGTCTGCGCACCGTCGACCCGGAGATCCTCCAGCTCGCGTCGACCATGGGAGCCAGCCGCTTCAAGACCTTCCTCAAGGTGCGGCTGCCCGCGGCTCTGCCCGAGCTCCTCTCCGGCCTCAAGGTCGCCGCGACCCTCGCGGTCACCGGTGCCGTCGTCGGCGAGTTCGTCGGCGCGAACGAGGGCCTCGGCTACGTGATCCTCCAGGCCAACGGCAACCTCGACACCGCGATGCTCTTCGCCGCGCTCATCATCATGTCGCTGCTCGGCGTCATCCTCTTCGGCATCATCCAGATCGCCGAGCGCTTCCTCATCCCGTGGCACGCCTCCAAGCGCGACGTCGCCGCGGCCACCGTCCGACTCTGACCCCCCCCTCGCCCCCACGAAAGAAGGCACTGATGAAGAAGTCAGGCACCATCCTCAGCTCGATCGCCCTCGCGTCCGCCGCGGTGCTCGCCCTCTCCGGCTGCGGAGGATCGACGGCCCCGGCGAGCTCCGGCGACGGTGACGGCGGCGAGCTCACGCCGGTCACCCTCATGCTCAACTGGTACCCGTACGGCGAGCACGCCGCGTTCTACTACGGCGTCGACCAGGGCATCTTCGAGGAGCACGGCATCGACCTCACGATCAAGGCCGGCCAGGGCTCGACGAAGACCGCGCAGGCCGTCGGGCAGGGGCAGGTCGACTTCGGCTGGGCGGACACCCCCGCCGTCCTCGCGAACATCGACAAGGGCGTCGGCATCAAGAGCGTCGGCGTCTTCCTGCAGACCACGCCGTCGGCCGTGCAGGTCTTCGCCGACTCCGGCATCTCCAGCCCGGAAGACCTCAAGGGCAAGACCATCGCGGTCTCCGCGGGCGACGCCCCGACCACGACCTTCCCGATGTACCTCGAGGCCGTGGGCCTGGAGGAGGGCGATGTGACGCAGCAGAACCTCGACGCCGCGGGCAAGATCGCCGCCATGCTCTCGGGCAAGGTCGACGGCCTCATCGGCTTCGCGCACGACCAGGGACCGACCATCGCCGACAAGAGCGGCAAGGACGTCGAGTACCTGCGCTACTCCGACGCCGGCCTGAACTTCTTCAGCAACGGTCTCATCGCGCCCACCGACACCATCGAGAACGACCCGGAGCTCGTCGAGGCGCTGGTCGCAGCGACCTCCGAGGCCTTCGAGGCCGCGCAGGAGGACCCTGAGGCGGCGGTGGCCGCGATGGAGGGCAAGGACCCGCAGATGCCGTCGCAGGAGGTGCTGCTGCACCAGTGGGAGGAGACCATCGAGCTGCTCCACACCGACGCCACCGAGGGCCAGGCCTCCGGCGCGAACGCCACCGAGGACTGGGAGTCCACGCTGGAGGTGCTGTCCGAGGCCGGGCTCATCTCGGGCGACGGCGACGTGGAGACCTACTTCGACGACGCCTTCACCCCCGGGAAGTGAGACCGATCGTCATGGATACCCACGTTCAGCAGGAACGCGGACCCGCGGCCACGAGCACCGCTCCGGCGCTCGAGGTCTCGGATCTCGCGATCACCTTCGCCTCCAAGCGGCGCCAGGTCACGGCCCTCGAGGGCGTCGACCTGCGCGTCGAGGAGGGGGAGTTCCTCTCCATCGCCGGGCCCTCGGGCTGCGGCAAGTCGACGCTCCTGAAGGCCGTGGCGGGACTCACCGCTCCGAGCCGCGGCAGCATCCGCCTGCGCGGCGACGAGGTCCGCGGTCCGCGGCAGGATATCGGCTACGTGTTCCAGCGGGCGGCGCTTCTGGAATGGCGCAGCGTCCGCGGCAACATCCTCCTGCAGGCCGAGATGCGTGGGATGGACATGCGCAAGGCTCAGGCCCGCGCCGACGAGCTCATCGAGATGACCGGTCTCACCGGCTTCGAGAAATCTCTGCCGCACGAGCTCTCCGGTGGCATGCAGCAGCGGGTGTCGCTGTGTCGTGCGCTGCTGCACGAGCCGCGGGTGCTGCTCATGGATGAGCCCTTCGGTGCCCTCGACGCCCTCACGCGCGAGCGTATGAACGTCGAGCTCAACCGGATCTGGAGCGCCACCGGCACGACCGTGCTGCTCGTGACCCACTCGGTCGCGGAGGCCGTCTACCTCGCCAGTCGCGTCATCGTGATGGGGCCGCGCCCCGGGCGGATCCTGGAGGAGCACCGCGTCGACCTCCCGGCCCGCCGCGGCTACGCCGATGTTCTGGAGACGGAGGAGTTCCACCGCGTCTCCAGCCGCGTCCGCGAGCTCCTCGGCTCCTCCACCGACGCCGACTGACCCGCCCCCGCCCCCGTCCCGCCCCCGCCCCCCGCCCGTCTGCGGGATCAAAACCGCCCCTCCCCAGCGTCCCCCGGGCCCAGTTTCGATCCCGCAGCAGGGGCGGTCGGCGGAGCGGGATCGAAAAGGCCCGTTCGGGACCCCCGACGAGCCCGTTATCGATCCCGCAAGAGGAGTGGCGGACGGTTCGGCGCCGACGGACCGACCCGCGACAACAGGAGGGCCTCATCGCCCGAGCGTGCACGGAAGCCGACGGTCCGGCGCGCGGGATGAAAAAAGCTCCTGCGGAACGCTGACGAGGATCGTTCTTGATCCCGCACCGGGTGGTGCACCGTACGACTGTCCCATTGTCAGGAGGTCCCGGGAGCGGAACCGTCTCCCGGGTGTGGCTGGATCGATAACGTCCGTCCCCAGTGCCTGCCGTGCCCGCTTTCGATCCCGCCCGGGCTTTGCGCGTCCCCTCCCGTCGCTCCCCGGCTAGCGGGATCAAGAAAGCCCCTCTCCAGTCCGTGCCAGGCCCGTTTCCGATCCCGCCACCGGCTTTGCGCCTCGGCTCCCGCCCGGCCCGGGGGTGACGGGATCAACAACGTCCCTCCCCGAGGCCTGGCGGGCCCGTTTCCGATCCCGCCACGGGCTCGTCCGCGCGGCCCCGGGGTGGACTTGATCACCAAGGTCCCTCGCCGGCGCCAAGCCGGGCGGGATCGAAAACTCCCCCCCGGCGGTGGCCGAGGGGAGCGGTTTCGATCCCGGAGTACCCGCGGGACGCGGCGTCGGGGGCGGGAGGATCAGTCGCCGAGGGCGGCGGACACCACGGCGCGGGCCTCGGCCTGCACCTCCGCGAGGTGCTCGGGACCGCGCAGGCTCTCGGCGTAGAGCTTGTAGACGTCCTCGGTTCCGGACGGGCGCGCGGCGAACCACGCGTGCGGAGTCTGCACCTTGAGGCCGCCGATCGCCGCACCGTTGCCGGGGGCGTGCGAGAGCTTCGCGATGATGTCCTCGCCGGCGAGGGTGGTCGCGGTCACCGACTCCGGGGCCAGCTTGCCAAGCGTCGCCTTCTGCTCAGGGGTCGCGGGGGCGTCGATGCGCTGGTAGGCGGAAGCGCCGAAGGCGTCCTCCAGCTCCGCGTAGCGCTGCGACGGGGTCTTGCCGGTCACCGCGAGGATCTCGGCCGCGAGCAGGCAGAGGAGGATGCCGTCCTTGTCGGTCGACCACACGGAGCCGTCGTGGCGCAAGAACGAGGCGCCGGCCGACTCCTCGCCGCCGAACGCCACCGAGCCGTCGAGCAGTCCGGGCACGAACCACTTGAAGCCCACCGGAACCTCCAGCAGACGCCGCCCGAGCGACTCGGCCACGCGATCGATGATCATCGACGACACGAGCGTCTTTCCGACGGCGGCCTCACGCGGCCAGTGCTCCCGGTGCGAGAAGAGGTAGTCGATGGCGACGGCGAGGAAGTGGTTCGGGTTCATGAGCCCGGCGTCGGGGGTGACGATTCCGTGCCGGTCCGCGTCGGCGTCGTTCCCCGTGAGGATGTCGTAGTCGCCCTTCTTCGCCACGAGCGATGCCATGGCCGACGGGGACGACGGGTCCATCCGGATCTTCTCGTCCCAGTCCAGGGTCATGAAGCGCCACGTGGGGTCGACCTCGGGGTTGACCACCGTGAGATCGAGGTCGTGCATCTCGGCGATCAGCGACCAGTACTCCACCGACGCGCCGCCCAGCGGGTCCGCGCCGATGCGCACGCCGGCGCGGCGGATCGCCTCGATGTCGATGATCGACGGGAGGTCGCGCACATAGGCGTCGCGGAAGTCGTATCCGGTGATCGCGTCCCAGTCCACGTCGGCGAAGCGCTCGCGGCGGACCTCGGTCAGGCCGCCGGCGATGAGCTGGTTGGCGCGGTCGGCGATCCAGCCGGTCGCATCGGTGTCGGCGGGACCGCCGTGGGGCGGGTTGTACTTGAAGCCGCCGTCGCGCGGCGGGTTGTGCGAGGGGGTCACGACGATGCCGTCCGCGCGGCCCGGGTCATCGGCGGCGCGGTCGCGGTTGTACGTGAGGATCGCGTGGCTCAGCGCGGGGGTCGGCACCCACGAGTCCCGGGCGTCGACGCGCACGTCCACGCCGTTCGCGAGCAGGACCTCGATGGCGCTGCGCTCCGCCGGGAGGGACAGCGCGTGGGTGTCGCGCCCCAGGAAGAGCGGACCGGTGATGCCCTGCGCGGCGCGATAGTCGACGATGGCCTGCGTCGTCGCGAGGATGTGGTTCTCGTTGAAGCTCTTCGTGAGCGACGAGCCGCGGTGCCCGCTGGTGCCGAACACGACCCGCTCGCTCGCGACATCCGGATTCGGCACGCGGTCGTAGTAGGCGGCGATCAGCTCGTCGACGTCGATCAGGTCACTTTCCTCCGCGGGGAGGCCGGCACGGCTGCTCATGCTCTCAGTCTGCCCCGTGCAGCCGATACGCGCATCCGCCTTGACACGCGGGAACCCCATGAGTCACCGAGGGATAGGCTGAACGCCGTGACTGCACGCCGCACCTACAGCTATCTCGGACCAGCCGGAACCTTCACGGAGGCGGCGCTCGACCAGGTGGCCGAGGCCAGGGGGCAGGACTGGCGACCGGTGCACAACGTGGGCGAGGCGCTCGCGGACGTCCTCGAAGGGCGGAGCGACGCGGCCATGATCGCGATCGAGAACTCCATCGAGGGCGGGGTCTCGACCACGCAGGACGCGCTGGCGACGCTGCCGGGGCTCCGGATCATCGGCGAGTACCTCGTGCGGGTGAACTTCGTCCTCGTCGCGCCGCGCGGCACCACTCTCGACCAGGTCGAGGTCATCGCCGCGCACCCCGTCGCCTACGCGCAGTGTCACGGCTGGCTCGGCGAACACCTCCCGACCCACTCGCACGTGCCGGCGGCGAGCAACGTGGCCTCGGCCATCGGCGTCCTCGACGGCACCTCGCCCGCGCAGGCCGCGATCGCCGCTCCCGGCATCGTGCAGCACTATGACGTGGATGTGCTCGCCGAGGGTATCGGCGACAACGCGGCGGCCGTGACCCGGTTCGTCCTCGTCACCCGCACCACGCGTTCGCCCGC
Organism: Microbacterium sp. LEMMJ01; assembly: GCF_002114135.1. Classification (NCBI taxonomy): domain Bacteria; kingdom Bacillati; phylum Actinomycetota; class Actinomycetes; order Micrococcales; family Microbacteriaceae; genus Microbacterium; species Microbacterium sp. LEMMJ01. Next base: position 34,497 of record NZ_NCTV01000029.1, read on the forward strand.
GCCGACCGGTGCCGACAAGACCTCGCTGATCGTCGAGCTCCCGCATGACCACCCTGGTTCTCTCCTCGAGATGCTGGAGCAGTTCTCGACGCGCGGCATCAACCTCTCTCTCATCGAGTCCCGGCCCATCGGCGACGAGCTCGGCCGGTACCGGTTCGTGATCGACGCGGACGGTCACATCGAGCACGAGCGGATGGCCGACGCGCTGCTCGGGATCCGCCGCTTCAGCCCCCGTGTGGTGTTCCTCGGGTCGTACCCGCGTGCTGACCGGCAGATCGTGCAGTATCCCGACCGCTACTCCGACGAGGTCTTCATCGAGGCCCGCGACTGGCTCCGCGGCATCCTCTCCGGCGAACCCGAGTCCTGACGCCGCCCGCACGCGCGTGCCTCCCGCGCGCGTGCGTCCTGCGTTCGGGATCGATAACGCACGTTCCCGTACCGGCCCGCGCCCGATTTTGATCCGGCATGCCGCGCCCCCAGTTGGCGGGATCGATAACGAACGTTCGCCGAACGATCTGCGCCCGTTCTCCAACCGGCGCACCCCGCCGCCGCGATCCCCGACCGCAGCAGGTCTCGCGGGATCAGAATCGCACCTCGTACCGGCTCGGGAGGTGCTGTTTCGATCCCGCACGACGAGGAGCGGGTCAGTGCTCCTGGAACCGCGGCCAGGCGCTGCCCGGCAGCATACGGGCGTGCAGCGCGCCCTTCGCGGAGGCGAGGCTGGGATAGGTCCCGGCCGCCGCGTCCGCTCCCGCCATGGTCACCACATAGCCGTTCTCATCGTGGCGGATGCTCCCCACCACCCCGTTCGTCCCGTACGCGACCCAGAGTGCGAGTGTCTTGGTGCTCATCGTCGAACCCCTCTCTCTGCCGCCGAGGCTACGCCTCCCTGACAGCCGGAGCCAGCCCCCTCATCGCGGAGAGGACCGAACGCCCATCCATGAGCACGCCTCAACCCCGGATGCCGTGGCGAACCATGAGTGCGCGACGCACACGGGCGGCGAGGGCGGCGCCACCGTCGCGCAGATCGAGCTCGGTGACGCGGATCACGAGCCATCCGTGATCTTCGAGGTCGCGCTGACGCTGGATGTCGATCCGCCATTGGTCACGGTCCGTCCGATGGCCGTCGCCTTCGTACTCGATGGCGATGCGGCATTCGGGGTAGGCGAGGTCGACCCGGGCGAGGAAGCGTCCGTCCACGGAGACGATGTGCTGGATCGCGGGCTCCGGGAGGTCGAAGCTCGTGAGGAGCAGCCGGGTCTCGGTCTCCTTCGGCGACTCGACGCCCGGTCGTGCGAATGCCAGCCCATCGCGTATGCGACCGCACCCGGGGAACCGCCCCCATCGCGTCAGCTGTCGATCGATGCTCTCGATGGTCGCGACCGGCCGGCCCATCCGCAGCCCCGGATAGACATCTGACGATGCGACCAGCGCATCGAGCGCCACGACGATCGGCGTGAACACGAACTCCCGCGCGCAGAGGAACAGTGCGCTGACCGGATCGACCGTCGGAACTCCGTGGATGTGCCATGTGTCCGCCCGTGCCGGGGCGATGCGGCGCCCTCGGACACCGACCGTCCTTGGCGGTGAGGTCCCGGTGTGAACGGCGACGTCGAGGGGCTCATCCGGCGACCATCGGGCGGGCGCGGGAATCCCCCACAGCCGGAGGGCCGTGCGTCCGGCGAATGCCTGGCCTTCACGGAGGCGTGGAAGGTACGCGGCGACTCGATCGTCGAACGTGGCGGGCTCGTTCGCCGACCGCACTCCGGCGAACGGCCGCGCGAGGTCTCGGCTGGAGTATCTCTTCCGCCCGACCCCGATGGCCGCGGCATCACGGACGGCGAAATGAGGGCCGAGGTCAGGTGGGAGAGGGATCCGGTGTCGCATGCGTCCATGCTGTCCGTGCAGGGGCGGCGTCCGGACGGTCGAGCGTCCTCCGCCCGGCTCTTGTGGACAACTCGAATCGACCTGCGATTGTGGTGGAGCTCCTGCTCTCGCGCGGGATCAGAAGTGTCCCTTCAGCGACCGCTGAGGGCACGTTTCCCGTCCCGCATGCCGAGACAGCGAGAGGCTCCTGGACGGAGCGAAAGAGCGTGTTGCGGGACCTGCCGGGGCCCCGGTTCCCGCTCGCACGGGGTGGTGCGACGACGACGGCCGGCGCGCGGGATCAGAAAGGTGCCGCGGGAAGCGCGCAAGGGAGCGTTATCGATCCCGCACCAAGTGACCGATCGGACGCGGGATCAGGAAGGCGCCGCGGGAAGTGCGCAGGGGAGCGATATCTATCCCGCAGGGCCGAAGGAACCGGACGCGGAAGCAACCGGACGCGGGATTAGAAACGCGCCGCCCGGGCCGCGTGGGGGAGCGTTCGTGATCCCGCGACGGAACGCCCCCGTCCCGCGACGGAACTCCCGCGACGGAACACCCCCGCGACGCGACTCACGCCCCCGCGACGAGCTCCAGCGTCTGCGCGCGCCCCGCGGCCGAGTCCTTCGGCTCCGCGTCATAGGCGCCGGCGACGGGGGAGAGCATGACCTCGTCCACCCCGTAGGTCGACGCGAAGGAGCGCACCTCGGCGGCGACGGACTCCCCGGTGCCGACGAACCACCGCGACCGCGCGGCCTCGACCACCTGATCGGTCGCGGCGTCGTGCTCCACGGCGAGGGCCTGCTCGACGGTCTCGAGCGCGACGAGCGGCTGGTTGAGTCGGAGTCGCGCCATCATCCGCAGCTGCGGCAGGGCACGGGCCTCCGCCTCCTCTGCGGTCGGGGCGGCGACGGCGTTCACGGTGAGGAAGGTCCGCGGCTCCGGGTGCTCCTCGCTCGGACGGTAGTTCGTGCGGTAGAGGTCGAGGGCGCGTTCCAGGCCCTGTCCGGAGAAGTGGTTCGCGAACACGTACGGCAGGCCGAGGGAGGCGGCGAGCTGCGCGGAGTAGTCGCTCGACCCCAGCAGCCACACTTCGGGCACCCCGGCCGCGGCGGGGGTTGCCCGCACGGTGTACTCCCCGCCGGAGGTGAAGCGCACCGTGGCGCCGTCGGCGGTGAAGAGCGCCGCGATGTCCTGCACGTGGCGGGGGAACTGCTCCACGTCGCTGGTGGTCCCTGACCCGCGGAGGAGCTGAGTGATCACGGGGTCGCTGCCGGGCGCGCGGCCGAGGCCCAGGTCGATGCGGCCGGGGGCGATGGCCTCGAGGGCGGCGAACTGCTCGGCGACGATCAGGGGCGCGTGGTTCGGCAGCATCACGCCGCCGGAGCCGAGGCGGATGCGCGAGGTGCGCGTGGCCGCGGCCGCGATGAGGACCGGCGGCGTGGTCGATGCGACCGCGGGCATGTTGTGGTGCTCCGCGAACCAGTACCGGCGATAGCCGAGCCGGTCGGCGGTCGCGGCGAGGGAGAGGGAGGCGGTGATGGCCTCGGCACTGGTCTGGCCGGAGCGGACCGGCACGAGGTCGAGGACGGAGAGGGCGACGTCGTTCATCTCCCGATGCAACCTCGGCGGCCGCTCCGGCATTCCCTAGGCGGCGAGGCGCGAGGCGGGGGTGAGCGCGTCGGCGAGCGCGTTCCTGGCGAGGCGATAGCGGATGAGCCAGGCGGCGCTGAAGCTCTGTTCCGGCAGGTCGTGCAGCGCCGCACGGTCGTGGTTCGGCAGTCCCTCCCGCGCGGCTTCGCGCAGGAGGTCGTCGCGGGTCGCGGGGTACTCCATCTCGGCGAGGAAGCGGTCGAGGGTCGGGGAGAGTGCCATGGTTCGTCCTTTCCGTGAGAAGAGGAGGAGAGCGGTGGGGGCGGTGCCGCAGCACCGCCCCCGGGTGATCAGGCGTCGATCGCCTGGCGCTGTTCGCCGGATTCGACGACGATCTTGCGCGGCTTCGCCCGTTCGCTGACGGGGATCACGACCGACAGGACACCGCTCTCGTACGAGGCGCTGATGTTGTCGAGGTCCACTCCGTCGCCGAGCGAGAACTGGCGCAGGAACGATCCGGCGCCGCGCTCACGGGCGAGCCAGCGCACGCCTTCGCGGGTGTCGGCCGTGCGCTGTGCGCGGATCGTGAGCTGCCCGCCGTCGAGGTCGACGTCGATGGAGCCGGGGTCGGCGCCGGGGAGGTCGGCGTGCAGGATGTAGCGGTCCCCGTCGCGGTACAGGTCCACCGGCATCGACCGGGGCGCGCGCACGGAGTCCAGGACGCTCGCGGCGAAGCGGTCGAGCTGGCTGAAGGGATCGAAGGTCAGTGCCATGAGGTGTCTCCTTTCGTGCGGCCCTGCAAGGGCTGAGGTGGCGTGCAGATTATCTGCACCTGAGGTATAGATTTGTTATAGAACACACGCAGGAATCTTCGCAACCCCGATCCGGAGACGAGGACATTCATGACCGCACGCGACTCGCGCACCCCGCTCTACGGCATCGCCGTGGCCGCGCAGCTCGTCGACCTGCCCGAGGCGACGATCCGGCTCTTCGAGAGCAAGGGCCTCCTCGCGCCCGCCCGGAGCGACGGCGGCACGCGCCGGTACAGCGACGACGACATCACCCGCCTGCGCCGCGCGGCCGAGCTCCGCGGCGACGGCATCAACATCGCCGGGATCGCGCGGGTCCTCGACCTGCAGGATGAGAACGCGGGCCTCCGGGAGGCTCTCGATGCGGAGGCGCCGGAACGCGAGCGCTCCCCCCGCGACTGACGCCCGGCGGACAGGGGGTACCGACGACGCCGCTACGCTTTCCGCATGGAAGCCGGGATCTTCTACGTCCTCGTCGGAGCTGTCGCCGTGGCGGCCGTCGCGCGATCGCGGGGGTGGCCGGCCCCGCTGCTCGTGACCGTCGTTGCGCTCGCCGCCTCGTTCCTGCCGTTCGTGCCGGAGCTGGAGATCGACGGGCACCTGCTGCTCGGGCTCGTGCTGCCTCCGCTGCTGTATTCCGCCGCCCTCGACGTGTCGTTCGTCGGGTTCAAGCGCAGCCTGCCGCAGATCCGCCGTCTCGGGATCTGGCTGGTGCTGCTCACCGCGTTCGCCGTCGGGCTCGTGGCCTGGTGGATCCTGCCGTCGCTCACGCTGCCCGGCGCGCTGCTGCTGGGCGCCATCGTCGCCCCGCCGGACGCGGTGTCGGCGGCGGCGATCGGCCGTCGTCTCGGTCTACCTCGCCGCATCATGACGGTGCTGTCCGGGGAGAGCCTCATCAACGACGCGACCTCGCTCACGCTCTACCGGGTGTTCGCGGCCATCCTCGCCGGGGCGACGCTGACCGTCTGGGATGGGATCTGGCAGTTCCTCCTCGCGGTCGGCGTGGGGGTGGGCATCGGGCTGATCTTCGGGATCGTCCTGCATCAGCTGCGCATGCGCATCGGCGACCCGGTGGTTATCGGCACCTTCGGTCTGCTCGCCCCGTTCGGCGCGTACAACATCGCGGAGCACCTGCTCGGCTCCGGCGTCCTGGCGGTCGTGGCCATGGGACTGTTCGTCGGCTTCAACGCCCCGCGCACCGACTACACGACCCGGCAGCAGGAGGCGCCGCTGTGGCTCTCGGCCGACCTGCTGCTGGAGAGCTTCGTGTTCGCCTACATCGGCCTCCAGTTCCCGCGGGTGCTCAGCGATCTCGGCAGCGAGTCGGTGGGGCACATCCTCCTGCTCTCCGGCGCCGTGCTGCTTGTGGTGCTCGTCGTGCGGCCGCTCTACATCTACCCGATCAGCGCGTGGTCGAACTTCCAGGACCGCCGCCGGCTCGCCCGCATGGATCGCGGCATCGCATCCGGGGAGTTCGACGAACGGCGACGGCGGTCCCGGCGGTGGCGCGACCAGAGCACGGATGAGCTGCGGACGCAGATCGTGCGGGAACGCATGGCCGGACTGCGGCTCACGTGGAAGGACAACGCGGTCATCTCGTGGGCCGGCATGCGGGGCGTGGTGACCCTGGCGATCGCGGTGGCCGCCGCCGATCTGGCCGGGCTCGACACCGAGGCCTCGCACGCCATCGTCGTCGTCGCCTTCATCGTCACCGTCGGCACGCTCCTGCTGCAGGGGCTCACCCTGCCGCTGCTCATCCGGCGGCTCGAGATCGCCGGGGATGAGGAGCACGCGGAGGACGTCGCGGCGCTGGAGATGGTCAAGGCCAAGAGCCGCGAGGCCGGCAAGGCGTACCTCGCCGAGAAGCGCCGGGAGTGGGAGCAGAAGCACGGCGAGGTCGACCTCGGCATGTTCGATGCCTTCACCAAGCGCATGACCCGGGTGGAGAAGGACACCGACGACGCACAGCAGGTCGAGGACACCGTCGCCCGCCCCTCCTATGACGACCTCGTCGCGCTGACCAAGGGATGGCTGCAGGTGCGGCGGGAGATCCTCGTCGCGGAGCGGGACGCCGGCGAGCTCGACGAGGAGGTCATGCGGGAGCTGCTGGCCGCGATGGACGCCGAGGAGCTCGCGCTCGACACTCGTGGCGCGACCCGCCCCCTGAGCCGCAACTGACCCCTCCTTTCCGCCGACCCACCCCCTTCTGGTCGACCCACCCGTTTCCGCCCGTGCGTAAAGGGCCGGGGCGCACGCAAAGGGGTGGGTCGGCGGGGAAGGGAGACAAAAAGAGCGCCCCACCTTCGAGAGGAAGGTGGGACGCTCTTGAGGAGACCGGGTCAGCGGGCGCCGGCGGGCTCCGGGGTGGAGGCGGCGGCGGCCTCGGGGGCGTCGTCGCCGGAGTCGTCGGCGAAGGGCAGGCCCTCGCGCGGGGCGTTGTAGAGCTCCTCGTCGAGGATGCCCTCGCGCTTCGCGACGATCGCGGGGACGAGCGCCTGACCGGCGACGTTCACGGCCGTGCGACCCATGTCGAGGATCGGGTCGATCGCGAGCAGCAGGCCGACCCCCTCGAGCGGCAGACCCAGGGTGGACAGCGTCAGCGTGAGCATGACGACCGCGCCCGTGGTGCCGGCGGTGGCGGCGGAACCGACGACCGAGACGATCACGATCAGCAGGTACTGCACGAAGTTCAGCTCGATGCCGAAGAACTGCGCGACGAAGATCGCGGCGATGGCCGGGTAGATCGCGGCGCAGCCGTCCATCTTCGTCGTCGCGCCCAGCGGCACGGCGAACGAGGCGTAGGAGCGGGGCACACCGAGGTTGCGCTCGGTCACGCGCTCCGTGAGGGGCAGCGTGCCGATGGAGGAGCGGCTCACGAAGGCGAGCTGCACCGCCGGCCACACACCCGAGAAGTACTGCTTGATGGAGAGGCCGTGCGTGCGCACCAGGATGGGGTACACGACGAACAGCACGAGCGCGAGGCCGATGTAGACCGCGGCCGCGAACCAGCCGAGCGACGCGAGCTTCTCCCAGCCGTACTTGATGACGGCGGAGCCGATGAGGCCGAACGTGCCGAGCGGAGCGATGCGGATGATCCACCACAGCACGCGCTGGATGACCTTGAGCAGGGACTCGGTGAAGACGAGGAACGGCTCCGCCTTCTTGCCGGCCTTGAGCGCCGCGATGCCGACGACGGCCGCGACCACGATTACCTGGAGGATGTTGAAGCCGACGCTCGAGGTGAACGCGCCCTCGGTGGCTCCGGGGGAGGTGCTGACGGTCAGGCCGAGGAAGTTCTGCGGGATGAGGCCGAGGAGGAAGTTCCACCAGGTGCCGACGGTGTACGGCTCGCCCGGCTCCAGGCCCTCGCCGGCGCGGCTGCCCGGCTGGATCACGAGGCCGAGGACGATGCCGATGATGACCGCGATGAAGGCGGTGATCGCGAACCAGAGGATCGTCTGCCCGGCGAGGCGGGCGGCGTTCTGCACGCGACGGAGGTTCGAGATGCTCGCGACGATCGCGGTGAAGATCAGCGGGACGACGGCCGCGCGGAGCAGCGTGACGTACGAGCTGCCGATCGTGTCGAGGGTCGCCGACAGGGCGGTCGGGTTCTCGGCCGTGGCGCCGAGCTGACGGCCGATCAGACCGGCGGCGATGCCGAGGACGAGGGCGGCGATGATCTGGAAGCCGAACGAGGTCAGCAGCTTCCGGACCGGCCCGCGGGTGTCTGGCGCCTTCTGGGCGCGTGCGGTGGTGCTCATTGAGGTGGGGACTCCAGAATCGCGGCGCGCCGGGTGCACGCCATGAGGCTCAACGCTAGGAGAGCCTGAGAATTCCCTGGGCGGATATGACGAAGGATGACGGCCGCCCTCCCAGGCCGTCACCCTTCGCTGCGTGCCGCCCTCAGGGCGTGACGCAGTCCTGGAGGTTGTCCTGGATGATCTGGGTCGTGAGGGCCTTGTCGGCCTCGTCCCGCTGCTTGTCCTCGCCGTCGGCGATGTAGCCGAGCGTCTCGTCGCTGAGGTCCGAGTTGACCAGGGCTTCGGCCAGGCAGGTGGCGGCGTCGTCGGTCATGGCCTCCTCCTGCGGGGTGCCCTCGAAGACCCTCTGGATGCCGTCGGCGACCTCGTCGACCGAGGGGCGGCTCTCTCCCGCGCAGGCGGCGAGGGAGAAGGCGAGGGCAGCGGCCGGGACGATCGCCAGGAGGCGGAGGCCGCGACGCGAGGGGATGCGGGTGCTGGTCATGCGACGACGCTATCCACTCACAGCCGACTCATAGAAGGGGCTTGCAATCCGGTGCGCGACCGTGCTCGCCCTCCCGCCGACCCACCCCTCTTCGTGCGTCCCGGCCCCCTGCGTGCGTCCGTAAGGGGCCGGGGCGCGCGGAAGGGGGTGGGTCGACAGAAGTCAGCGATCGGCGAGGACGAGGAGGTCGCCGACCTCGCAGTCGAGCGCCTCGCAGATGGCCCGCAGCGTGGAATAGCGGATCGCGCGGGCGCGGTCGTTCTTCAGCACGGACAGGTTCACGATGCTGACGCCGACGGCGGCGCTCAGCTCCGTCAGCGTCATCCCGCGGGCCGCCAGCAGCTCATCGAGACGGCAGTGGATGCCCGTGAACTCGTCGTCGCTCTCCGCCGGGCTCACACCAGGCCCTCCGTCTCGCGTTCCAGGGCGGCCCGTTCCTGCTCCACGCGCATGCCCTGACGGAACACCGCGGCGAGGGCGAGGAGGCCGAGCGCCGCGGCGAACGGCAGCGGGGTGACGGTGAGCCAGTAGGTCTGCGGATACCAGGTGCTGTCCGCGGGCAGGGCCTCCCGCAGTCCGGTGGTGGCGGCGATGCCGCTCAGGAGATCGGAGAGCACGCCCAGCACCCCGAACGCGATCGCACCCCCGACGAGGGCGCGGGTCACGGTGCGGGAGAACGCGCGGCCGCGAAGCGTGTGGAAGCAGATGAGCGCGAGGACCACCGCGGGGATCGTCGTGAGGGCGAGCGTGCTGAGCTGTGCGGCCGCGGCGAGGAGGCGCAGCCCGAGCGACGCGTGGCCCACCGTGAAGTCCGACAGCTCCGTGCCGCTGCAGGTGAGCATGGTCGTCGTGCTGTCGCCGTACTCCGAGCACGGGAGGCTCGGGGGCCAGTCGAGGAGGACCGTCGTCGCACCGTGCAGCTCCGCCCAGTCGACGGTGAACGCCTTGACGAGGATGACCACCGCGCCCAGTGCGGAGAGCGTGATCCACCATCCGGACAGCGTGAGCGCCGCGTCGAGGGCGACCGTGCGGCTGCCACGGCGGCGGCTGTTCCAGACGACGAGGGCGACGACGGCCGCACAGACCGCGAGCGCGATCCCGATGTTGAGCAGAGACGGCCAGACGGCCTCCGAGCCGAACGAGATCATCAGACCAGTCCCTCCGTGTCGCGCTGCAGACGGCGGCCGATGGTGAAGACGCCTGCCACGAGAGCCAGGGCGAACGCCCACCCCACGGGTGCGAGATCGAACTCCATGAGCAGCGTCCACAGCACGTCCTCGACCGCGGGGTCGGTCGCGGCGAGATCCTTCACGATCTCGGCCCGCCCGATGCCGCCGGCGAGCTGCCCGAACAGGGTGCCCGCCATCAGCAGGCAGGCGGCGACGGCGAACATCCACCCGAGGGAGGCGCGGAACGGGCGGGAGCGGATGAGGGAGACGCCGAGCCACCAGACCACCGCGCACAGCGCCACGGTGGCGAGCGCGGGGAGCGCCGTCTCGAGCAGCAGCAGCCAGCGGGCGCTCGTCGGCGGCGCGGTGAGCGTGACGAGGGCGGAGTCGACGGTGGCGCCTTCGACACCGGCCACGCCGTCGAGGGCGGAGAGGTCGACGTCGTGCACCGGCATCGCGACCGTGGGCGAGGGGGAGAACAGGGCACCGGCGGCCTGGGCGACGGCGACGATGGCGCCGATCCCGACGCTGACCGCACCGGTGGCGATGAGCCCGAGCGCGATGCCGTCGGCGAGCGAAGGGCGTCTTTCCGTGGCGAGCATGAGCTCCTCCTGAGAGTCAGGGTTTATCGACTTTCGTTAACATAACGACTGTCGATAAACCCGTCAAGGCCTCGCTATGCCCACGGCGAACACGGGCATACCCGCCATTTCTGGTCGTTACTCTCGATGTACAAGCGCTTCATGCGTCTTCGCCCCGTGCGAATAAGGAGTCAACATGTTCGAGAGATTCACGGACCGAGCCCGTCGAGTGGTCGTCCTCGCCCAAGAAGAGGCGAAGATGCTCAACCACAACTACATCGGCACCGAGCACATCCTGCTCGGCCTCATCCACGAGGGCGAGGGCGTCGCAGCCAAGGCGCTGGAGTCGCTCGGCATCTCCCTCGACGCCGTGCGCGAGCAGGTGCAGGACATCATCGGCCAGGGTCAGCAGCAGCCGACCGGCCACATCCCGTTCACGCCGCGCGCCAAGAAGGTGCTCGAGCTGAGCCTCCGCGAGGCCCTGCAGCTCGGTCACAACTACATCGGCACCGAGCACATCCTCCTCGGCCTCATCCGCGAGGGTGAGGGCGTGGCCGCTCAGGTGCTCGTCAAGCTGGGCGCCGACCTCAACAAGGTGCGGCAGCAGGTCATCCAGCTGCTCTCCGGCGCCCCGGGCCGCGAGCCCGCGTCCGTCGGCGCGCAGTCCAACGACACCCCGTCGGGTGCGCAGGGCGGCTCGCAGGTGCTCGACCAGTTCGGTCGCAACCTCACGCAGGCCGCGCGCGACAACAAGCTCGACCCGGTGATCGGGCGCGAGAAGGAGGCGGAGCGGGTCATGCAGATCCTCTCCCGCCGTTCCAAGAACAACCCCGTCCTGATCGGCGAGCCCGGCGTCGGCAAGACCGCCGTCGTCGAGGGCCTCGCCCAGGCGATCGTCAAGGGCGATGTGCCCGAGACGCTGAAGGACAAGCAGCTCTACTCGCTCGACCTCGGCTCGCTCATCGCCGGTTCCCGCTACCGCGGCGACTTCGAGGAGCGTCTGAAGAAGGTCACCAAGGAGATCCGCACGCGCGGCGACATCATCGTCTTCATCGACGAGATCCACACCCTCGTGGGTGCGGGTGCCGCCGAGGGCGCGATCGACGCGGCCAGCATCCTCAAGCCGCTGCTCGCCCGCGGTGAGCTCCAGACCATCGGTGCCACCACGCTCGACGAGTACCGCAAGCACTTCGAGAAGGACGCCGCGCTCGAGCGCCGCTTCCAGCCGGTGCAGGTGAACGAGCCGACGCTGCCGCACGCGATCAACATCCTCAAGGGTCTGCGCGACCGGTACGAGGCGCACCACAAGGTGCAGATCACCGACGGCGCGATCGTGGCCGCGGCGAACCTCGCCGACCGCTACGTCTCCGACCGCTTCCTCCCGGACAAGGCCATCGACCTGATCGACGAGGCCGGCGCGCGCCTGCGTCTGTCGATCCTGTCCAGCCCGCCCGAGCTGCGCGAGTTCGACGAGAAGATCGCCGCCGTGCGCGAGCAGAAGGAGATCGCCTCCGAGGAGCAGGACTTCGAGAAGGCCGCCTCCCTGCGCGATGAGGAGAAGAGCCTCCTCGCCGAGCGGCTGCGTCTCGAGAAGCAGTGGCGTGCGGGCGACGTCGCGACCCAGGCTGTCGTCGACGAGGGCCTGATCGCCGAGGTGCTCGCTCAGGCGACCGGCATCCCCGTGTTCAAGCTGACGGAGGAGGAGTCCAGCCGACTCGTCTTCATGGAGAAGGCGCTGCACCAGCGCGTCATCGGTCAGGAGGAGGCCATCGCGGCGCTCTCCAAGACCATCCGTCGTCAGCGTGCCGGCCTCAAGGACCCGAAGCGTCCCTCGGGCTCGTTCATCTTCGCCGGCCCCACGGGCGTCGGAAAGACCGAGCTCGCCAAGGCGCTCGCGGAGTTCCTCTTCGACGACGAGGCCGCGCTCATCTCGCTCGACATGAGCGAGTTCGGCGAGAAGCACACCGTCTCGCGGCTGTTCGGTGCCCCTCCCGGGTTCGTCGGCTTCGAAGAGGGTGGCCAGCTCACCGAGAAGGTGCGGCGCAAGCCGTTCAGCGTGGTCCTCTTCGACGAGATCGAGAAGGCGCACCCGGACATCTTCAACTCGCTGCTGCAGATCCTGGAAGAGGGTCGCCTCACCGACGGTCAGGGTCGGATCGTGGACTTCAAGAACACGGTCATCATCATGACCACGAACCTCGGTGCGCGCGACATCGCCGGCGGCCCCGTCGGCTTCCAGATCGAGGGCAACAACGCCACGAGCTACGAGCGGATGAAGGGCAAGGTCAACGAGGAGCTCAAGCGGCACTTCAAGCCCGAGTTCCTCAACCGCGTCGACGACATCATCGTCTTCCCGCAGCTGAGCAAGGACGAGCTGGTGCAGATCGTGGACCTGTTCACGAAGCGCCTCGGCGAGCGTCTGCTCGACCGCGACATGACGATCGAGCTGTCGCAGTCCGCCAAGGAGCGCCTGATCGAGATCGGCTTCGACCCGGCCCTGGGCGCCCGTCCGCTGCGTCGCGCGATGCAGCACGAGATCGAGGACCGTCTGTCGGAGAAGATCCTGCACGGCGAGCTCGACTCGGGCGACCACGTGAAGGTCGATGCGAAGGACGGGGAGTTCCTGTTCGAGCACGGCCCGCGCGGGGAGAAGGTCGCGGTCGGCGTCAACACCGGCGGCGGCGCGATCTCCGGCACGCCCGACCTGGCGATCACCGGCAACGACTGATCCTCGACACGATCACCCGAAGGGGCGGATGCGACAGCATCCGCCCCTTCGTCGTCCCCACTCCGCCCTCGCTCCGGGCACGACTTCGGAGACGACAGGCGACACGCGGGGCGACGCCCCGGGGCGCCGGGGTGTCGCCCGGGATCTCCGAAGCTGTGCCGCGTCTGAGAGCCGACGGGAGCGGCGGGTCCTAGGCTGGTCGGGTGAGCGCGTACATCGTCCGGCCGGCCCGCAGCGCCGACATCGTCAGCATCCGGAACCTGCTCCAGCCGATGGTGGAGCAGCGCATCCTGCTCGGCAAGGATCTCGCCGTGCTCTACGGCGCCGTGCAGGAGTTCGTCGTCGCCGAGGCGGACGGGGAGCTGATCGGCTGCGGGGCTCTGCACGTGATCTGGGAAGACCTCGGCGAGGTGCGCACCCTGCTCGTCCGCGACGACTGGCTCCACCACGGCGTCGGTCGGGCGATCGTCGAGCGGCTCGAGGAGAACGCGCGGTCGCTCGGGCTCACCCGCCTGTTCTGCCTCACGTTCGAGGTCGACTTCTTCGGGCGTCGCGGCTTCACCCCGATCGGGGAGCAGGTCGTCGATCCGGACGTGTACTCGCAGCTCCTGCGCAGCGGCGACGCCGGCGTCGAGGAGTTCCTCGACCTCGCGCATGTGAAGCCGAACACGCTCGGCAACACGCGCATGCTCAAGGTGCTCTGAGCCCCGGACCACCGCCTCGCGCCTCCCAGGCTCGCGGACGGGGATCGCTTAACCTGGAGGCATGCCCCGTCACTCCGCCGCCGTGTACCGTCGTCGGCGTCTGGCGGTACTGCTCGGGCTGATCCTCGTCCTCGCGATCGTCGGCGCGTCCGTCTGGCTCCTCATCGCCCGGCCGTGGGCGTCCACGGGGGCGCAGGAGCCGGCACCCGCACCGACCTCCTCCGCCTCCTCGGGGCCCACACCGTCCGGATCGGCCTCGCCCGCCCCCTCGCCGTCGGCGGATGCCACTCCGGCCGTCGTCCCCTGCGAGGCGAAGGACATCGAGGTCACGGCCGTCACGGATGCGGAGTCCTATCCCGACGGCGCTCTGCCGAAGCTCTCCATCTCCCTGACCAACAAGGGCACGAAGGACTGCACGATCGACGTGGGTTCCACGACCCAGGTGTTCACGATCTCCAGCGGCTCGGACGAGTGGTGGCGCTCGACGGACTGCCAGGAGAACCCCAGCAGCATGATCGCCACGCTCACCGCCGGGTCCACCGTGGTGAGCAAGGAGCCGATCGTCTGGGACCGCACCCGGTCCAGTGTCGAGACCTGCGCACAGGAGAACCGTCAGCGTGCTCCCGGCGGCGGCGCCTCGTATCACGTGGGCGTCTCGATCGGCGGGTTCCCCAGCGCCACGACCACCCAGATCCTCCTGTTCTGAGCGCGCGACGGGCACTTGTGCTGACAGGGCCCGGTCTTTGGGATACCATAGAGGTGACTCTCCCGCTATGCGGCAACATGCCATCCCCAGTGGCGTCGAACTACAGCGTCCCCAGCGCTTCGACACCGCCGCTCGAGAGTCCGAGGGCCCTCTCGAGTACCCCAGTCCCCAATGGAGGACTCGAGAGGGCCCCAATCTTTCCCCGGCGCCGCCGCGCCGCCCCGATGCCTAAGCTGGAGGCATGGCAGTGAAGAAGGCGAAGCCCGGGAAGAGCGCGAAGAAGAAGCCGGCGCCCGAGGACTTCCGGTCCGAGGCTCTGGCGCTCGCCCTCGAGAAGCAGGACGTCGCCGCGGTGGCCCTCGCGCTGCGGCATGGCACCACCGTCGTCCCGCTCATCAAGCCGGGAGCGCGCGACAATCCGCTCGACAGCGGCGAGGTGTGGACCTATCGGGACCCGAACTCGGGTGACCTCGCCCTGCTGCTCTTCAGCGACGCGAAGAACAAGCCCGCCAACCTGCCGCCCGGGGTCGGCATCTACGACGCCGCCTGGCTGCGCGCGTTCCTCTCCGCCCACCCGATCACGACCGTGTTCCTCGACATCGCCGGGCCTCACCCGATGCAGGCCGACCCGGTGGAGCTGCTCAAGGCGCTCGACGCCTGACCCGGGTGCCCCTCCGACTCAGAACGGCGGGATGTCGCGGTCGGGGCGACGGGCGCTGTTCCGCGCCCTGACGTCGCCCAGCGCCGCGCGCAGGGTCTTCGAGCGGTCGTCCACCACCTGCTCGTAGCCGAGCCGGGCGGCCTCGGAGCGCCGCTGCGCCGCCTGCGTCACCGGCCGCACCTCGCCCGCGAGGCTGAGCTCGCCGACGGCGGCGACCGTGCGCGGCACCGAGATCATCTGGATGGACCCGGCGACGGCGATCGCGATGGCGAGATCGGCGGCGGGCTCCGTGAAGCGCACCCCGCCCACCGTGGACACGTAGACGTCGAGGCTGCCGGTGGGCACGCCCGCCCGGCGCTCGAGGATCGCCAGCACCATGGCCACCCGCGAGGAGTCGAGGCCGTGCACGATGCGCCGGGGGTTCGGCGCGTTGCTCGGCACGGTGAGCGCCTGCACCTCGACGGGGAGGGCGCGACGACCCTCGAGGGAGATGGCCACGCAGGTCCCCGGCTCGGAGGCGCCCTGCGACAGGAACAGGCCGGAGGGGTCGGGCACCTCGGCGATGCCGTCTCCGGTCATCTCGAAGCAGCCGACCTCGTCGGTGGGACCGAAGCGGTTCTTGAGGGCACGGATGAAGCGCAGCGAGGTCTGCCGGTCGCCCTCGAAGTGGCACACGACGTCGACGAGGTGCTCCAGCACCCGGGGCCCCGCCACCTGGCCGTCCTTGGTCACATGGCCGACGATGATGATCGGCAGATCGCGCTCCTTCGCCACCCGGATCAGGGTCGCGGCGACCTCCCGCACCTGGCTGGGCTGACCGGCCGCGCCGTCGGTGAGCGACGACGACACGGTCTGCACGGAGTCGACGATGACGAGCTGCGGCTGCACCTCGTCGATGTGGCCGAGGATCGTGGCGAGGTCGGTCTCGCTCGCGAGGTAGAGCTCGTCGTGCAGGGCGCCCGTCCGCTCCGCTCGCAGGCGCACCTGGGCCGGCGACTCCTCGGCGCTGGCGTAGAGCACCCGTCGCCCGCTCCGCGCGGCCTGCGCGGCGACCTCGAGCAGCAGGGTGGACTTGCCGACGCCGGGCTCGCCGCTGAGGAGGATCGCGGCTCCCGGCACGATGCCGCCGCCGAGCACCCGGTCGAACTCGCCGACCCCACTCGTGCGGCGCGGCGCGTCCTGCGTGGTGATCTGCGTGATCGGGCGCGCCGCGCGATCGGCGGTCGGCGCGAGCGCGTTCACACGGCGGAGGATGCCGGTCTGCGCGGCCTGCTCCTGGACCGTGCCCCACTGCTGGCACTCCCCGCAGCGACCGACCCACTTGGCCGTCGTCCACCCGCACTCGGTGCAGACGTACGCGGGGGGAGCGGGTTTCCGGGTGGCCATGCCCCCAGGCTATCGGCGGGATCAGACATCCCTATCGACCAGGCGATTATTCACGGCCCGGTTCCCCCGCCGGCCGCCGGCCCCGGCCGATAATTGAGACATGTCCAACGGCGGGTCCGTCTGCGGGCCGATCTCCAGCTACTCCCGGGTGCGCATCCTGCACCTCCTCTTCGAGGCCGGGCACTCCGGTGCCTCCGGAGAACTCGCGATCGGCGACCTGTGCGAGGCCACCGGCCTGCACCCGAACACGGTGCGCGAGCACCTGCAGCGGCTCATCGAGGGCGGCTACGTCATCCCGACCGTGGAGCACCGCACCACCCGGGGGCGCCCGCGCACGCTGTACCGCGCGGCCACCGGGGCCCCGGACGCCTCCAGCCCGGTCGCACGGAACAAGGCCAAGGCCGCCGCCCGTCGCGGCGACCTGCTCCGGAGCGTCCTCCCCGGCACCGGGACCGCCCTCGGGAAGGACGCCACCTACCAGCTCGACGCCCTCGTCGAGCACCTGGAGGAGAGCGGCTTCGAGCCGGTCGTGGACGACCGCGGTCTGACCGTCGATCTGAGTCCGTGCCCGCACGCGGCCGGCCGGCCGGAGGACCGCCCGATGCTGTGCCAGGTGCATCTCGGGCTGATGCAGGGCATCCTTGCAGAAGCGGGGGGTCCGCTCGAAGCCGAGTGCGTGCGCGAGGCCGCGCAGCCCTCCGAATGCACCGTGCAGCTGCGCGACACCGCCGCGCAGGCGTCGAACAGAACGGGAGTCGCTCATGGAATGGCTTGATCCGCTCGCCCTGGCCCGATGGCAGTTCGGCCTGACGACCGTCTACCACTACCTCTTCGTCCCGCTGACGATCGGCATGGCGCTGGTCGCCGCCATCTTCCAGACCGCGTGGGTGCGTACCGGCAAGGTGCAGTACCTGCACCTCACCCGCTTCTTCGGCAAGATCTTCCTCATCAACTTCGCGATGGGGGTCGTCACCGGCATCGTGCAGGAGTTCCAGTTCGGTATGAACTGGTCGGACTACTCCCGCTTCGTCGGCGACGTCTTCGGCGCCCCGCTCGCCTTCGAGGGCCTGCTGGCGTTCTTCTTCGAGGCGACCTTCATCGGCCTCTGGATCTTCGGCTGGGACAAGCTCCCGCAGAAGATCCACCTGGCCACCATCTGGTGCGTCTCGATCGGCAGCATCCTGTCGGCGTACTTCATCATCGCCGCCAATGCGTTCATGCAGAACCCGGTCGGCTACACGTACAACGAGGTGACCAACCGCGCCGAGCTCACCGACTTCTGGGCGCTGCTGACGAACCCCGTCGCCCTCGCCGCGTTCCCGCACACCATCTTCGGCGCGCTCATGTTCGCCGCGGGTGTCGTCATCTCGGTGTCCGCCTGGCACCTGGCCCGCGGGCAGCACTTCGACACCATGCGCGTCTCGCTGAAGTTCGGCCTCTGGGCGATGATCTTCTCCACCGCGGGCGTCGTGCTCACCGGCGACCAGCTCGGTCTGGCGATGTACGCCGCGCAGCCGATGAAGATGGCCGCCGCCGAGGCGACGTTCAACACAGTCTGCGGCGCCGATGCCTCCTTCAGCATCTTCACGCTGGGCACGCCGGACGGCAGCTCGGAGCTGTTCTCGATCCGGGTGCCGTACCTGCTGTCGCTGCTGTCGACCCACACGCTCGACGCCTGTGTGCACGGCATCAACGACCTGAACGCCGAGTACGCCCAGACGTATGCGAGCACCGGTCTCACCGACTTCGCCCCTGTCCTGTGGATCACCTACTGGTCGTTCCGCTGGATGATCGGCCTCGGCATGGCCGCCGCCCTCGTCGCCGTCGCCGGCCTCTGGGTCACCCGCAAGAAGGCCACCAAGCCGGTCGCGCCGTGGATGTGGAAGGTCGCGATCTGGTCGTTCCCGCTCGCGCTCGCCGCCAACATCATGGGCTGGGTGTTCACCGAGATGGGTCGACAGCCCTGGATCGTGTTCGGTCTGATGTCCACCCGCGACGGCGTCTCGCCCGGCGTGAGCGGACTCGAGGTCCTGATATCGCTGATCGCCTTCACCGCGATCTACGCCGCGCTGGCCGTGGTCGAGGTCCGGCTGATCGTCAAGGCCGCCCAGAAGGGGCCGGACACCGACGAACAGCCCCATGAGGAGACGGCTCAGCTGCCGTCGGTCGTGTACTGAGAGGAACGAGCATCATGGATCTCGCAACGATCTGGTTCTGGGTGGTCGCCTTCCTGTTCGTCGGCTACTTCGTCCTCGACGGGTTCGACTTCGGTGTCGGCATGTCGCTGCCGTTCCTCGGCAAGAACGACGTGTCGCGCCGACAGGTCATCAACACGATCGGTCCCGTGTGGGACCTCAACGAGACGTGGGTCATCGTGGCCGGGGCCTCGCTCTTCGCCTCGTTCCCCGAGTGGTACGCCACGCTGTTCAGCGGGTTCTACCTGCCGCTGCTGCTCATCCTGCTCGCGCTCATCCTCCGCGGCGTCTCGTTCGAGTACCGCCATCAGCGGGAGAGCAGGAAGTGGAAGCAGGGCTTCGACCGGATGATCGTCATCGGCTCGGTCGTCCCGGCACTGCTCTGGGGCGTCGCCTTCGGCAACATCGTGCAGGGGGTGGCGATCGATGAGAACCACATCTACGTCGGCGGCTTCTTCTCGCTGCTCAACCCGTACGCGCTGCTGGTCGGCGTGACGACCCTGCTGCTCTTCTTCCTGCACGGCGTGCTGTTCGTCGCGCTGAAGACGGACGGCCAGGTGCACGAGGACGCGCAGAAGCTCGCGAAGAAGGCCGCCATCCCGACGATCCTCGTCGCCGCCGCGACGGTGATCTGGACGGTCGCGATCGCGATGGGCCGCGAGGCTCCGCTGCTGTGGCTCGTCATCGGAGCCGGTGCGCTCGCGGCGGTCAGCCTGATCGCGGCAGTCGGCTTCTCGCTCGTCCGCCGCGACGGGTGGGCGTTCTTCGCCGGCATGCTCACGGTCATGTTCGCCGTCGTCATGCTGTTCTCCGCCCTGTTCCCGTTCGTGATGCCGTCGACCATCGATCCGGCGTACAGTCTCACGATCGCCAACGCGTCCAGCACTCCGTATACGCTGCAGATCATGAGCTGGACCGCGCTGATCGCCCTCCCGCTGGTCATCGCGTACCAGACCTGGACCTACTGGGTGTTCCGCAAGCGCGTCACCCGCCGGTCGATCGAGGGGGCTCCGGCGCACGCGTGAAACCCGTCGATCCGAGGCTGCTCCGATACGCGGCCGCCGCCCGGGGATTCCTCCTGGCGTCGGCCGCGATCGGCGTCTTCCAGACCGCGGTGACGATCGCCTTCGCGTGGCTCCTCACCGAAGCGGTCGTGGGGGCGATCGCGGGGCGCGACGTCACCGTGACCCTGCTCTGGCTGCTCGGGGCCGCCCTCCTTCGGGGTCTGCTCATCGCCGCCTCCGACGCCGCGGGCACGCAGGCCGCCGCCCGGACCGGGATGCAGCTGCGGGCCGCGCTCGTCGCGGCCGTCGGACGCCTCGGCCCCGGGTGGCTCGCGCAGCGGAATCAGACGCAGATCGCCGTCACCGCCGGTCACGGCCTGGAAGCCCTGGACGCGTACTTCGCGCGGTACATCCCGCAGCTCGTGCTCACCGTCATCGCGACGCCGGTGCTCGTCGCGGTCATGTGGTGGCAGGACTGGCCGAGCGGACTCACCGCCGTCATCACCCTGCCGCTCATCCCGCTCTTCCTCATCCTCATCGGCATCGCGACCCGCACGGTGCAGAAGAAGCAGTGGCAGACGCTGCAGCACCTCGCCGCCCGCTTCGCCGACACGGTGCAGGGGCTGTCGACGCTGCGGCTGTTCGGCCGGGACCGTCGGGCGGCCGACCGCATCGAGGTGACCGCCGACGAGTACCGTCGCGAGACCATGAAGGTGCTGCGGTTCTCGTTCCTGTCGGGGTTCGCGATGGAGCTGCTGTCGTCGCTCGCGGTCGCGCTCATCGCGGTCGCGGTCGGGTTCCGGCTGCTGTCGGGCGATCTGAGCCTGGAGGTCGGGCTCTTCGTGCTGCTGCTCGCCCCGGAGGCCTTCCTCCCCATCCGTCAGGTAGGCGTGCAGTTCCACGCGGCGGCCGAGGGCGTCGCGGCCACGGAAGACGTGTTCGACGTGCTGGATGCGGCGCGCGACCGGGACCGGGGCGGCATGCGCCCGCACGACCTCGGCACGGACGCACGACCGAACCCCGTGGACTCGTCCGGCAGCCGGGTCGACGTCGTGCCGGCGGGGCGGGAACTCGTGGTGGAGGAACTCCGCGTGCGGGACCTCCCGCCGGTGTCGTTCGTCGCGGAGCCCGGGTCGGTGACCCTGATCGAGGGGCCGAGCGGCTCCGGGAAGTCGAGTCTGCTCGCCGCCCTCCGCGGTGCGGTGGACTCCACGGGCACGGCGACCTGGGGCGGACGGGACGTCGCCGAGCTCGCACCGTCCGACTGGCTCGCCTGGGCCGGGCAGACGCCAGGGCTGATGCGCGGCACGGTCGCGGAGAACGTCGCCCTCGGGGATGCCGCTCCCGACCTCGCCCGTGTGCGCCGGGCGCTCGACGCCGCGTGCGCCGAGGGCATCGAGGCCGACCGCGTGCTGGGTGTGCAGGGCGCAGGGCTGTCGGGAGGACAGGCGCAGCGCGTCGCGGTGGCCAGGGCGCTGTACCGTCACGACGGAATGCCGGAGCGGATGCTCGCGCTCGACGAGCCCTCCAGCGCCCTCGACGCTGACACCGAGGAGCGGCTGTGGCGGTCGCTGCGCGCGCGAGCGGATGCCGGCGCCACCGTCCTGCTCGTCTCGCACCGCCGCTCGGTCAGGGACATCGCCGACCGGATCGTGGCGCTGGGGGTGAGCGCATGAACGAGACGACCCGCAGCGACCGGGTCCGGGAGGTGCTCCGGCTCGCGCAGCCACCGTTCCGCCGCTTCCTCCCCGGGCTGATCTGGGGCGTGCTGTCGGCGGCCGCCGCCGTGAGCCTCCTCGCGGTGAGCGGCTGGCTGATCGTGAGCGCGTCGATCGTCGACTCCCTCGTGCCGCTGTCCATCGCGGTCGTCGGGGTGCGGTTCTTCGCCGTGACCAGGGCCGTCACGCGGTACCTCGAGCGGCTGAGCGGTCACGACGCCGCGCTCCGACAGCTCGCCACGACCCGGTCCGACATGGTGCGCCGCCTCATCCCGCTCTCGCCGGCGGGGCTCGGCGCGACGGACCGGGGCCAGGTGCTCGCGGCCCTCGTCGACGACGTCGAGAACCTGCAGAACCTCCCGCTCCGGGTCGTGCAGCCGATCGCCGTCTCGGGCGTCGTCGCCCTGGGGGCCGTCGGCTTCCTCGCCTTCGTGTCGCCGCCCGCCGCGCTGACCCTCGCCGTCTGCCTCCTCGTCGCCGCGCTCGCCGCCGTCGGGCTGGGCTGGATCTTCGGCTCCCGTGCGGAGGCCGCGGTGTCGGCGCGTCGGGCCGAGGTGTCCGCCGCCCTCGTCGACTACTTCGGCAGCCTCGACGTGCTGCTCGCGTTCGGCGCGGAGTCACAGGCCCGAGAGCGGATCCGTGTCGCGGATGCCGCCCTGCGTCGGGTCGTCGGTCGGGCGTCGCTGGCGCAGGCCGTCGCGGCCGGAGTGGTCTCGCTGATGGCCGGCGCCGCCTCGGTGTGGGCGCTGGCGGTGGCAGCCCCGGGCCTCGCCACCGGAGCCATCGACGCTCCGTGGCTCGCGGTCGCGGTGCTCGTGCCGATGGTCGTGTTCGAAGTGTTCGGCGCCGTGCCGATCGCGGCGGCCTCGTGGCGGAGCGTCCGCTCGAGTGCGGAGCGCATCGTGGACGTGCTGCCCGAACAGATGCCGCCGGAGCTGCGGACCGACGCCGGGCAGGATGTCGCGGTCGAGGGCGTGCCCGCGCTCACGCTGCGGGGAGCCACGGCGCACTGGCCCGGCGGCGCGCCGGCGCTGACCGGGGTGGACCTCGACCTCGCGCCGGGTGAGCGGGTGCTCGTCTCCGGGGCGAGCGGGGCGGGCAAGAGCTCGCTGGCGGCCGCGCTCGTGGGCTTCCTCCGCGTGGACGGCGAGTACCGGATCGGCGATCTCGACGCGGCGGCGCTGTCCGGTCCGTCGCTGCGCCGCGTCGTCGGCCTGTGCGAGCAGCAGCCGCAGCTCTTCGACGAGGACGTGCGGCAGAACCTCCTCTTCGCCAGGGACACCGCCACCGACGAGGAGCTCCTCGCCGTGCTCGACCGTGTGGGACTCGCGGCGTGGGTGCGCGAGCGCGGAGGGCTCGATGCGCGGGTGGGCGACCGCGGTGCGCTGGTGTCCGGCGGTCAGGCGCAGCGGATCGCTCTGGCTCGCGCGCTGCTCCGCGGCTTCCCGGTGCTCGTGCTGGACGAGCCGACGGCGGGCGTCGACCCCGAGGCCTCGGACGCTCTCCTGCGCGACCTGCTGCAGGCGACGGGGGAGCAGTCGGTGCTGCTCATCTCGCACGTGGCACCGCCCGCGGGGACGGTCGACCGGGTCGTGCGGATCGAGGGCGGCCGGACGGTCTGAGCCTCAGCCGACGAGGTTCATGTCGGCGGGCGGCTCCATCACGATGCCCTGCGCCTCGAACGCGCGACGGCGCTCCTCGATCCGGCGGTGCATCTCGACCTGGGCCTCATCGACCACACGCGGGTCGAGGTCGACCGTCGGCGGATGCGGGTCGCCGTGGTGCGCGGCGATGTATGCGTCGAGCTCAGGGCCGCTGGTCCAGGAGGTGATGAGCGCATACCGGGGCCCTGTCCCGCGATGCCACACGGCATGCCAGAAGCGCTGCGTGTCGACGATGATCCGGGAGCCGGCGCGCAGCGGCAGCCGGACCTCGGTGGCCGGGTCGAACCGGTCGGAGCGGAGGATGAGCATCGAGTCGGTGTCGTCGGTGAGGTTGTAGTACCCGCGGACCACCCAGCCCGTGCCCGGCTCGTTGAGGCGGTTGTTGTCGTCCTGGTGCAGGTTGTAGATCGCGTCGGCGTAGTCGTTCGGCTGGAGCTCGATGACCCGGCAGCGGCCGACGCCGGCGCCAGGGGCAAGGGCACGGCGCTGCAGGGTCGGGGCGATCGCGACCTGTGAGGGAATCCAGACGCCGTCCTTGTCGGTGCGCGGCGGCGTGTGGTTCCAGAAGCCGTTGCAGTCGATCTCGCCCGCGTAGCTCGTCAGGGGTGCGAAGCGGGTGATGCCGGAGGAGCGCCAGCCGACGTACTCGAGGTCCTGCCACTCGGACGGGTCCACCGGGGTGGTCTCGTCGTCGAGGACCACGTATCCGGTCTCGGCGAGCGCCGCAGACGTGATGAATCCCATGCTGCTTGCATCCTTCCCGTCGTTCTGCCCCCGGAGGCGGCGGGTTCTTAGGCAATCCTAATCCCGACCTCCCCTCGCCGACCCACCCCCTTGCGTGTGTCCCACCCCCTTTCGGCCGCACGCAGAGGGGTGGCTCGGCCGGAAGGGGGTGGGTCGGCGAGGGATATCCTGAGGCCATGACGCAGCCCCAGGGTGCCCTTCTCGTGGGCAGTGTGAACTTCGACGACGCCGAGACGACGATGCGCACCGCGGCGGAGCTGCTCGGCGACCGGTTGCGTCGCATCCCGGACGGCGAGGTGGGCAAACGGTTCCACTGGATCATGTTCCAGCCCGACGTCATCGGCCAGGCGGACGGCATCGAGCGGATCGGCGACGAGCCCATCCCGTTCCCCGCCGGAATCGACGCCCGGGGCCTCCGAATCGCCGAGGGCGTGGACCCGGCGACCATCGCGCTGCCTCCGCTGGGGTACGCCTCCGCGGCAATCGAGTCGTACGGGCTCTTCACCCGGCTGCGGGAGGAGGGAGTGGTCGCGGCGGGCACCCGGTTCCAGGTGTCGCTGCCCACCCCGCTCGCCGTCATCTCCTCGTTCTTCCACGGCGACGACCGGGCCGCGATCGAGCCCGTGTACACCGCCGCGATGCTCCGCGAGCTCGACGGGATCCTCGCCGCGATCCCCCACGAGGACCTCGCGGTGCAGTGGGACGTCGCGAGCGAGATGGGGATCCTCGAGGGCGCCTCCGGCTACGGCGCCGTCATGGAGGGGTGGTGGCCCGGCGACCCGTTCGACGGACTCGTATCGCGTCTGGCCGCCCTCGTCGACGCCGTCCCGGACGACGTCGAGGTGGGCGTGCACCTCTGCTACGGCGACGCGGGGGAGAAGCACTTCTTCGAGCCGACCGACGCCGGCTCCCTCGTCCGCTACGCCAACGCCGTCATCGCCGCGGCCCACCGTCCGCTCACGTGGCTGCACCTTCCCGTGCCGATCGGCCACGATGACGAGGCCTACTTCGCGCCGCTTGCCGCGCTCACCCCGGTCGAGGAGCTCTACCTCGGCCTCGTGCACCGGGAGGACGGCGCGGACGGTGCGCGTCGCCGGATCGCTGCCGCCGTCCGGTTCGCGCCGGAGTTCGGCGTCGCCACGGAGTGCGGCATCGGGCGCGCCCCCGCCGGCTCCACGGAGGGCATCCTCCGCGCCCACGCCGAGGTCGCCACCGCCTGGTGACCCGCCGATTCGCGCGCTCGGCCCCGGTGCCGTAAACTGATCCGCGGTGACGTGTCCGAGCGGCCGAAGGTGCAACTCTCGAAAAGTTGTGTAGGGTAACCCCCTACCGTGGGTTCAAATCCCACCGTCACCGCCACCACGAAGGCCCCGACTCCCGTTGTTATGACAGGGATGCGGGGCCTTCGTCGTGCGCGGGACGCGACCTCCGGTAACGCAGCGGTAACGGAAGTCTTGTCCGGTGTTTATCGCATCGGCTTCAGCCACGGCATGAGAACGGGTTCGACCAGCTCGAGCTGTCGCTCCGGTCGTCCCAGCGGGGACCGCACGACCTACTCCACCTGTTGGCCGAGGCAGATCGACGAGATGATGTCGGCGACCGAAGTGACGGGAGTGCGCTCGTGCAGTTCCTGCGCCGCGACGGCATCGATCAGGTATTCGACCATGCGCGCATGCCAGGCGGACTCCGCGTCCGCCTGGTGGCGCGCGAGCACTTGATTTGCCGCGGTCCGGTCCCAGAAGGCGACCACGATACCGGCTTCGGCCTGCGCTTCGAGCGAGATCGGCAGCTGGTGCGCGACACCCTGTTACGTCGCGCTTGAACCCTTCAGCCGTGGCTCATTCTGAGCGTGATGCACAGCGTCCGCACGCGTGTTGACGCCGAGGCGCCGGTAGAGGTTCTTGGTAATGGTTTTGACAGTGTTCTTGGTGATGAAGAGGCGTTCAGCGATCTGGTTCGTGGAGAGATCGGTGGCGAGCATCGTGAGCACGTCGTTCTCGCGGCGGGTCAGGGTGGGGAGGTCGCGCCGCACGGGGTGGATTCGCAGCGTGTTCTCGGTGTCTGCGCCGGTGAGAGCGATGAGCTGGTCGAGGTCGGCGTGGGAGATCGTTTGATAATTGGCGTGTAGGCCGTAGTGCTGAATGATCGCTTCTGCCCGCTGGAACGACGTTGCCGCTGTCTTCTTGCGGCGCAACGCGAGGGCGGCTGCGGCGTGCACGAGGAGAGCGTTCGATTGTAGGCGGGGCTCGAGAGCATCTTCCGTGACGGGCTCCGCGTGGTCGAGGGCGCGTTGGTTGTCGCCTTGGATGTAGCTGAGGGCGGCCGCTACGACGTGGTCGGCGTAGGTTAGGTCTCTTATACACATTGACGCT